>JAIDUV010000028.1 GCA_029060025.1 Clostridia bacterium | reverse complement strand
CATACTTATGTATGCCTGCTCGTCCTTGCCTTGTCTAATACAATAATTTATCTAATAAAATCGCAAGGCGTCTGAACTGTATAATTTGGATTGATTTTTATACGACGCGAGTGCAACTGTACTTGAGGTACAGTAAGTGAGCATAGTGCAAAAAGCAACCAAATAATATGTTCAGATGTGTTCAAATGAGATTGGCATCGGGTGGGCGGAAAAGACGCATTTTAAATTTGCCTAGCCTACATTTGAGCCAAACTACTACTCATACTTAGTGCGCGCTACTGCGCTTTCCCAGCCGAGTAGCAGATCATAGCGGCGCTTTTCGTCCATTGTAGGTTCAAACTTCTTGCCTTTGCCGATTTGTTTTTTGAGTTGTTCTATATCTTTCCATACTCCTGCGCAGAGCCCTGCAAGATAACATACCCCCAACGCCGTAGTCTCTACGACTGCAGGACGCACAACGTCTGCTTGCAACAAGTCGGCTTGGAATTTCATAAGTATATCCGACACACTCGCTCCACCGTCCACGGCAAGCGAATTTATCTTTTTGTCGATATCGCTTTCCATAGCGTGCACTACGTCAAATACTTGATATGCGATAGATTCCAATGCCGCGCGTACGAAGTGCTCTTTCTTAGCGCCTCTGGTAAGTCCAACTACCGTGCCTCTGGCATTGGCGTCCCAGTGCGGCGCGCCCAGTCCTACAAACGCAGGTACGATATATACTCCGTTGGTATCTTCGACGGTAGCCGACAACTCGTCTGCTTCTCTTGCTGACGAAATGAGTCTCAACTCGTCTCTCAGCCATTGCAAAACCGCTCCACCTACGAATACGCTACCCTCAAGCACGTATTGCGGTCTGCCGTCCTGCATACTCGCCGCCAACGTGGTAATAAGTCCGCGCTTGGATACGACAAATTCATTTCCGGTATTCATCAAGGTAAAACAACCTGTGCCATAAGTGTTCTTGACAGCGCCTTCCTGCACGCAAAGATGTCCAAATAGCGCAGATTGCTGATCACCCGCAACACCGCAAATTGGTATCTCCGCTCCCGCAACGGCTTTGTCACAAACTCCGTAATTAAATGAAGATGGATAAACCTCTGGCAAAACGCTCTTAGGGATATCAAAGAGTTCAAGCAAATCCTTGTCCCATTCTAGCGTCTTGATATTGAACATCATAGTTCTTGACGCATTGGTATAATCGGTGGCGTGAATTTTTCCGCCCGAAAGTTTCCACATAAGATAGGTATCTATCGTACCGAAAAGCAATTGCCCCTTTTCCGCCTTTTGCCTTGCGCCTTTGACATTGTCGAGTATCCACTTGAGTTTTGTCGCAGAGAAATACGCGTCGACAGTCAAGCCAGTCTTGGAATATATCAACTCGTCAAGACCTTTTGCCTTGAGTTCGTCGCAATATTCCGCAGTACGTCTGCACTGCCACACGATAGCATTGTATACAGGCTTGCCGGTGGTCTTATCCCACACGATAGAAGTCTCGCGCTGATTGGTGATACCAATAGCCGCCACGTCACCCAAAGACACTCCGCTCTTGCTGATTGCCTGCTTGAATACTTCAAATTGACTACTCCATATATCCTCAGGATCGTGCTCGACCCAGCCTGCTCGCGGATATATCTGTTTGAACTCCTTTTGCGCAACTCCCACTATCTTGCCTTTATCGTCAAAGACAATAGCCCTTGAAGAAGTCGTACCTTGATCCAACGATACTATGTATTTTTTAGATTTTTTTTTACCCACTGTCTTGGTTGCGACAAAGTCAACTCCCAATCCCAAAATATCTTTGACAATGACCTGTCCTATTTCCACAGGCGCCGGAACAGAGATACTTTCCAATAGTTTTAAGGCGTCAAACATCTTATCCTTGGGTATAGCGTCTGCCGTCTTGACGCTGACCATATTTATCTCTCCGCCAGTCACGTTGACAACCGAAGTAACTACGCGCTTGGGGCAAGTGACCTCGTCTTTTGCGTACTTTGCACCCCTTGGGCAAGTATTGCCTGTTACGGTTATATTATTTTTATCACTGTCGTCAACCTGTAGATGACACCCCATTGGACAGCAAATACATATCATTTCTTTCATATCAATTCTCCTGTCAATCTTTGAGACGCAAAGTCAATTTCTCGCCCTTTTGTATTCTCTTGATTTGTTCGCCTGTCAAAACAATCGACTCCATTTCGCCGGGAGTGACTATTTGTTTTTTCTTTGACAGCACTTCTTCGCCGTCTATCTCTGCAACAAGTCTCTTATTCTTGAATACATTGGACACGCGCATTTTGAGTTGCAATTTGTCAAGGTTTGCGCTCTTTGACAAATAATGCGGCACGACGTATCGCACTCCGTCTTCTCCTACAACGCTGACTTTTCCATCGGGTGATACTCCCTGTTGAATATATCTAACCGCGCTTGCGCCCGCGTCCTCGCTCTCTTTGCTTACGAAGTCCACGAGATCGTGCACGTGAAGCACGTTGCCGCACTCAAATATACCTTCGACCGAAGTCATCATACTTTCGTCTACGATTGCTCCGCCTGTGACAGGCGAAACCTTAACGCCCGCCTTTTCGGCAAGTTCTTTTTCTGGCACAAGTCCTATGCTCAACAACAAAGTGTCGCACTTTATCTCTTGCGCCGTCGACATAATCGGATTAAGTCTTTCATCTACCTGCGCAATTATAACGCTGCTCACTCTGCCCTCGCCCTTGATGTCGACTACCGTATGCGAGAACAAAAGCGGTATATCAAAGTCTTTGAGACATTGAACGATATTTCTGTTGAGTCCCGACGAATACGGCATAAGTTCAACCACTGCCTTGACCTTGGCGCCCTCAAAAGTCATTCGCCTTGCCATAATAAGTCCTATGTCTCCGCTGCCGAGAATGACGACCTCTTTGCCCGGCATATAACCGTCGATATTTATGAGTTTTTGCGCTGTGCCTGCGGAGAATATTCCCGCGCACCTACTGCCTGCCACGTTAATACCGCCCCTCGGACGTTCTCTGCAACCGCAAGCCACTATGACGGCTTTTGCCTGATATTTGATAAGACCGTCGGTCTCGTTGACTGCCGTCACGACTTTGCTATTGCTTATCGACAACACTGTTGTGTCAAGTTTGTATTCAATACCGCGTTTTTGCACTTCGACGATATATCTTGAAGCGTACTCGGGACCTGTCAATTCTTCTTTGAACGTATGCAACCCAAATCCGTTGTGTATGCACTGATTGAGAATACCGCCGAGTTCGCTCTGCCTTTCCAAAATCACTATATCTCGCTCGCCTGCGTCATAAGCGCTCTTTGCCGCCGCAAGTCCCGCAGGTCCGCCGCCTATAATTACAAGATTCTTATTTATCATAACGTACCCTATTTGCCTCCCTTGGCTTTGCCGAAAACTATCTTTCCGCCGTCGCATTTCTGCACTTCGTCAAATGCGATACCTCGCTCTCTTGCGATTATCTCCACCACCTTTTCCATACAAAAACCGCTCTGACATTTACCCATTCCCGCACGCGTGCGCAACTTGACTCCGTCCACATCTTTTGCTCCCACAGGGCGATTGATGGAATCGACTATCTCGCCTTCGGTGACAACTTCGCACTTGCAGACTATTTTGCCATAAAGCGGATTGCTTTTGATAAGTTCTGCTCTTTCTTCGTCGGTCATAGTCGCAAAATGAGGTATACCCTTACGAGTCTCTACAAAATTTTCTTTCTTGCTCAATGAAAGCATATCCGCCACTTCGTCTGCGACGTGTACGCCTATTGCAGGAGCGGATGTTAAGCCGGGAGATTCAATACCTGCGACGTTGTAAAAACCTTTTTGACAACTCTCACCTATAATAAAATCTCCGCCTTGGCTATGCGCCCTCAAACCGCTGAATTGCGTAATAACAAGTCTTTTGTTGAGAGAAGGCACGCTTATAAGCGACTTTGTATATACCTCGCCAAGTCCGTCATACGTGGTAAACAGACCTTCTTTGTCGTCCACGTCGTTTGCGGTCGGTCCCGTGATAAGATTTCCGTGCGTAGTGGGCGCAACCAAAACACCCTTACCCATCTTGCTAGGCATCTGAAAAATTGTTCTGCTCGCCAAATTACCGCACGACTTATCGTATAGCATATACTCGCCCTTTCTTGCGACGATATTTATCTTTTCTTCGCATACCATATTGTTGATATCGTCAGCGTGAACGCCTGCGCAATTGATTACGACGTCTGCGCGATATTCGCATCCGTCCTTTGTTTTTACCTTCCATTTATCACCGTCTTTGGATATGTCAACGACCTCTTTGTTGAAGATAAATTCACAGCCGTTTACCGCCGCATTCTCCGCATACGCAATGCACATCTCGTAGGGGCTGACAATACCCGAAGTCTTTGCGTACAACGCGCCGACAACTTTATCGCTGATATGCGGCTCAAGTTGTCTTGCTCTGTCTCCGTCCATCAGTTCAAGCCCCTCTACGCCGTTGGCTACGCCCCTGTCATAGAGATCTTTAAGTCCGTCCAATTCGTCTTTGTCAAAGCAAAGCACAAAAGCGCCGTTGCGCTTGAAGGGAAAGTCGAGTTGTTTGGCAAGATTGTCAAACATAGCGTTGCCAAGCAAATTGAACTTGGCTTTCAAAGTGTTGGGTTTTGCATCAAAGCCGGCGTGAACTATGCCCGAGTTTGCCTTCGTCGTGCCTAGACTGACGTCACCGCATTTCTCCAACAGTGTGACGTCGACTTGATAACGACAAAGTTCTCTGGCAACTGCGCATCCAATTATACCGCCGCCGATAATGATAATGTCTTTCATACTCCCTCTTTTAATAAATCATACATACTGATAATGTAAAAGCATCCTTTAACATATAAGAAATTATATCATATCAAAAAAGTATTTTCAATAGCAATTTTCATTTTTGGACACTTTTGGAAGAGATTGTACGCAAAGCGCAAAAAACAGCCGAATTCCTCGACTGTTTTTTAACAAACTTTGAATATCAAACGCTGATTTATGCGAGCGTTATCTTATCACTGTCATAACTTGCTAAAGAAAGTTTTGGACCTGCATAGTTGATAAAATAGATAGGCTCGTTTGCGTCCGCGCAAGAAATCTTGGTAATTCTACCAACCGTAATCTGCACAATAAGACAGTTGCTCTGGGCGTTGTATTTGCCATAATACAGCGACTCGTCTTCAACGACGATTTGCAAAGTGGTTACCGCGCCGTTTTTGATTGCAGAAACAATTTTTGCGCTGTTGCTGTCAATGCCATCAAGAGTACCCAAAGCGTAAGATAAGGTGTATCTATAGATTTCTTCGTCAGCCGTCAACACCTTGCCATAAAGTGTATCTCCTGCCTTTAAGTTGAAAAATTCTTCCACTTGCATACCTTCATAAAAAGTATTGTCGGCTAAATACCCCAACTTATAATCTTCTTTGGTTGATTTCTTTGCTTTTACGCCTGATTTTAAAGAATAACCGTAATAAGTATTATAATAATCCGTCTTTATTTTCGACGCCTTTTCCACGCCCTTATCTGCGACGATAAAATCATCCCATCCATCAATATATTGATTGCCGTAAGCCACGTTGAGTTTTTGCGTAATCGTAACGTCACCTTCTTTGTAACGGTATTTTACCAAATAATTCTCGTCTTGCAAATATTTCTGACTTTCCTTCAACGCATCCGCAAAAGTTTCCCACGCCTCCGACTCGTTCAACTGTACGTTGCAACCTGCAAATGCAAACATAATAGACAAAACCGTAATAATTACCAAAAACGTAATCAAAATCTTTTTCTTCATAATCACACCTCTTTATCCTCAATTTGCTCAGACGCAGTCTCGTCCGTCGTGACCTCTACGCTCTCTGCATTTGCCTCAACGTCGCTCTCGCCCTCTTTTTGGTAAGCCTCCTCGACTTGCGAAGAATCCGTGCCGTCGAAGTTTTCGCCCGAAGAAAGTACGGACTCGTGTTCGTAACCGTTGAGTATATTCTCCCTTGCCGCTCTCTCTTTAAGTTCTTCAATCATTTTCTTATGTTTCTTTTCCGAAAGATCCCAGAAGAAGAATGGGACTGCGCACAGTACGCCGAAAATAGTCGCAATTATCGCAAGCGTACGGAAAAGCGGATTTCTTACCATCGGGTCGTAGAGTATATCATAGTCGTCCAAAAGTCCGTTGACTTCGTATATTGCAGGAATAATAAATCCTGTACCCAATGCTATTATCTGTCCTATCATTCCCAGATTACCCGACATACCTTCAAATCTGTCTCCGGTAGCGTACTGCTGATAATCTAATGCGTCGGCATTCATTGCCGGTTGAGAAATTATCTGCACTGCCGCGCCCCAGAACACTATGTACGTGGAGATAAACAACAATACGACGTTGCTTGGGAAAATTATTAGAAGAGCCGACGCAGCCGCCATAATCATATTACTGAAAATTGCGACGTTGCGTTTGCCAAAGAATTTGATAAGGAATGGCGCCATAAACATTCCTATACCAGACGCGGTACCCATCACAAGTGACAATACCGATTGCAAATCTGCATTTTGCAAAATGTAGATATATATCCACATAATTACGCCGGTAACAGCGCCTCTGCCGAATTGGAACCAAGTCGTAATATTCAATATCCAAAGATATTTATTGCGAACAATCTTTTTCATAGCGTCCCAGAATTTAACTTTTTTCTCGTAATTCTTAGGAACTATTACCCTCTCTTTAGTGCCAAAATATGCAATCAAAGTCATAAGCACGCCTATAACAGTGAATATAGGGAAAATCGTACGGTAGAAATTTTGGTCAAGTTGTTCAAGTTCAAACAACTTAGCAATCTGTGGGAAAAGCGCTCCTGTGATTGTAGGCGCCAATGAATATACGAGCGAAGATATGGAAATTATATTTGCTCTTTCCTGCGAATTTGGACTGATAAGTTGCGCAAGCATAGTATACTGTCCAAGATAAAACTGATATACGAAATTCATTATTATGAAAATCAAGCCGACTACTATTGCCAACGTGACTTCATTCCATCCCGGATCCATATACGCCAATGCCGTGAGCAGCACCGCGCTGGGTATCGACAGCCACAAAAGCCAAGGCCTAGCCTTACCTTTATTGCCCGGAGTATTATCAATAAGCCAAGACTTGAGCGGTTGCATAACAATAGTTACGCCCGCGTTGATAAAACCTAATATTGCCAAAGTCGTAGGTTTCATTCCGTAGATAGAGCCCAACAGCAAGCAAGTCGACGCCAACACAACATTGTTGCAGATGACTGCCATAAACTGAACGCCCATACCGCCTACGGAATAAGCCACAACTTCTTTGGAGGGAACATAACTGCCTTCAGCAGGTCTGTTCCAATGAGTGAAAAAGCCTTTGATAGCGCCCAAAACAGATTTGACGGCGCCGGAAATCTTTGCACCTAGTTTCTTAAACATACTCTCCCTCTTAATTTTCTGCCTTATAATAGATATTGTAGCATAAGAAATAATAGATGTAAAGACCCAATTTTAAACAATTTTACAAATTCCTAGCCTCTCTCTCGCAAATGCTTTGCCGGATTTATCTTCCGCACCGGTATTGCGCATAGCATAGATACTGCGCAAATGAGCGCGCAGATGAATAGCACTACGCAAACGGTATAGCCCCAAGGAATGATAAATGCGAAGTGTCCCGCTCCTATATACTTGCCGAAAAGCGAAAGTATCGGCGAAGTCATAAGCGCTCCCACCAAAGCCCCTATAATGCTGCCGATAATACCAAGCGTAAGCATTGATATTGCTATCTGCCACATTATATTCGTGCTCGTATATCCCAGCGCTTTATACACAGCGTAATTGCGCCTTTCTCGCAAAAGTTTAAGTTTGATAAGCATTACGAGCAACAGCGCAATTACTATTGCAGTAATAGAAAAGAATACGCTCATCACCGCGTCTGCCGCCGTCTCTACCGTATCGAGAAAAGCGCTGCCAATATAATTCTCTCCAGTCTGAAAACCGTTGAACATAACTTTTCCGCCGTCTACCTGCATTAAGATTTCTCTTAGTTCGTCAGCATTAGGCGCTTTGCCTTTTTCAAAATATATCAAATGCTGAACGTATCTAGACTCTTCAAGAGTAGGTATGTCGTACAGTTCGTCCAATATCTCAAGATATCCTATGATTCTGCACATATCCAGCAAATTTTGAAAATACCCTACGATCACGCAACTCTTGTCACTTACGGCAGTATCTCTATCCAAATGCAGCGTTACGCTATCACCAAGTTTATATCCCTTCTCCGTCGCATAAGCGTAATCAATCAGTATCTCGTTGGCATACTTGGGATATCTTCCCTTATAGACCATCTTAGTGCGCATATAATCAAAGTTTTCGTACAACCTACCTTGACCGTATTCGCCGTCTATCTCCAAGCCCACACCTGTAGTACGCACGTCTCCTTCAAAGCCGTCTATGTTATGAATAGCGTCAAAATACGGAGAGGTGTCGTCATTGGAAAAATTGACGTAATAATCCGCATACTCCATTGCCGACATATTTATGATTGCCGTCTGATCGACTTTGAGATTATAAAATACTACGCTGACAAATGAGCACAACAACGACATAATAAGCACAATTGAAATTACCATTACGCTTCTGTGAGTTTCGCCCACTACGCTCTTGATTCCTAGATGCGCATTGATATTTATCTTTGACTTGTCAAGCGGAGCGCGATTGCGTCTAAAAGAATGTGTCTGCACGTTGTTGCGCATAGCCGACAGCGGCGTAACGCTCTTGACTTTTGCCGTCGACAGATATACGACGGAAGAGACTACCGCCAATACAAACGCTACCGCCACGAAAATTCCGCCGACGTTTACGCTTATTGCCTTGGAGCAGTCAAGTCTAGCCATACCTGTGACCACGTTGACAAACGCAGGCATAAGACCTATGCCGAGCGCAACTCCTATGAGCATACATATACCGCATATTACGCCGTATATCGCAAGATAACTAAGTCGCAATTGCGTCGTCGTATAGCCCAGCGCCTTCAATACGCCGAGATTACGCACCTCGTCAAATACGCTTGAGCGTACCAAAAATCCAATGACTATAGCCACTATTATAGCAACTATTACCGAAAAGGCTACGAGCGCAGTGCCGAGAAGCAAAATAAATGACTTGGTGCCTTGAGTAAATATATAGCGCGTTGCATAATTACAGTATATATACGGCAACGTCGGATCTTGCGTGAGCCTCTCAATATTTAACTGTACTATTACGCTTTCCAATTCTTTGCACAGTTGCAGTTGAAGTCTTGCATTCTCTGCTTCGTCTTTGCTGTCTATGCGGATATTGAAATTATATTCTCTCGTGATCCTACCGTCGTCCTCAGACTGTTTTGCTATCTCTTGATATAAATCCCCGTCAATATAGAGATTGGCAGTGTTGTATATCCTGGTCATATCGTCGTATATACCCGCGATATATCCTTTGTATGTCTTGCCGTTTATCGTCGTTAGCACGTTATCACCTACGCTAAACATCGTCGTGGCAATAAAGTTGCCGGTAACGTAAAATTTATAGCCATCTTTTTCCACGGTATCGCGAAGTTGCGGCTTGAAGGCATTCTTCTCGTCGTCTATATTTAGCGCGACCCAATTGGAAACAAACATATTGCCTACACCGTTAGTAGTATAAAATTCTAATCGTTTGTCAGTGTTTTCTCCGTCTTCTTTTTCTAAATAGTATATTTCCTGAAAGTCGTAATTCTCGACATATTCTTTGCTTTTAAGGGTCTCCTCAAGCCTTGCCTGCGACTCTCCGCCCGGCGATTCGAATACGCTTATCCAGCAGTCGGGAGAATTGGATATATTCCTCGCCTTTTGATAAAGCGTATCTATGCCAAAACATATCGACAGACCTATTATCATCATAAGTACCGACAAAATGATAAACAAGCCTGTGATAATAAAACCCACCTTGCCTTTGTGAAAATGAGATTTGACAATGCTTTTCATACTACCACCCCATTTCGTCGAGAAATGCCTTGAGCGTGTCAAGTCTTTGTTTTTCCTGCGAGGCGTCGTAATTGCCGAGATTTATCTCGTTGAGTATCACTCCGTCTTTGAGATAAAGTATTCTGTTGCCTCTTATCGCGCTGCGCATATCGTGAGTGACCATTAAGATACTTTTGCCCCCCAAGTGCAACTTGTTCATAATATCGAGCACTGCGACGGAGTTAGCCGAATTCAACGCGCCAGTCGGCTCGTCGGCAAAAATAACTTTGGGAGAGTTGATAATTGCCCTGACAAGCCCCACTCTTTGCAACTCGCCGCCCGACATCTGCGAAGGAAATTTGTTGAACATATCTTTGCCGATACCCACTTGAAGCAAACTTTCGCAAGCCTCTTGATATACCTGCTTTCTGTTGCGCCCCGAAAGATAGCCTGCGGCAAGCACGTTGTCCATAATCGACATATTGTCGTTGAGAAAGACTTCTTGGAAAATAAATCCGCAATTAGTGCGCCTAAACTTGGCAAGTCGGTCGTTGGAAAAATCTGTGATAGTCTGATCTGCGAAGATTATCTTGCCTAGAGTAGGTCTGTCCATACCAGACAATGCGTACAACAACGTCGATTTGCCAGAACCGCTGTTGCCCATAATTACCGTAAAATCTCCCTCGACGATATCTATATCGAGATTATTGAGTACGTGCTGCTGAACGCCGCCTATAGAAAAGGTCTTGCATAGACCTTGCGTACGAATAACGAAATTGTCATTTAACTTTTGCATAATCACTCCTTTGACTTTCGTCATTCTCATTATAATATCAATTTAGACAAGGACATTTGTCGTCAATCTTTCTTTTCTTAACTGTTTCTTTCTCAATTGATTTTGGGAAGCGCTATCTCCACGACAAAACCGCCGTCGTTGCGACAAATCATCTCTCCGCCCATACGCTCGACCAACTTACGGCAGATATGCAAGCCCAATCCCTGCCCCAACTTCTCCGCAGTCTTTTCGCCTCTGTAGAATCTATCCATAACGTAACTCAACTGCTCAGGCGGAACTCCTTCTCCGCTGTCGCGTATTAAAGTAACAAGTTTGTCCTCTCGCTCCGTCATTTCTACGGATATGTCCGTATTGGCGTATTTGTAAGAGTTGGCAATTATATTGTCAATAATCTGCGTCATACGAATTTTGTCATAAAGCGCAAAGCAATCTGGCGGAGTGTTGATACTCACTCTTCCATTATAATCGCAAGAGACTATCAACTGCGCAAACTCCTTGCTTGAGTGACGCGTAAGAAAAATATTCAACTGTCCTTCTTCTTCAAGCGTAGCGTGATAGAAGTCGTTGATTAAATTGTCAATAGCGCTTGCCTTGTCAAGTATCACGGCATAATCTTCGTTGCCATCAGCGGCGTAGCCGCACTCAGCAATTGCCTTTATGCTTGCAAGAGGCGTCTTCAACTCGTGACCTATCTCTTGCATAAGCCTGCGCTTGTCGACGACAGACTTTTGTTCTGCAATGCGGCTCTCCTTGAGATTGTTGCGCATAATGTCAAAAGCCTCTCCAAATGCCCCAAAAGAATTATACTTGTCAAGCGTAAGCGGAAAATCAAGATTACCTCTCGCCACTTCTCCCGAAAAGGCTTTGAGTTTTTCAAAAGGCTTGACGGTACGCTTATACAAAAGATAAGTGCATACTGCCAGCGCAATTGCCATAATGACAAAACATATCCCAACGTATATCAACAAACTGTTGCGCATTTCCTCAAAACGCGCCTGCGGTCTTATATAAAATACCACTTTGCAATCTTTGTAATCCGCCACAATATCACCGTTGCCCAAGGCCTTGCTTATCCTCGCGTCGTATGACATCTCCTCTATCTCCACCGTAGAAAACAACACTTTACCGTCTTTGTCAAAGAGAGTATAATCGTAGACTTTTTCCGTAGGTTGCTGACCGCTGTCTAGCCCCTGCAAAACTTCGTTGATATATACGTTGTCCACCCTTTGGTATTCATAGCCCGCGCCTACGCATAGACATACAGTAGCCAAGACTGCAAAAATAGTAACTATGCAAACAATAAATCTCTTCATATTCCCTCTTTTTATTTTATCCCACGGAAAATCAATTAAAATCGTTATGCAAACTTATAACCCAAACCCCACAACGTGACTATATACTCGTTGGGATAGCGCTCCAACCTCTCTCTTATGCGACGAATATGCACGTTGAGAGTATTGTCGGTATAATAGCCTTCTCCCCATACGTTGCGGATAATGTCGTCTTTGTCAAGCACCTTGCCTCTGTTGGAAAATAGATAATAAAAAAGCCTAAACTCCATATTCTTGAGTTTGATTTCCTCGCCGTCGCGAGTGACGGTCATAGCGCTTTTATCTACGGTTAAATCTCTGTAATGCTCGGCAGTATTCTTTTTCTCCAACAACCTCTGGACTTTGCAGAGCAAAACCTTGAGCGAAAAAGGCTTGACAATATAGTCGTCCGCTCCCAAATAATATCCTCTGAGCATATCCCGCTCTTCTTCTCTTGCGGATATCAGCAATACCTTCGTCTCAGGACAACGCTCTTTTATCTTGCCTATCAAATCGTATCCGCTATCTGCGCCAAGATTGATGTCAAGCAATACTATTTCGACGTCACAAGGGATATTCTCTATTGCTTTTGCGTCGTACTCCGCCTTGGCGAACAAACCGAACATTGCAAAATATTTTGCAATCGCATCTGCAAGTTCTCTCTCGTCGTCAATTATCCAAATATCCTGCATAAATACTCCTACGAAAATTTTGTCGACATATTTAGTTTAACATATATTAAAGTTTTTGAAAATATCAAACTTAAAATAATTTATCAGAATTTCTTTCCTGTTTATTTCTTACTCAAAAAAATACCGCCTATATTGCGGTACTTTTGCTTTATCACAAAACTTTTTCCAACGCCTGTGTAATCACTGCGTAACCCTGCGCGTTGGGATGTAGACCGTCGTAGGTATACTGCTTATCAAAGTTGCCGTCGGCGTCTGCAAGAAGTGGATATAGGTCGACATATTCAACTTGTTTTTGCTGACACATATCTTTTAGCATCACGTTGAGTCTCTGAATATCTTTGTTATTGCGTATACCCACCATTTTGGCGTTGATAGATTTGTTGACAGGCAACAACGAACATATTACTATACTTTTTACTCCCGACTCTTTGCTCTTATCAACGACCTTGCTGATATTGTCGCAAACTGTGTCAGCCGAAATTTTGCGACTTAAGTCATTTGTCCCGACAAGCACCGCCAAAGTTTGAGGAGCAATATTGAGCGCATTGTCCTCCAATCTCTCCAAGAGTTTGTCCGACGTGTCTCCGCTTATTCCTCTGTTGTATACTTTTGTGTCCAAAACTCCGTCAAAAAGTTCGGTATTGTAAATCTCTATAATAGAGTCTCCAATAAGCACAGTTTGTTTTTTTTGCGCGTAATTTTTGTTGAGAAATGTAAAATTGTCTTTCTTAGTCTGCTTTACCACATCGTATTCCGTTGAAATAACGCCTGCGCAACCTGACATAACGCCCGCCAAAATACTTACGCATAACCACGCGATTATTATAATCGCAATATTTCTAGTCTTCATAAATCTCTCCTTGCAGTCAATAAATACATTATACTATTGATTTTTGATAATCGCAATAAAAAAATATACGCCCAAAATACTTTGAGCGTATACACAATAATCAATTTTTGATTTTATTTAAAATCTTCGTTGTCAGAAAAGTCAAAATCGTCTTTGAAATCAACGTTTTGAGATTTGTTTTCGCTCGAAAAAGCGTCAACTTGCGAATTCAAATCACCGTCTATATCAACGTAACCGTTGTCAACTACTCTGTCTTGAACCTCTTCTTCAGGCAACAAACTCATATAGAACTTTGCTCTTGCAACTTCCATATAAGGAGCAACCCAGAACATCAAAATTCCAAAGGTCAATAACGACAACAACAACCAGCCAATAAAACTGAATTGCAAGCAGAAGAGTCTCCACTTGTTGCCCTTCATCATTTCCATAGACTTCTTTCTTGCCTCGTTGGCAGTGAGATTAGGATTGTCAATCAAGATATAATAACTCATTGAATAAGAGAAAGTCTTGATTATACCCGGAATAAAGAACAGTAATGTCCACAATGCGATCAAGATATTGTTGGTAATATACAATACCAATGATCTGGTAAAATCGTTGAAACCCTTAAAAAGCATTCCTAATTCAGCGTCTTTTCCACGAGCAACGTTGAGCGCTATGATAGAAGCGCCAAGCGTTATCGGTCCCATAATAATCAAACCAACAACTGCGCCAACGCCAAAGTAAGTGCCGCCCGCGCACGCTGCAGAAATCAAATCAAAGATAAGAAAAGCAAGCACGCAAACTCCCCATTTGCCGCTAAGGCTTTTCCAAGCAGATTGTCTGTAATCTTTTGCTTTCATTTTTACACCTCGTTAAGTTATATTTTTTACAATGCCATTTTAGCACCGCTATAACCGTATGTCAATATCTTTTTTATGTAGATTTTACAAAAAATATAGACTTTATATAGTATGCAGTAAAATATAATTTTGACAACGCTAAAATTACTTTGCGCTCTTTTTTGCCGTAGTCTTCTTTGCCGCAGGCTTTGCAGTCTTGCTTGCCTTGACTGCTTTATCGCAAGGATTTTCAAGGCTCTTGTCGCACTTTGAACAAAAATCGTATGTTCCGCAGGTGTCGTAACCTGCTTTTTGACTGTCATTCCACTTTTTGATATCCATCTCTTGTTGTTTCTTTGTAAGCATAAATATAACCTCCGTTTTACTACAGTTTAGTCCTATAACGTATATTTGTCAAACAAACTGACCTAATTATTTTCCAAGACTTGACGCGCGCACTTTTGCTGAGCGGACTTTTTATTTTCCCCCTCTGCTCTTGCGACAAGATTGCCGTCAATATATAACTCGACGGTAAATATCGGTTGATGCTCTTCGCCTGTCTTTCCATTGTCTTTAAAATCAATAGTATGTCCGGCGTACTTCTCGTATAACGTAGATTTAAAGTCCTTTTTGCAATTATCTTTTGCATTGGCTATCAAGACCGCTAAGTCTCTTACGACAAATTCTCTCGCCTTTTCTATTCCGCCGTCAAGATAAATTGCGCCGCATATAGCCTCAAATATATCGCTTCGGATATTATCGCTCAATTGTCCAAAACCCATCTTGAGATAATTATCGTATCCTTTGTCTTTGACTACGCTTGCAAGCGGCGCAGCCGATACTATTGCGCCTCGCATCTTAGTCAACTTTCCCTCGTCCAAATCGCGATAGACTTTGCACAACTCGTCGGCAATGACAAAATCTACGATACTGTCGCCCAAAAATTCCAATCTCTGATAATTTTCTCCGCCGTGAATATGAGAATACGAAGGGTGCGTCAACGCCCTTTGAAGCAACGCTTTGTCAGCAAACGTATAGCCTATCAAATCCTCTATATTTTCCATTATTTCCTACAGACGCCCCAAGTTATTGGTTATCTCTTTTGGCAAGCGCGCTTGCAATCTTTCCGCACGCGTCTGCCTCTGCCATTTCCATTGCTCTCATAATTGCATTTTTAAACGCCACGGCGTTGCTTGCGCCGTGCGCCTTGACCACAACTTTTTTTACGCCCAAAAATACTCCGCCGCCTACGGCGTCGCTAGACATAAGTCCTTTGAGTTTTTTAAGCGAAGGCTTGAGCAAGAGATATCCGAGTTTTGCTCTCAAACCGCCTTGGGTGATATACCTCTTGAGCATTGAGAATATCGTCTTTCCCATTCCTTCTGCGGCTTTCATACTCATATTGCCGGCAAATCCGTCGGCTACTATTACGTCGACGTCTCCCGCAAACATTTCTCTAGCCTCTATATTCCCCACAAAGTTTATATTACTGTCTTTCAAAAGCGCGTGCGCCTCTTTTGTCAAAGCGTTGCCCTTTTCCTCTTCAGTACCGTTGTTGAGAAGCGCAACCTTTGGAGAATCTACGCCCATACTGCTCATAAAAGCGCTACCCATAATGGCAAATTCCTTTAGCATACTTGCTTTGCAGTCCACGTTGGCTCCGCCGTCTACGAGAATAGTCTGCTTACCGTCTACCATAGTCGGCAAAAGCGGTGACAGCGTTGCTCTTTGCGCGCCCTCTACGAGCCTGACGAATATCGTCGCGCCCACAAGCAAAGCGCCGGTATTGCCCGAAGATACGAATCCGTCGTATTCTCCGCCTGCCAAAGTCTGAAGTCCAAACATCATTGAAGATTGCTTTTTTCTTCTCACCGCAAGCGTCGGCACGTCGTCATTGGTGACGACTTCGCTTGCGTGTAAGATACTCAATCTTGACTTGTCATACGTCTTGTCGGCAAGATATGCGCCAATTACGCTTTCGTCTCCGCAAAGCGTCAGTTGTATATCCTTGTTTTCTTCCAATGCCAACAATGCGCCGTCGATTGCGCTACCCGGACAGTTGTCTCCTCCAAAACAGTCAAGTATTATCTTCATAGCCTCTTCCTTTGATATTTTTATCTATTTATATTATAATCATTTTAATATATTCATCTACAAAAATCAAGTAAACAAATATTTTATTAAATTATGACGTCGCCAAATATAAATGATATAAAAAACGGAGCCTTCCGGCTCCGCTTAATTTTTCTTAAAACCTATTAGTCCTTGTTGCTCTTCTCAACAACAAGTTCGCCACCGTAATAACCGCAGTTTGGACATACTCTGTGGTTTGCTTTCATCTCGTGGCATTGTGGGCACGCCGAAAGATTTGGAGCGGTCAACTTCCAATTTGCCGAACGTGTATGCTTTCTTTGTTTTGATGTTTTCGCCTTTGGTACTGCCATTGCCAACACCTCCATTTCATACTGATAAAATTTATTGCTATTGCATTATAATTGATTTTTTTACCTTTGTCAAACAAAATGCAAAAGATTTATATTTTATTTTAGAGCGTCTCTACGATTTCCTTTGTCTCTCTTGCAATGACGAGTTCTTCATTTGTCGGAATGACAAGAACGGACACTTTGCTATCCTTTGCGCTTACGTCGGCAAAACTTCCGCCGGGAGCGCTCTCATTGAGTTTGTCGTCAAGTTTTATTCCCAAAAATTCCATATCTCCTGCCACAGACTTACGTATGCGCGCCCCATTTTCGCCAATACCGCCGGTGAATACCACTGCGTCAAGTCCACCCATTGCAACTGCGTATGAGCCGATGAGTTTGCGAATTTGATATGCAAACATATCGTAAGCAAGTTTTGCTCTTTCGTTGCCGTTGTCGATAGCCTCGCAGAGTTTTCTAAAGTCGGAACTTACTCCGCTCACGCCCAAAAATCCGCTCTTTTTGTTGAGATAATTACTCATATCGTCAAGCGCCATCCCCTTTGCCTTTGCAAGCATAACTACTGCTGCCGCGTCGATATTGCCCGCTCTCGTACCCATAATGAGACCTTCAAGCGGTGTCATACCCATAGACGTGTCGATACATTTGCCGTCCTTTACAGCAGTGATAGACGAGCCGTTGCCGAGATGGCAGGTGACTATCTTGCCGCTAGGCTTACCCTTGGAAGAAAGATACTTAATTGCCTCTTGAGATACGAATTTGTGCGAAGTGCCGTGGAATCCGTATTTGCGGATCTTGGTTGCCTGATAGTCCTCGTAAGGTATTGCATACATCTTTGCTTTGTCGGGCATAGTGCTGTGGAAAGCAGTGTCGAATACGACGACGTTGGGACAGTCGACTATAGACATACAAGACTTAAGACACGCAAGACTTGCTGGATTGTGCAACGGAGCAAGCGGCGCTATCTCCTCAAGTTTTTTGATAGCCGCGTCGTCCACGTAAGAAGACTTTGTGAAAGCCTCGCCCGAATGTACTACTCTGTGACCTATCGCGCTGATCTCATTCGGCGAAGAAATACTGCCGTACTCCTTATTCGTCAAACACTCCATTACGAGATTAAAAGCGTCAGTGTGGTCGGCAAGAGGTCTTTCCACCACGTAAGACTTGCCGTTGACTTTATGAGTATTCTTTGAGCCTTCAATTCCTATACATTCTACAGTTCCTTTGCAAATTACCTCTTCTTTCGTCATTTCAATAAGTTGATATTTAAGAGAAGAACTTCCTGCATTGACAACCAATATTTTCATAAATTACTCCTTATAATACAATACTTTAATGATTTTTAATTCTGACTTGCCTGCACCGCAGTGATTGCTACTACCGCAACTATATCGTCACTCGTACAACCTCTGGAGAGGTCGTTGATAGGTCTTGCAAAACCTTGACAGATTGGACCTATGGCAATTGCGCCGCTGAATCTCTGCGTGAGTTTGTATCCAATATTACCCGACTGCAAGTCTGGGAAAATAAAGATATTTGCCTTGCCTGCCACGTCGCTGCCAGGCGCTTTAAGTCTGCCTACTGAAGGTACGATTGCGGCGTCTACCTGCAATTCACCGTCGACCTCTATCTCCGGAGCCTTTTCTCTAACAAGATTGGTAGCCTCTACGACTTTGTCTACAAATTCGTGCTTTGCGCTACCCTTCGTGGAGAATGAAAGCATTGCGACCTTAGGCTCTTCGATACCTGCCAAATCTCTTGCCGTAGCGGTAGAAGAAATTGCAATGTCCGCAAGTTGCTCCGCCGTAGGATTGATATTGACAGCGCAGTCACCGAATACCATTATGTCTTGCGCCTTGTAAGGCGTACCCTCGAAAGCCATAAGGAAACAACTCGACACAGTCTTGATACCCGGCTTGGTCTTGACTATAGTAAGTCCTGCTCTCAATACGTTGCCGGTGGAATTGATAGCGCCTGCTACCATACCGTCGGCTTCGCCCTTCTTTATCATCATTGCGCCAAAGTTGAGATACTTTCTTATCTCAGTCTTTGCTACGTCCAATGTCATACCCTTTGCCTTTCTCAATTCATAAAGAGTGTTGGCGTAATCCTCTATATCTGCCGTCAAAGGATTGACGATCTTTATGCCATCAAAGTTTGCGTTGGGGTACATAACTTTCAATTTTTCTTCGTCGCCTAATAATATTACGTTTGCAATTCTATTTTGTACGATAGTTTGCGCCGCTTCCACTGTACGAGGCTCTTCGCCCTCCGCCAATACTATAGTCTTGCCAAGTTTTTTCGCTTTATCAATAATGCTGTCGATAATTTTGCTCATTTCTCATCCTCCGAATTACTTTATTTTTTACGCAATATGCTATATAATAGTTATGCAATAAAGTTTTGTACTGCATTACACGGCTTTAGTATACTCTTTAAGAAAATAATTGTAAAGAGTTTAAGGAGCAAAAAATGAAAATTGCCGTCATAATTTGCGAATACAACCCCCTACAAAAAGGACACGTATATCATATTTCGCGCGCCGTAAAAGATAGCGGAGCGAAGAAAGTAATATGCATTATGAGCGGTAATTTTACTCAAAGAGGAGAACTTGCGACTGCCGACAAATACGCCCGCGCAACTTGGGCAATCAAAGGCGGCGCCGATATGGTCGTTGAACTTCCTCCGCAATACGTCTTGACGACTGCAAAGTATTTTGCATTGGGCGGCGTGAATATTGCAGATGCAATCAAAGGCGACGTTACGCTTTCGTTTGGCAGTGAATCGGGCAATCTGCAGGTATTGAAAGATATAGCGTCTTTTCAAGAAGACGAAGCCTTCAAGACGGTTATCGACGAAGAACTTAAAAAGGGATGCGGATATGCAAAGAGTTATGCTGCCGCTTTATCTCAATTTAATCAATATTACGCAGAAGCATTATCTACTCCCAACAATATTTTAGCAGTGGAATATCTCAAGGCACTCAATGAAATAAAATCCAGTATCACTCCGCATACTCTTGCAAGATTAGGAGGCGGTTATCACCAGACGACAGCAGACGAATATCCATCGGCAAGCGCAATACGCAGTATGTGGCAAAAGGGAGATTTGCAGGCAATCGCGCAAGGCGTTCCGCAATGCGTATTTGAGTATTTCAAAAGCACCCCCGCTAAAGTTTGGCAAGGCGCCAACGAAAAGATGTTTTCACTCTTAAAATTCAATATTAACAATATCGACTTAAAAAATATCCACGGCGTCAAAGAAGGCGTGGAAAACAGAATAGCCGCCGCGCTTAAAGAAAGCGCTTGCTGGCAGGAACTTGTCAAAAAATTATCTACGAAGAGATATACCGACGCTTATCTTTTGCGTACGCTTACGAATATACTCATATCAAATACTTATCAAGCAAATGACTTACAAAAGCAAGAAATAGATTTTGTCAACGTGCTTGCGGTAGAAAAGAATAGCAAGGATTTGCTCTCTGCTTTTGACTGCCGCACAATAACAAAGTCGTCGGATTTGCCCGATAGCAGTCTTATATTGCGAGCGGATAATCTATACTCCAGCGTAAGAAATAATATACCGCAGTATATGCAAATCGTCGAGAGATAATAAAATATTATTGTCACCTTGACATATTATTACCTCGAGCGAAGTTGAGAGGTCTCTATCCGTATGAGATTTCTCCATTCCGCTTCGCTCAAGCGTAAGGAGCGAAGCGACGGCATAGCGAGCAAGCAATATTGCGTGGACGTAGCGAGCGTCAATGACATATGTATTTATACCGTAATAATTCCGCTTTTTTCGACATATATTTTGATATGTTTACTCTCACTAAAAAAGCAAAAAAGGCGTTGCCGCTTTCTCTGATAATATGCTTTTTTATATGCTGTCTCGTTATAAATCCGCAAAGATACATTCAAAGCATTTTCAGCGGAATGATACTCTTTGCAAAAAACGTAGCGCCTGCGCTGTTTCCCTTTTTCTTTTTTACAAAACTTCTCACCGGTCTAGGCGGAGCCAACGCTCTTGGCAAAGCCCTCAAAAAACCCGTATCAAGACTGTATAACGCGCCGTCGGAAAGCGGATATATACTCGTAATGAGTTTGATTTCCGGCTACCCAATAGGCGCAAAACTTATAAGCGACTTTTACGAAAACGGCAATTTCTCGATAGATAATTGCAAAAAAGTGTCGTCGTTTACTTCCACCTCGGGACCGCTCTTCGTGGTAGGCACCGTCGGCACGATTATGCTATCTTCTCCGAAGGCGGGCTACGTGCTTTTTCTATGCCACGCGCTTGGCGCTCTCATCAACGGACTGATATACAGAGGAAGAAAAAGCCAAGAAAAAGCGCTGTCAATGCCACCGACGCAAAACGACGACGACCTGCTCAACAAGTCTATCACTTCGTCAATTCTGTCCGTGCTTGTCGTAGGCGGATATATCGCAATATTCAGTATGATAATCGACATTGCAATCGACCTTAAGATAGTGGACGCATTGGCATTTTTGCTTGAAAAACCGCTGTCTTTATTCGGCATATCCGAGCAAGTGGCGGAAGCCACAGTAATATCATTGATAGAAATCACGAGAGGTTGCCAAGCGTTTGCGCAAAGCGGCGTAAGCATAAAAATAATCCTGCCTTTTATCGCAGGACTACTCTCTTTTGGCGGTCTTTCCATTACATTTCAATCTTTGACTTTTCTCAAAGGCTGTAAGGTCAAGACGTCGTATTATTTGCTGACAAAACTCACTCAAGCCATAGTGACATTCTTGATATCGTTGGCTATCGTGCAAATCTTTTATTGATTTCCTCCCTCTCCGCCGCCGTCTCCGTCGTCACTCACGTAAAGGCTGTTGCGCTTTGCGTATACTTTGTTGAGCATATCTCTCATAGAATTCTCTACGTCAAGGTAAAGCGCGTTGACCTGCTCGTAACTCTGCTCTACGAGATTGTCCGCATATACGCCGGCATTGTTGACAAGTTCGCTCGCCTGCATCTGCGCATCTTTCATTATCTCGCTTTCGGCAACAAGTCTCAATGCTTCCTGCTTGGCTTCTTCGACAATAGTCTGCGCCTCTTTGGTTGCGTCAGCCTTGATATTGTCGCAATCGCGCAAAATCAAAGTGGCTTCTGCAAGTTCGGTAGGAAGTTGGTTTCGTATCTGTTGCAACATAATGAGACAGGCGTTGGCGTCGACAAGACGCATATTGGAAAACATCTGCTTTTTGCCGTTGTTGATGGTTTCTTCAAGCCTATCTAAAAGTCTGCTTATCGTCATCGTATTCATAGTGACTCCTTATAAGCCTTGACGACTTCTCTTGCTACGCCGTCAGGCAAATATTTTTTTATATCCTCGCCATTTTTGAGTTTTTCTCTTATCAGCGAGGAAGAGATTTCTCTTATACCCTCTACAAGTTGAGTATGCAAGCCGTGTTCTTCGTTGAACTTTGCCATATCCTCTTCGTACTTGAGGTCTTCTTGATTGCGATATCCTCTGTATACCTTGTCTATGCCGTTACTCTTGCAATACTCGTACACGAATCCGTCGCATACGTCGACGGTGACGTTGAGATAATCTTTTACGGCAAGTCTTGCAAATTCAAGTCTTTGCTCAAGCGAAAACAAGTATTGCTTATCGGGGTTGCAAGCCAACAATATCACGGCTTCGTCAAACTCGTCAAGCGCCTTGTCAAGCACGTCCAAATGCCCTTTGGTGATTGGGTCGTAACTTCCCGCAAGCGCCGTCTTTCCTCTCGAGATTGCTATATAGTCGACGGTGACAATTCCAAAACTCTTACGCTTTGCAATATACATACCGCTCGGCAATTTATATTGCTTGTCAGAGTGCTCGTATATTATATATCCGCCGTCGGCAAGCATTCCTCTGTCCTTGACGATTTGGCATATTTCCCTGATATAGTCCGTCTTATATGGCGGATCTACAAAGATAAAATCCCATTTGCCGTCTGCGGTATAAAGCGTATCTCTAAAATCTCTGTTGACTACTTTATGCGTTTCGGCAATTCCCTTGAGATTGCTTTGCGTGAGAGCCAGAGACGATTTGCTGACGTCGGCAAAAAGCGTATAACTTGCGCCTCTGCTGATAGCCTCAATACCCATTGAGCCGCTGCCGCAAAACAAGTCGAGAAATCTACTGCCCGCGACGTCAAACTGAATGACGTTGAAGATACTCTCCTTGACCTTGTCTCCGGTGGGACGCACGTCATTGCCTATAGGAGAGTTGAGTCTCTTTCCTCTGTATTTTCCGCTTATTACTCGCATAAGTTACTCCTAAAGGTCTTGCCTTTTTATTACGCCTTGCGGCGTGATAACCATATCCAGAGGCTTGTCCCAACTATCGCAAACGACTTCGTCTATCACCTGTTCTTCAAAAGCAAGTCCCACCTTAAAAGTGTCGACGGCGTTGAAATATCTGTCGTAATATCCCTTGCCCTTTCCAAGTCTGTTGAGATTTTTATCCACGCCTAAAAGTGGCGTGAGCGTCACGCTCGGGCATACTTCGCTAGGTAAAAACCTCTCGCCGATTGGCTCGTATATTCCCCAATTCGCCTCTTTATATTCTGTATCTTTATCCACCTTGACAAGCAACATATTATTGCCTTCGACTACAGGCAGATATACATCTCTGCTTTGACAAAAATACTTTATAATCTCTTTGGTGTCCACCTCGCTGGGCAGGGAATTGTATATGCAGATACTTCCGCTTGGCAACGGCGCATTTTGCAATATATTTGCAATGATTCCGCTCTGTCTCGCCTTGTCGGATATATTGGCAATGGTTGCCTTCAATTCCCTTCTTTGCGACGGCTTATCCATCAATTCTTTGCCTTATAATAGTTGATTAAACATCCCTTGGAGATTATATCCCTTTCGTCTGCAGTCAATGCGTCGACAGTCAAAACGGTGTCAATAACCTTGTCTCCGCGGACTATCTTTGCGCTAAATTCGCAGCCGCCTTTCTCAATAGTATTCTTGACGTCATATACGACAATGATATCACCGTCTTGATATTGCTCTTGCGAAAGGAATGGCAACATACCCCAGTTAATAAGATTTGAGCGGTATCTCTTGGTCGCGTACTCCTTGGCAATGTTGCAAACTCCGCCAAGCACCCTCTGACAACTTGCCGCTTGCTCTCTCGCGCTTCCGTCACCGGGTTTTACAGCATAGACGCCGCTACCTATGGACACGCTGCCCTTGAGCGCCACTCCTGCCTTATTGACTGCGTCGAGATACTCTCCGCAAAGCCCGCCCTTTCTTCTGTCAAGTTCGCCTTCAAAAATCTTCTTTGCCTTACCGACGTACTCCGGACACTTTCTCGAAAGCGCAAACTCGGCAAGTTTCATTGGATTGGAGCGATAACTTGACGTCTCGCCCGACGGAATAAGTTCGTCGGTGGTCGTCACAGGGTCGTTGATGACTGCGGCAAGTTTTACGACTACGTTGTCCGTCAAAGATATTACTTCCGGCCAGTCGCAAATATTTGGACCGTACTCAAGAGTTGCCTCTTTGTCGGGCTTACCCCAACCGTTGTAGACTCTCTTTTCATATATAGACTTATCATATTCAAACGTAGGAATAATATTGTCGTAATCCATATCCAACGCGCTTGTCAAAATACCTCCGTTGGCTGCCGTCGCGGCAATAGAACGCGCATCCATAAGCGCAACCGAAGCAATCTGATTATTTGCAGGCTTGCTTCCTTCTCTTGATTCAAAGTTACGCGTGGTGTGTCTTATTGACAATGCGTTGTTGGCAGGCACGTCACCTGCGCCGAAACAAGGTCCGCAGAACGCGCTCTTGACGTTGGCGCCGCTCTTGACGAGTTGAGCAATCGCGCCCTTTTTGAGCAAGTCGTAATATACAGGCGTAGACGACGGATATACACTCAAAGTAAACTTGCCGTCACCCACCGCTTTGTCTTGAAGTATTCTGCTTGCTTCGATTATATTGTCATACGTACCGCCTGCACAACCTGCAATGATGCCTTGCTCTACTCTCACTTTGCCGTCGACGATCTTGTCCGTCAACTTAAAGTTGATTTTCTTATTGTTGAGAAGTTCGTTACACTGCTTTTCGACCGTCGAAAGAATATCCATTGGATTGTCTATCACATCTTGCAAGTTATACACGTTGGACGGATGGAAAGGAAGCGCGATTTGCGGAACGACTTTTGACAAGTCCACTTCCACAACTCCGTCATAATAAGCCAACTTATCAGGAGTAATAGATGCATAGTCGTCCATTCTGCCTCTGACTGCATAATAATTCTTGACTTCAGCGTCGTCAGTCGTCCATATAGATGACAAACAAGTTGTCTCCGTCGTCATTACGTCAATGCCGATACGGTATTCTATTGGCAAATTCTTGATACCTTCGCCTACAAATTCCATAACTTTGTTCTTGACAAAACCGCCCTTAAATACCGCGCCTATGATTGCAAGCGCAACGTCTTGCGGTCCTACGCCCTTTCTCGGCGCGCCTGTGAGATGAATGGCTACTACGTCAGGATATTTGATATCGTATGTACGGCAAAGAAGTTGTTTGACAAGTTCAGGACCGCCTTCGCCGACTGCCATAGTGCCAAGCGCTCCGTATCTGGTGTGGGAGTCAGAGCCCAATATCATCTTACCGCAACCCGACATACATTCGCGCATATAAGTATGTATTACCGCCTGGTGAGGAGGTACGAATATTCCGCCGTATTTCTTTGCTGCCGACAAGCCGAAGACGTGGTCGTCCTCGTTTATCGTACCGCCGACGGCGCAAAGCGAATTGTGACAGTTGGTCAATACGTAAGGTATGGGAAATTCTTTGAGCC
>JAIDUV010000027.1 GCA_029060025.1 Clostridia bacterium | reverse complement strand
GATATCAGCGGTCTTACCCACGGTATCGGTTGGTGCGCTCCCCAACAAGGCGCTTGCAAATTGACGCTAAACGTAAAAGAAGGCATTATCGAAGAGGCTTTGGTCGAGACTATCGGCTGTTCGGGTATGACCCACTCCGCCGCTATGGCTGCAGAGGTACTACCCGGCAAGACTATTCTTGAAGCGCTCAACACTGACCTCGTATGCGACGCTATCAACACCGCAATGAGAGAACTCTTCTTGCAAATAGTCTACGGACGTACGCAGTCGGCTTTCTCTGAAAACGGTTTGCCTATCGGCGCAGGTCTTGAGGATCTCGGCAAGGGCTTGCGTTCGCAAGTCGGCACGATGTACTCCACCGGCGCAAAAGGCGTAAGATATCTTGAAATGGCTGAAGGTTACGTAACTCATATCGGTCTTGACAAAGACAATCAAGTAATCGGTTATGAATTTGTCAACCTCGGCAAAATGATGGAAGCAATCAAAGGCGGTATGTCCGCAAACGACGCTTTGGTTAAGTTCACCAACTGTTACGGCAGATACAAAGAAGCCGTCAAGGTCATCGACCCGAGAAACGAATAAGGAGGTACGTTTATATGGCAGTTACATTTGAAAGTTATTCAAGAAGAATTGACAAAATCACCAAGTGCCTCTCCGAATACGGAATTAAATCTCTTGAAGAGGCAAAGCAAATTTGCACCGACAAGGGTATCGACGTCGAGGCTATAGTAAAAGGTATTCAACCTATTGCATTCGAGAATGCAGTATGGGCTTATACCGTAGGTTGCGCAATCGCAATCAAGAAGGGTTGCAAGAAGGCTGCTGACGCAGCAGAAGCAATCGGCGTAGGCTTGCAAAGTTTTTGTATCCCCGGCTCTGTTGCAGAACAAAGAAAGGTTGGTCTCGGTCACGGCAATCTCGCAGCAATGCTTTTGAGAGAAGAGACCAAGTGCTTTGCTTTCCTCGCAGGTCACGAATCTTTTGCGGCCGCTGAAGGCGCAATCGGTATTGCTATGAAGGCAAACAAAGTAAGAAAGCAACCTCTCCAAGTTATCCTCAACGGTCTTGGCAAGGATGCTGCAAAAATAATAAGCAGAATCAACGGATTTACTTACGTTCAGACCAAACTTGATTATTTCACCGGCGAACTCAAAGTAATCGACACCATTTCCTACTCCACTGGCGAGAGAAGCAAAGTAAGAGTTTACGGCGCAGACGACGTAGTCGAAGGCGTAGCAATTATGAAGCACGAAAACGTTGACGTATCTATCACCGGCAACTCCACCAACCCGACGCGTTTCCAACACCCGGTTGCAGGAACATACAAGAAAGAGTGCGTAGAGACTGGCAAGAAGTACTTCTCCGTTGCTTCCGGCGGCGGCACAGGTCGTACGCTTCACCCAGATAATATGGCTGCAGGTCCTGCATCCTACGGTATGACCGACACAATGGGTAGAATGCACTCCGACGCTCAATTCGCAGGCTCCTCTTCAGTACCTGCTCACGTAGAGATGATGGGTCTTATCGGTATGGGCAACAACCCAATGGTAGGCGCTTCCGTATCTTGCGCAGTTGCAGTAGAAGAAGCATTGAAGTAATCGTTGATATCAAACAATAAAAAATCTAGGGTACGACGCAAGCCGTACCCTTTTATTATAATAATTAAAATATTTTATCAATATGTGAAATTTATTGCCACTATTTATTTATGATACTCTTCAAATAGGTCGTTGGGCGTACACTCAAGTATATCGCACAATGCTTTGAGATTTTCAAACTTCACGCTTTTGGTCCTGTTTTCCACAAGATTGTTGAAATTTTGATAACTCATTCCCAGTCTTATATAAAGCCAATACTTACTCTTCCCTTGCTCTTTAAGTATCTCAAGTATTCTGAATTTCATTTTACTATACACCCTCCGCATTATCTAATATATACATTATATATAAAAATATGCTTGACATATAGACTTGAACATTATATAATGTGTTTAATAACTAATGTATACATTATATAAAGTATTTGCTAAAAAAATGCGTTTTATAAGATATAAAAGTAAAAACAATTAAATTGACTTATCCGAATACATATCTCAAAGATACGCCTGTCGAACTTCGACAGGCGTATTTTTATTATGCAACCTCCTTGTTGCTATGATTTTTCTTTCGCCTATTGGCTTGCAGTTTTTTGCAGTAAGTTTTGTCGGGCGGCAACACGGTTATCAACCTGTTATGAACAAAGACAAACAATATGTCTCTATACAGTCTTATATCTCTGTTTGCATATTCAGGCTCGTCCTTAATGCGGCTCTCGATATACTTACGCTCTGCTCCGACTGCGTCGTCACAGCGAACGCCAAAACGAAAAGCATTTTCGGCAATATCAATTTGTCCTCGGCTGTTTTTTATGCCAATTCTTTGCTTTATTCTGCTTATTGCGTGCTTTGTAATAGTTACAAAACTTTCTTTTTGATTTTCCATAACTGCCCTCCTTACCCTTACTTATGTTTTTATTATAACAACTATCGAAGCGCATTTCAATAGCAAATTAAAATAATTTTGCCAAAGTTCGTCTATATGACACTGTTTTTTTGTAAATTTTTGCAATTGTACAAAAATTTGGATAAATAAAAACGCCTGCATTAAGTAGCAGACGTTTTTTTATTGGATTTCTGATGTTTACGCTTTTAAATCGGCTGCAATAGCGTCAGCAAGCGTTACGAGCGCAGCATAACTTTCTTCATTCAAAGCCGACTTTACAGTGACTTTGGGCTCAATAATCTTATTATTTTTGAGTTTTTCAAGAATTTCGCTCATAAGTTTTGCGCTTGCGGGAGTCCAAGTGCCGTTTTCTATAAAAGCAAAAGACCTATTTTGCAAATTATGTTCAGCAAGTTCGTGCAAAGCCGTCTGCATTGGAGGGAACAATGACATATTGTAAGTTGCGCACGCAAAGACGATATGCGAACGCTTAAAGCACTCTGATATTATCTTTGAATAATGAGTATTTGACGCATTGAGCACTTCAATTCCTGCAACGCCTCTGTCACCCAGCAGACCTGCAAGTATCTCAGCGGCGTTCTCGGTATGACCGTGTACAGATCCATATACGATAAGCGCGCCTTTCTCCTCGGGCGTATAACTTGCCCACTTTGTATACTTGTCAAGTATATATCCTATATCTTTTCTCCAAACAGGACCGTGCAAAGGACAGATTTTGGAGATTTCAAGTGTACTAGCCTTCTTCAAAAGATTTGTCACTTGCACTCCGTATTTACCTACGATATTTGTATAATAACGTCTTGCGTCGTCTATCCATTTATTTTCAAAATCGCACTCGTCTGCGAAAATATTTCCGCTCATTGCTCCAAAAGAGCCAAATGCGTCAGCGGAGAAAAGCACCTTGTCGACAGTGTCGTAAGTCACCATAGCCTCTGGCCAGTGTACCATAGGCGCCATAACGAAAGTCAAATTATGCTTGCCAAGGCTCAAAGTATCACCTTCTTTTACAACAACCTTGCGAGAATCGACGTCAAAGTCAAAAAATTGTGACATCATTGTAAAGGTCTTAAAATTTCCTACGATTTTTACTTGTGGGTATTTTTCAACGATTGCGCCGATATTCGCGCAATGATCGGGCTCCATATGATTGACTATGAGATAATCAAGGTCTCTGCCGCCAAGTACGTGGTCGACATTTTCCAAAAATTGCAGACTGGCAACGCTGTCTACCGTATCAAAAAGCGCAGTTTTTTCGTCAAGTAAGAGATATGAGTTGTAACTCATACCGCGCTCTACTGGATATACGTTTTCAAAAAGTGAAATCTTGCGGTCGTTTACGCCCACCCAATACAAATCTTCGTTGATTTTCTTTACGCTATGCATAATTACGCTCCAAAATAATTTTATTGCCTATTTATTTTAGCACATCAAAAAAGATTTATCAATATTTTATATTGTTGTTAAATAATATTTTATCCTGTTGAGACCTTTCTACTTAACTTTGTTTCGCTCAAGGTAACATAAAGTATTTGTCATTGCGACCGTAGTGGAGAGATCTCTATCCGTATAAGATTTCTCCATTGCGCTTCGCTCCAGTCGTAAGGAGCGAAGCGACGGCATAGCGAGCAAGCATATGCGATGACGTAGTGAGCGTCAATGACAATTTATTTTGTGTCACATTCCAAACTTGATACCCTTATGAAATTTTGTGTACTTATCCGCGTACTTATCAAGTATTTCTATCACCTCATTGGCATTGCTCACGCCGTACACCTTATCTTCGGGAATCTCGGGATAACGTATTCTCTGGTCCATTCTTATATCCGCGACTTTACTGCTCCAACCGTCTACGCAGTTGCAAGCCATAATTAGTCGCATCATAGGCCAAGCAAAAGCAATCTCCGAAAGAGTACCTGCTCCGCCGCCAATAGCAATAACTGCGTCCGCGTTGGCAACGATAGAATTTCTCAACATATCAAGACCTGTGGATATGACTATGTCAGCATATTCATTGTGCATACTTCTGTCAAAGGATGGAATGATGGCAATAGTGTCACCGTCTTGATATTTTTCCGACGACCTTGCTCCTGCAAACGCCGCTTCCATAACTCCGCCAAGTCCGCCGGACTGTATGCGATATCCATTGTCAATAAGCGCTTTACCTACCGAAAACGCAAACTTATATTTATCTCCGTCTTTATCTATTTTGCTATCACCTACGATAGCCACGATTTTCCTCATATATTCCTCCGTATTTCTTTAATGACTATATATAATATTATCCATATACTCAAAGTGTGATAAGTAAGATTTATATATTTATTTTATCACTAAATTTGATTTTGTCAAGACCAACTTTACAGATTATAGTGTCTCGTTGTGCAAAAAGGAGTATGGCAAGCCATACTCCTTTGATCATAGACTATTCATACACTATTATTTCAACGTAGGATATTCTCCCTCGACAAAATTCCAAATATCCGCGCTGAACTTCAGCGTATCTCGCTGCCAATTAACACTCTTCATAGTTGCTACAGATACCGCTGTAGTGTCTTCAGTCTCGACAGGCTCTGCCAAGTTGTCGGAATGATAACAATTCTCTTGCGTATAATTAGAAAGTACAGACGTTGTGAATGCGCCCATAAGACCTGCCTTGCTTCCCTCTGATACAGCAATCGTGCCTGTAAAGAAACAATTCTTGACGGTCTGCTCTTCAAATGCTTGCATTAAGGACGAAATACCTCCGATACGTACGTCTTGCCTTGTTCTGTCAGCATACAGATCCATATCAGCATAACACGATTCTATACTTGCATTGCCGTATCTATGGTTGTCTGAATCAGTTCTGATTGGCGTCTGCGCAATCAAACCGCCTATCATCATAGTACTTATAAAACCACTTGTATTTATAGAACCTTTTGCATAACAATTCTCTATCTTACCCTTCATATTCGAGCCGACTAGACCGGCTGCTTGGCTACTGCTGCCTACGCCCAATAAATCTATATCCACGATTGCTACGCATTTAGAAATGGTCAAGAAGGTATCGCGCGCGTCATATATAGCATTGACATACTCTCCTAATAAACCGCCTACTTTTATGCTCGCGCCTTTATCTTCTGAAGAATTATAACTAAACTTAAAGTCTGCGAAAGAGTCTGTTATATTCAATCTATTTCTACCGCTTTTCCAAACGCTAACCGTACCGACAAGACCGCCGGCCGATACTCTTGCGTAAGAATTTTCGCTCTTTACGGCTATCTCTCCGCTTGCTTTGCAATTTATTATATTTTGTGCTATTCCTGCAATAAGTCCTATGCTAGGCGCAGCAGATACGCCAAGGCAGGTATAATTTATATTAACGTTTTCTAGTACGAGATTTTTTACGGTACCCACAGTAACGAATACCCCGACGCAATTTAAATCCTCGTCATTTTCAATATTTATATTTTTAATTGTGTGATTATCCGCGTCAAACACACATCCGCCTATATCTGCGGGATAGAAAGTCTTTGATGCAAAGTCTAAGTCACTCATCAATTTAAAATAAGAATCGTAGGATTTTTCGTCTTTTAAAGCATTGAAATGCGCTTCTGTCTTAATCAAATAAGGATCTTCTTCAGTTCCCGAGCCGCTGTAATAATCGGTAATTTTGATCTTGATTACCTGCGCCTCTCCGACAAACTTATCTTCGCTCTCTTTATATCTTACTTTAATTATTTTTTCGCCATTTTCGGTATATGTATGTTTATTTTCTGCGCTGTAAGTCTCGCCTTCGTCAAAAGAATATTCAAGATTTGAATCTGCTTGAACAGTGACAGTCTTCTCTATCAACTCATAAGTCGCGTTGGGAGCGCCTTGCGTAAGTTTTGACGTAGTCGCAACCTGCTTATGCTCCTTACTTGCTTTATAATTGTCATTTTCTTTAACTCTAACGTACACGTTATAAGTAGTATTTGGATTAAGGTCTTCAAATAAAGGACTGTCTTGCCACTCCCCGCCTTCAATACGGTATTCCAAAACCTCTCCATTTACACAAGTTTCCGTATAATTGTCAATAAATTTAATAGTCGTAGCAGTCACTTCTATCTCAAGGTCATACGGCTCGTCATACTCTCTCTTGCCGCCTCCCATCACAGGTAAGCAAGCGACAAACGCTATCAACGAGATCACTGCAATAATGCAAACTATTGCAAATTTCTTTGCTGTCTTCATTTTTACCTCCACATTTATATATCATTATAAATATATTATATTATTCTAAGTATTTAGTATATTTTATCCCCGATATAACCGATTGTCAAGAAAAACGGCAGTATAAATATCATTTATACTGCCATTATTATACGCTCAAAATTTGATTTGCGTCACTTATCAGTCTTTGCGTTTAAATTCTCTGACTAAATTTATCAGCGCCTTACGCTGTGACGAAGTCAACGTACCCAATTCATCCAAAAGCGTCTTTTGCTCTTGCGTCAAAGACATAAGTTCGTCTCCGTCCAAAAGAAAATCAATGATTGTGATTTCAAATGCTCCGCACAGTGAATCAAGCACAATTAAAGACGGAATAGACCCCTTTTCTCTCCAATTGTATAAAGCCGCCTTCGAAACGCCTGCTGCCTCCGCTAATTTATATATGGTCCATCCTTTTTCTTCTCTCAATCTATTTACTTTTTCATAGATTGCTCTTCCGTCTGACAAATCAAGCATACGATATCTCCCCAACTATTACACTGTATTTATATTATAGTATTTCCAAAGTGGAAACATAGAATACTAAATTTGACTAGTTATATAAATTAACTTGACTTTTATAAATCAAATATGCTAAAATACAACTATATCCCGATACACAATAAATGCGCTTTAAAATCGCAATGATTTCTGCATTTGTTAGCGTAATATCAAAATACATACCTAAAACAAACCATACATACGCCGTTGTTGGGATATAACAAAAGAGAGCGCATATAAATGTACTCTCTTTCTTTTTCAACAAATTGTTTGAACTTATTTATTCTTATGCTCCAAAGAGGCTTTTACGAACTCGCGGAAAATCGCGTGCGCTCTGTTGGGTCTTGACTTAAATTCAGGGTGATACTGCACTGCAATAAAGAAGTCATTGGCTGGCACTTCCACCGCTTCGACAAGTCTGTTGTCAGGAGACGTACCTGTGACGCGAAGTCCTGCTTTCTCAAGTTCTTCGCGGTACACATTGTTGAACTCGTATCTATGACGGTGTCTCTCTTGAATGAGGTCTTGTCCGTAAGCCTTTTGCATAAGCGAATCTTTTGCGATCTTGCAAGGATATGCACCAAGTCTCATAGTTCCGCCCTTGGGGATATTGCCGTGCTGGTCTGGCATAAGGTCAATTACGCAATGCTTACCCTCGGGGTCAAACTCGCTTGAAGTCGCGTCTTTATAGCCAAGCACGTTGCGCGCGTACTCTATTACTGCAATCTGCATACCAAGACAAATACCAAAATATGGGATATTGTTTTCTCTTGCGTACTTGCAGGCGTTTATCTTGCCCTCAGTACCTCTTTCGCCAAATCCGCCCGGCACCAAAATACCGTCCACGTCGTGCAAAATACTCTTGCAAGCGTCGTCGTCGACGAGTTCTTCCGACTCAATCCATTTAATATCCACTATACAGGAATTTTCATATCCGCCGTGTCTCAACGCTTCTGCCACCGAGAGATATGCGTCGTGCAACTTGACGTACTTACCTACGATAGCAATTGACACTTGTTCTTTTCTAGACTTGATTCTTCCTATCATATCTATCCACTCTTGCATATCCGGCTTTGGAGTATCGAGACGCAATTGACGGCAGACGACTTCGCTCAAATTACTGTCCTCAAGCATCAATGGCGCTTCGTAAAGCACGTCGACTGTCAAATTTTCTATTACGCAGTCAGGCGCGACGTTGCAGAAAAGCGCAATCTTTTCAAGCACGCTCTTGTCCATCGGCTCGTCGCAACGGCATACAATGATATCTGGATTGATACCAAGTCCCATAAGTTCTTTGCAAGAGTGCTGAGTAGGCTTGGACTTTTGTTCGCCGCTCGACTTGATATAAGGCACGAGCGTAACGTGTACGAACAGACAGTTGTCTCTGCCAACTTCGTGGGATATCTGTCTTATAGCCTCCAAGAAAGGTTGGCTCTCTATATCGCCTATCGTACCGCCGATTTCTGTCAGTACTACGTCTGCGTTGGACTTCTTGCCTACACTGTATACAAATTCTTTTATCTCATTTGTAATATGCGGAATTATCTGCACAGTCTTGCCGAGATAATCTCCGTTGCGCTCTTTGTTGAGCACATTCCAATACACCTTACCTGTGGTAAGATTTGAGTACTTATTGAGTTCTATGTCGATAAATCTCTCATAGTGTCCAAGGTCGAGATCGGTCTCCGCTCCGTCTTCGGTCACGTAAACTTCGCCGTGCTCAAATGGGTTCATAGTACCGGGATCCACGTTGACGTACGGATCCAACTTTTGAGCCATTACCTTAAGACCTCTCGATTTGAGCAATCTGCCAAGACAAGCCATAGTGATGCCTTTGCCAAGTCCCGATACTACGCCGCCTGTCACAAATATATACTTTGTCATACTTCCACCTCTCCGTCGTATACTTTTACAGCGCCGCCTGTCATATAGACAGTGTCGTCTTGAGCGTACTTGACAGTCAAGTCTCCGCCGAGCAGTTTGACGCTGATTTCTTCATCTTTATTGCAATATCCGTTGAGAACTGCCGCTACTGCGACTGCGCAAGCGCCTGTTCCGCAAGCCCAAGTTTCGCCGCTTCCTCTCTCCCATACTCTCATTTTGAGCGTACGCTTGTCAATGACTTTGACAAACTCCACGTTGACGCCCTCCGGGAACAACGGACTTTCTTCAAATGCTTTTCCTATCTTTGCGATATTGAGATTTTCCACGTTCTTGACAAATACCACGCAGTGCGGATTACCCATAGATACGCAGGTTATGTCATAATCTTTGCCGTCCACCTTGACTGACTGATTGATTACGCTCTTGCCATCCAACTTGACCGGCACTTTCTTTGGCGAAAGTTCTGCCTTGCCCATATCAACGGTAATGAGTTTTGCCACACCGTTTTGCGTATGCACGTCCACGCGCTTGATACCGCTCAAAGTCTCTATAGTCAATTGCTTTTTGTTGACGATAGCATTGTCGTAGCAATACTTTGCGACGCAACGAATACCGTTGCCGCACATCTTGCCCTCGCTGCCGTCTGCGTTGAACATTCTCATCTTGACATCGGCAATTTCGCTGTCGCATATCAATATAATTCCGTCCGCGCCCACGCCGAAGTGTCTGTCTGACAGTCTGACTGCCAAGCCCTCGGGGTTGACGATAGGATTGCCGATACAGTTAAAATAGATATAGTCGTTTCCAGTGCCCTGCATCTTGGTGAACTTGCGAATACTTCTTCCCTCTCTCAACTTGTTGATGTCGATAAGTTCTGTATTGTACTGCGAGTATCTGCTCATCAAAGAATTGACGACTGCGTTTGCCGTGTCTATAGACGTCAAGCAAGGTATTGCTCTCTCTACTGCCTTTCTTCTGATCTTAACGCTGTCGCGCGTCGGCAACTTGCCCTTTGACGACGTGGATATGATATAGTCTATCTTGCCCGACTCAATGAGAGTAAGCGTATTGTCCTTTGAATTTTGGTGTATCTTATTGACTTCTATTACGTCAAGTCCCATATTACGCAGTACTTCTGCCGTACCGCCAGTCGCATAAAGCGTATAGCCGAGTTCTTCAAACTTCTGACCTATCTCGCCAATCTCGTCCTTGTCTTGATTACGGACGGAGATAAATATACCGCCCTTTTTCTTCATCTTGTAATTTGCCGCAACAAGTCCCTTATACAGCGCCTCTTCAAGCGTAGTCGCAATACCTAGCACTTCGCCTGTTGACTTCATTTCCGGTCCGAGTTGGGTATCTACGTTGGTGAGTTTCTCAAAGGAGAATACCGGCACTTTGACTGCGACGTACGGCGAATTAGGATATATACCTGTGCCGTAACCCATATCCGCAAGTTTTTCGCCGAGTATGGCTCTAGTTGCAAGATCAACCATAGGCACGCCGGTAACTTTGCTGATATAAGGTATCGTACGCGAACTTCTTGGGTTGACTTCGATTACGTAAAGTTCGTTGTTGTATATAAGGTATTGAATATTCACAAGACCTATAGTATGAAGATTTACAGCAAGAAGTTTAGAACACTCTTCTATCCTTGCAAGCATCTCGTCGCCGATATTCCAAGAAGGATATACCGCAATTGAGTCACCCGAGTGAATACCGGTTCTCTCGACGTGCTGCATTACGCCCGGTATCAAAATATCTTCGCCGTCGCAGATTGCGTCGACTTCTATCTCAATACCCATAAGGTACTTGTCGATAAGCACCGGATTTTCTATCTTCTGCGAAAGAATTACGTCCATATACTCTATGACGTCGGCGTCGGAGTGACATACCGTCATATTCTGTCCGCCAAGCACGTAGGAAGGACGAAGCAACGTGGGATATCCTATCTCGTTGGCTACCTTAAGCGCCTCTTCTTTTGTCATAATAGTAAAGCCTTGCGGACGCTTGATATTTAGGTTTTCGAGAAGTTCGTCAAACTTTTCTCTGTCTTCCGCCATATCTATGTATTCCGCTTGCGTACCCAATATTTTGATATTCTGCTCTTTGAGCATCTTCGTCAATTTGATTGCCGTCTGTCCGCCGAAAGCCACGACTACGCCGTAAGGCTGTTCTGTCTTGATAATGGACATTACGTCTTCGTTTGTCAACGGCTCGAAATAAAGTCTGTCTGCAGTGTCAAAGTCGGTGGATACCGTCTCGGGATTGTTGTTAACAATAATCACTTCATATCCCTTGCGCTTCAATGCCCAAACGCAATGTACGGACGCGTAGTCAAACTCGATACCTTGACCTATGCGGATAGGTCCGGAGCCGAATACTATTACTTTCTTTTTATCACTCTTCTTATTGTCGATAAATTCTCTAGCCTCGTTTTCGTCGTCGAATGTCGAATAGAAATAAGGAGTCATTGCCGCAAACTCTGCCGCGCAAGTATCGACCATCTTATACGACGCGTATCTGACGTTTTTGATTTTTTGACCGCTGAACTCTTCGATAGTGCTGTCCAAAAATCCCATCTTCTTTGCCTTGAGATACAACTCGTCGGTAAGTTCTGACGTCTTCAACTCGTTTTGCATAGCAATGAGTTTTTGCAATTTATACAAAAACCATCTGTCTATCTTTGTTATATCAAATATCTCGTCTACGCTCACTCCTCTCTTCAAAGCCTCGTAGATGACGAATATTCTCTCGTCGTCGACGTCGTGTATTTTTTCGAGAAGTCTCTCGTCGGAATACTTTTCAAACTTCTTATCGTTGAGAGTATTGTGCGAAATCTCCGCGCCTCTCACGGCTTTCATTATTGCCTGCTCAAAAGTCACGCCTATTGCCATAACTTCGCCGGTAGCCTTCATTTGCGTGCCAAGTTTGCGGCTTGCATAGAAGAACTTGTCAAACGGCCACTTGGGGAACTTGACAACGACATAGTCTATTGACGGCTCGAAACAAGCGAAAGTATTGCCTGTAACGGCGTTTTGAATTTCGTCAAGCGTGTAGCCAATTGCTATCTTTGTCGCAACCTTTGCGATAGGATAACCTGTAGCCTTGGACGCCAATGCCGAACTTCTGCTTACGCGCGGATTAACTTCGATTACTGCATACTCGAATGAGTTGGGGTCAAGCGCAAATTGGCAGTTGCAACCGCCCTCGACTTTGAGCGCTTCGACGATCTTCAAAGCCGCGCTGCGAAGCATCTGATATTCTTTATCCGCAAGCGTTACGGCGGGCGCGATAACAATACTGTCTCCGGTATGTACGCCAACCGGATCGAAGTTTTCCATACTGCACACGGTGATTGCGTTGCCCTTGCTGTCTCTGATGACCTCAAATTCAATTTCCTTCCAACCGCTGATACATTTCTCAACCAATATCTGATGTATAGGAGAAGTACGCAGACCGTTTTCTGCGATTTCCAAAAATTCGTCTTGGGTATATGCGATACCGCCGCCGCTGCCGCCAAGCGTAAACGCAGGTCTTATGATGACCGGCAAGCCAATCTCTTCGGCTACGCGCACTGCATTTTCAATATCGTTGACAACTTCGGACGGAATAGTCGGTTCGTTGATTTCCGCCAACGTATCTTTAAACATCTGTCTGTCTTCGGCTTTGTCGATAGTATCTACTCTTGCGCCGAGAAGCGTAACTCCCATCTTTTCAAGGAACCCTTCCTTTGCAAGTTGCATACTAAGCGTCAAACCTGTCTGTCCGCCAAGCGTAGACAAAAGCGAATCGGGTCTTTCTTTTTCGATAATTCTCTTGACGGTCGTCAGCGTCAACGGCTCGATATAAATTCTGTCGGCAATTGCGTTGTCCGTCATTATAGTAGCAGGATTGGAGTTGACAAGCACGACTTCAAGTCCCGCTTCTTTCAAAGCGCGGCAAGCCTGCGTGCCGGCGTAGTCAAACTCTGCAGCCTGTCCGATTACGATAGGTCCAGAACCTATTACCATTACTTTTTGCAATTTACTGTTGAGTGGCATTACTTTCTCTCCTCCATATTCTCCATAAATCTGTCAAACAAATATCCTGTGTCAAGCGGTCCTGCGCAAGCCTCGGGATGGAACTGAACCGAAAATACGTTTGCGTTTTTATAGTTGAGTCCCTCGCAAGTGCCGTCGTTGACGTTGACGAAAGTCACCTGGGCGCTCTTCGGAAGAGTGTCGAGGTCGACTGCGTATCCGTGATTTTGCGTAGATACGTATACTCTGCCTGTTGCAAGATCTTTGACAGGTTGGTTTCCGCCTCTGTGACCGTACTTGAGTTTATAAGTCTTTGCGCCTTGAGAAAGGGCAAGCAACTGATGTCCTATACAGATACCGAACATTGGTATACCGCTCTTGACGAGTTTTTTGATTTGCTTAATCTCGTATACGTTTTCTTCGGGGTTGCCCGGTCCGTTGGAAAGCATAATTCCGTCGGGAGCAAATTCAATTATCTCTTCAGCCGAAGTGTCGTGCGGGAAAATAGTAACCTCGCATCCTCTTCTTGCCAACTTCTCGATTATATTTCTCTTGATACCGTAATCAAGGAGCGCCACTCTCTTCTTTGGCTTTTTGACGTTGCAGACTACTCTCTTTTCTTTGCAAGATACGCTCTTGACCGCATCGGTAATGACGTATTCTTTTAGGGCAGTCTTTTGCTCCTTGTCGAGCGTAGGCTTGTCGGTGATTATTCCGTTCATAACGCCGCTTTCTCTGACGATCTTAGTAAGTTCTCTGGTGTCTATTCCGCAGATACCTATTACGCCCAACTTCTTGAGCATATCGTCGAGTTTGCCTTGGGAGCGGAAATTGGACGGCTCGTCGCATATATCTCTGACGATATATCCCTTGACCGCGCTGCTCGGAGACTCAAAGTCCTCTTCGATAACGCCGTAGTTACCTATCAGCGGAAAGGTCTGACAAACTATCTGACCGTAATAACTTGGGTCTGTCAAAGTCTCAAGATATCCTGTCATTGCAGTGGTAAAGACTACTTCGCCGATTACTTCGCCTTCGACGCCGATCGACTCGCCTTCAAAGACCTTACCGTTTTCGAGAATAAGATAAACTTTTTTCATTTCTACCTCTTTTTTCTTAATCGTATTGTTTTATTGATATAATTTTTTCAGCAATTTGTTTTTTGGACACTCTCATATCCATAGCGGCGGTTTCGATATACTTATGCGCCTGCTCTTCGCTCATTCCTTCGCGTGAGATAAGCAAGCACTTTGCCCTGTCCACCAGTTTGAGTTCCTCTATCTTGTCTTGCAATCTGCGATTGCTTAGCACTATCGAATTTATTCGGTTGTGATTGGCGTACAGCGCTTTCAAGGTCTTAAACAAGCCTTCTGCCGTCACCGGCTTTGACATAACCACAACTCCGTAATCTTCGACTTTGTTTTCCACCGCCTCGCACACGTCTCCCCGCGCCAGCATAAGTACGCTCATAGTCGTATTTTCCACCGCGTATATCGCAAGGTCGTATCCAAACTCGTCGACGAGAGGAGCATTGATTATCATAAGCGCGTATTGCCTTTCGACTATCAGATGTCTTGCCTCAACTCCCGAATGAGCCTGATAGACGTCAGCAAAGCCCACTTCGGTCAACATTGCCGAAAACTTACTCACATATTCCGCTGTCGACACTATTAGGGCACTTGCCACGTTCTCTCCTACACCGGTGCGCCTATCTGCGCACCCACTGTTGCATTTTATTATCTATCTTCGCTTAAATCTTATTGAAGTATGCCTTTGTCATAAAAGCGTCCTTATCCTTTGACAGCGAATAATTCTTGTACATATTTTCCTTATACTCAAAGAATTTTTTCAACGTCTTGCTAGGTATGTACCTTGCGATAAAGTCACTGTTTTTAGCAAGTTGGATTGCGCTCATAAGGTCTTCGGGCAGACATTCTGCTTCGCCCGCGTTGTTGACGTCCAACTCCTTTGGCAATCTAAGCCCCTGCTCTATTCCCTCTGCGCCTGCAAATAGCAAGAGCGCGTACGCGATATACGGATTGCAAGATGGGTCTGCAGAACGCAATTGCATCTTGGCAAGTCCGTCTTTTTTTATCCTTATCAATTGACGACCGTTGAGATACGACCAAGCAATTTGATTGTAAGCCTCTATATCTTCGTTGTTTTCAAGTCTCTCATACGAGTTGACGGTAGGATTGAGAAATACCGCCATTTCCTTTGCCCTTGCAAGTATGCCCGCAACAAAACTCTCAGCCTCTTTAGATCCCGACAGGCGCGACGGTTCAAACAAATTGTCGCCGTCTTTGAGAAGAGACAAATTGATATGCAGACCGCTTCCTATCTCGTCCTTAAGCGGCTTTGGCATAAAAGACGCGTGAAGTCCGTTCATATTAGCCACGGCTTTGACCACCGTCTTGAATGTCAAGAGGTCGTCCGCAGCCATAAGGGCGTCGTTGACTTTGAAGCATATTTCATTTTGTCCAGGTCCTCTTTCGTGGTGAGAAGAGATAGGCTTGATACCCATTCTCTCCAGCGTAAGGCAAATATCTCTTCTTACGTTTTCGCCTTTGTCAAACGGCGCAACGTCGAGATACCCCGCCATATCGTGCGGCTCGAGCGTAGGCGTTCCGTCTTCGTTCAACTTGAAGAGATAGAACTCGCAGTCACTGCCGATAAGACAGGACAAGCCCATCTGCGAAAGTTTGTTTTGCGCATTGGCAAGAAGTCCTCTGCCGTCACCGTCAAAGTCTCTGCCGTCGGTATGTCTTATCTTACAAAAAAACCTCACTACGCTTCCGTGCTGGGGTCTCCAAGGCAACAGTTGAATAGTTGAGGCGTCTGGGTAAAGCAACAAGTCGCTTTCTTCCGGGTCGACGAAGCCGCCCACCGAATAGGCTTCAAATGATACTCCCTTTTCGAAGGCGCTTGGCAACTCGTCGGCTATGATTGATATATTTTTGATATTTCCGAAGGAGTCGCAAAAAGTCAATTTGACAAATTTGACGTCGTTGTCTTTTACAAAATCCAAAACTTCTTTTACCGTTTGACTCATAAAAACCTCTTTTAGGGGCGTACTTCCTAAATATTTTTATAATTATATCATACTAAATCTTAAATATCAAGTTTTGTAAATAGTAAATATATAAAAATTATTAGATTTATTAGTTGGACAAAAATGTTTGCACAAAAATGTGCAAGTAAAGTATTTTGCAAAAATTTATGTAATAATATATACACTTTTATTGAACAAGGAGCAAACTATGAAACAAAAAAATTCTGCTATTATGCAAATGTTGATGGGAACACGAGGTAACTTGGATAACCCCACTTCAAGTGACGAGTATAACAAAACTTTAGACGACTTAGTTGATAAAATTGAAGATTTTCAAAAACAAATTGCCGACAACCCCAAACTTTTGCAACAATTTAACGAATTGCAAGACCTGCACTTACGCGAAACCGTTCTCTACGGTTATGATGTATACAGAGAGGCTTTTGCCTTTGGGCTTGCTATGGGACAGGAAATTTTTGATAACTAATCTATAATTTACAGTTGATATAAGTTAGACTTACGCAAGGCGAAAAGATGGTGTTTGCATTAAGTACATCATAGTTTTTGGTTTAAACAATTTGCGATTTTTAGATTACTCTCACTAAAAAATATGTCGGTACTAATGCAAATACCTCTTGCCAGCCGTCTTTCAATTTTACACCGACGTATATAATTGCTTATACGGATTCGCGCTATTAGCCGTCAACACAAAGAAATCCTTGCTCATTATCTCCTTGGGGTCGTTGCCAAAATATCCGCAATACTCGTTGACGTACTGCTCTATCTCTTTTAGATCTTGGGCATTTGCCTTTCTTGCAACTATTTGCTCGGGCAGGTCGGGCAATTGTTCGCTACGTAAGATTATCTTGCCGCCGTGCATACCGTTGCCGGTAAAATAACCTACGTTTGTCTTGCTGTCGGTGTCAATGCCAAGCACAAGTATAATACCGCCGGCTTGGTATTCTCCAAGAAAACTTCCTGCCTTTCCGCCAATGACAATCACCGGAAATTTATCCTTATACGCCTTGATATGTATACCTGCGCGATAACCCGCATCACCTTTGATAAAAATCTTTCCGCCGCGCATAGAATATCCGGTGGCGTCTCCGCTGTTGCCGTGAATGACAATAAGTCCGTCGTTCATAGTATCTCCGATAGCGTCTTGCGCGCTGCCGTTAACTACAATCTTACAGCCGTCAAGATATGCGCCCATTGCGTTGCCGGGAGTGCCATTGATAGTTATCTCCTTGCCGCCCACGCCCGACGCAATATATCTGTGTCCTTGCGCATTGTCGATTACTATTTGAGTTTCTTTGGTTTCGCGTATCAACTTTCCTATCTCAGAAAAGTGTTTATTGGTACAATCAATTTTTAACATTGTTCTTTGTTTCTCCTCTTGGAGTAATATTTGATATTTATTAGATTAGATTTCTCCATTACGCTACGCTGCAGTCGAAATGACAATATGATAGCGCACTGCTATAGTAGTTTACTCTTTGTCTCAAGTGAGCCGCTATACGCGCTTATGTTCGGCAAAAAAGAGATAGACAAAATTTCAATTTACTTGCCATTATATCTTGCCGTGAACAACCGCAGAGATTAGTTGTATTTTTGTCCGTGCTAGGGCGAAATGAAGTCGTCAAGTGTACTTGCCGTACACGTCGACTTCTTGAGACCCGACGCCTACGGCAAAAAGACGGCTGATATATGCGGTCGCATTATTCGCCGGCGTGTTTGATGCCTAAAATCTCCAACTCCCTCTCATTAAGTCCCACGCCTCTAAGCATAAGCCTGTTGCCTTTGAGCGCCTCTATAGAGTTGATACCCATACCGCCCATCATCTCTTTGATTTCGTGCGTCCAAGCGGTGACGAGGTTGACAAGTCGGTTACAGCCGACCTCGGGGTCAAGTCTCTTTACGAGTTCCGGCACTTGAGTTGCGATACCCCAATTGCATTTACCGAGGTGACAAGACCTGCAAAGGTGACAGCCCATTGCCATAAGCGCCGCAGTGGCAATATAACAAGCGTCAGCGCCCAATGCAATTGCTTTTATGACGTCCGCGCTGTTGCGAATAGAGCCGCCTACTACCAAAGACACGTTGCCTCTGATACCCTCGTCACGCAGTCTCTTGTCTACGCTAGCAAGGGCAAGTTCGATAGGAATACCCACGTTGTCTCTTATTCTCGTTGGCGCCGCTCCGGTGCCACCTCTAAAGCCGTCAATGACGATTATATCTGCGCCACTTCTAGCAATACCGCTTGCGACGGCAGCCACGTTGTGCACTGCCGCGACTTTGACTGCGATTGGCTTCTTATATCCTGTTGCTTCTTTGAGAGAAAATACAAGTTGACGCAAGTCTTCAATAGAATAAATATCGTGGTGAGGCGCGGGAGATATGGCGTCACTGCCTACAGGTATCATTCTCGTCTTTGAGATGTCTCCCACGATCTTTGCGCCCGGCAAGTGTCCGCCTATACCAGGCTTAGCGCCTTGACCTATCTTGATTTCTATACACTCGCCCGCCTCAAGATAATCTTTATATACGCCAAATCTCCCCGACGCAACTTGCACGATAGTATTTTTGCCGTACTGATAAAAGTCCTCGTGTAGACCGCCCTCGCCTGTGTTATAGAATATTCCCAACTTTTCCGCCGCCTTGGCAAGCGCCGCGTGAGCGTTGTAACTTATAGAGCCATAACTCATTGCCGAAAACATAATAGGCGTACTCAATTTGAGTTGCGGTGACAGATTGTCAACGATTTTGCCATTTTCGTCTCTGACGATTTTATCGGGTTTACTACCCAAGAATACCGTAGTTTCCATAGGTTCTCTCAATGGGTCGATAGAGGGATTTGTTACCTGCGAAGCATTGATAAGTATCTTGTCCCAATACACCGGCAAAGGCTGAGGATTACCCATAGACGACAACAAAACTCCGCCGCTCTCCGCCTGACGGTAAATCTCCTTCATAGACTCCGCCGACCAGTTGGCGTTTTCTTTATATGTATTGTCAGATTTGACAATCTTTAGCGCTCTCGTAGGGCAAGTGGTAACGCACCTGTGACAGTTGACGCACTTGGTATCATCGGCAAGCATTATGCCTTTCTTCTCGTCAAAAGTATGCACCTCGTTGGCGCACTGCTTGACGCATATCTTGCAATTTATGCACTTACTAAAATTTCTTACGACTTCATACGGAGGATATATATAATTTATCGACATATTATTTTCCCTCCTTTTTGTCAAGAGTGACTATTACAGGTTCTCCGCCCCTCGGTGACCAAATTCTGTCAAGGTTTGGCTCAATTACTCTTATAGCGCATTCTTCGCTTGCGATATACGTCATATCGTCCTTTTCACCCACGACCATACTGCGCAACTTAAGCCTGTCGTTGAGCGCCATAAGTCCGTTTTCAAATCCCACCATTATGCTAAAAGGTCCGGTGATAAGCAAACTTGAGAAAGTATTGCGCAAGTATTCGGCAAGCGCTCTCTCCTCGGGAGATTTTTTCTCTATCGTACTCCAGAACGGCGCGGCTATGACCCCTGCCATCTCCTGCATACTCAAGCCCTGACGGCGGCATAAAAAGTCTACGACGTAAGCAATTACTTCGGTGTCCGTCATAAGCGTACACTTATATCCAAACATCTCTATATACCGTCTGTTGGCGTCGTAAGAAGAAATTTCTCCGTTGTGCACGACGGAATAATCAAGCATACCGAATGGGTGCGCTCCGCCCCACCAACCGGGCGTATTAGTCGGATATCTGCCGTGCGCCGTCCAACAGTAAGCGTCGTATTCCTCCAGCCTATAATACTCTCCTACGTCCTCGGGATAACCTACCGCCTTGAAAATTCCCATATTCTTTCCGCTTGAAAAGATATACGCGCCTTTGATAGTCGTATTAACTTTTATTACCATTCTGGCAACAAATTCTTTTTCGTCGAGATTTGTCTCGTGCAATCTTGCGTCAAGAGGCTTGACGAAGTATCTCAAAATGAGCGGCTCGTCAGATATCTTCTTGGTCTTTCGTATGGGTATCATAGACATATTGACAATGAAAAAGTTTTGGTAGAGAAAATTCTCCGCCTCTTTTCTTATCTCATTGTCGTCGTAGAAAATATGAAAAGCATAAAAATCTGCGTATTGCGGATAAATTCCATACCCTGCAAAACCGCCGCCTAAACCGTTGGATCTGTCGTGCATAGTGGCTATCGACGTAATGATCTTCTCTCCGTTGGTGAGTTTTCCGCTTCTGGAAAATATGCCCGAAATCGCGCATCCCGACGGTATTCTCACCTCACCTTCTTTCAACATAGTACAAACCTTTTAAAGGACGAAAAAGTCTCTCGCCCCTTCCTTTGGTGCAATTATAATACTCCCAAATTGTCCTTGTCAATAAATTGAAAAAAATATTTTTGATTTCTTTTATATTTTCTAAATTCTGACTAATTTAAGAATTTATATTGCTCAAATTTACATATTTAATTGACATTTATCCATTATATGACAATTATTACGATAATTTTGCCACACTGAAAAGACTCGCTGATTTTGATTATATTTTCCTATATTGTCCATATAAATATTTATATTATTTCGCGCGCAAAATATTGCTACGATTTCCCTTTTCAGTCATTGCGTATAACACAATGACAACCTTAACGACAAAAATATGTCAATAATATAGTATGTCATTTCGAGCGCAGCAAAGCGAAGTGGAGAATCTCAATCTTTATGATGCCATTTCGCCCCAAGCAAAGAATTCTCTACTGTATACTACCCCCTCTCTACCGCCTTGATATTACGACGACTTGCAAAAACATTTTGACAAAAAATCAAAAAAATCCAAAAATTACTATTAAAATCGTTTGACATCTTTCTCCAGAAAATATATACTGTCACTGTAGCAAAGGCGCTAATCAGGAATTCCCTGTTTGGCGCTTTTTCTTTTACAACAGAAACAAATTTTAAGGAGATATAACAAATATGGTAATGTCAGACCTCTTCGGCAGTCTAGTATTCAACGACACGGTAATGCAAGAAAGACTTCCCAAGTACACATACAAGGAACTCAAATCCTGTATCGCAAACGACACTCCTATTTCTTTGACTTGCGCGACGGTTATTGCCAACGCAATGAAGGATTGGGCAATAGAAAAAGGTTGTACACACTATACCCACTGGTTTCAACCGATGACGGGTATCACGGCGGAAAAGCACGACGCCTTTATTCAACCCACTGCCGACGGCAAAGTAATAATGGAATTCAGCGGAAAAGAACTCATTAAGGGCGAGCCAGACGCGTCTTCTTTCCCCAACGGCGGTATCAGAGCCACTTTTGAAGCAAGAGGCTATACGGCTTGGGACCCGACTTCGTACGCGTTTATCAAAGACGGAACGCTTTGCATACCGACGGCGTTCGTATCGTATACCGGAGAAGTTCTCGACAAAAAAACTCCTCTTCTTAAGTCAATGAAAGCGCTTAGCAAAACGGCGTGCAGAATACTCAAACTTTTCGGCAAAGACGTCAACAGAGTCATTACGACCGTAGGTCCAGAGCAAGAATACTTCCTCATTGACAAAAGCGTATATGAAAAGAGAAAGGACTTGATATACACCGGCCGTACGCTTTACGGCGCACCCGCTCCAAAGGGGCAAGAACTTGAAGACCACTATTTCGGCACTATCAAGCAAAGAGTCGTCAAGTATATGGCAGACCTCGACACCGAACTTTGGAAACTCGGCGTGCTAGCCAAGACAAAGCACAACGAAGTTGCGCCCGCTCAGCACGAACTTGCGCCTATCTTCTCGCAATCCAACGTGTCTTCCGACGCAAATCAGTTGACAATGGAGATGATGAAAAAGATTGCTAGCCGTCACGGAATGGTATGTCTGCTCCACGAAAAGCCTTTTGAAGGCGTCAACGGAAGCGGCAAACACAACAACTGGTCTATGTCGACGGACAAGGGCGAAAACCTGCTTGAGCCGGGTGACACTCCGGAAGACAACGCGCAATTCTTACTCTTCTTGGCTGCGGTCATAAAGGCGGTAGACGATTATCAAGACCTATTGAGAGTAAGCGTAGCAAGCGCAGGCAACGATCACAGACTTGGAGCCAACGAAGCGCCTCCTGCTATAGTATCAATGTTCCTCGGCGAAGAACTCGACGGCATACTCACGGCAATTGCCGAAGACAGAACGTACAGCAAAAGAGCAAAATGCGAATACGAAATCGGCGTAAGTTCTCTGCCCAAGTTCACAAAGGACACCACCGACAGAAACCGTACTTCCCCATTTGCGTTCACAGGCAACAAATTTGAATTCAGAATGTTGGGCTCGACCTTCTCTATTGCCGGACCTAATATTATACTCAATACTATAGTCGCAGAATCCCTCGACCAATTCGCTGACGAACTTGAAGGCGCAAGCGACTTTATGGCGGCAGTCAAAGACCTTGTCAAGAAGACTTTCATTGCTCACAAGAAAATAATATTCAATGGCAACGGCTATTCCGACGAATGGGTGGTAGAGGCAAAAAAGAGAGGACTTCTCAACTTGCAATCTACGCCGGAAGCAATCCCCTACTTCAAGAGCGCAAAGAATATAGCCCTCTTTGAAAAGCACGGCATATTCTCTGCTTTGGAAGTAGAATCCAGAACGGACATCTTGCTTGAGAACTATGCAAAAGTCGTCAACATCGAGGCTTTGACAATGATAGATATGGCAAACAAGCAGATTTTGCCCGCTGTAACTACATACATAAAAGAACTTGCAAAGACCGCCTTAGCAACAAAAGAATTGGGATTTGAAGCAACTGCGCAGACGGCTACCGCAAAGAAGTTGACAAAACTCTCGGCAGACGCGTATAAGTATCTCGAAGAACTGTCAACAAAAGTTCACAAGGCGGAGGCTATCGCAGACATCGAAAAAAAGGCAATGTTCTACCGCACGGACGTAATTACAGCAATGGACAAGTTGCGCGCCGCGGCAGACGAGATGGAAGTCAATACCGCCGACAAGTATTGGCCGTTCCCAACTTACGGAGCAATTCTCTTCTCAGTCAAGGACTGATAAATACGATATAAAGGTTGTACATTAGAACAGGGACGAAGACCGCAAGGCTTCGTCCTTGTTGCATAATCAAACACGTAAAAGCGCAATAGACACGCGTCTTTTACAGCGCCGCAACCTCTCCACTCTCAAAGATAAGAATATTGATAATAAATATCTATAATATTTTCGCGTATACGCGTGCGCGCGAAAATATTCCCAAAATTTGTTGAAAAAATCAAGAATTTTTTATATCAAGTATTTGATTATGCAAGCGAAATTTGCTATAATAAAATTGATTTTGAAATAAATCAAAAAAGGTAGGTACAATATGTCAGAAAATATCAAGGATGAGTGCGGCGTATTCGGTATATACGATAAATCTCGTCTTGGCAACATTGCGCAACAAGTCTACTTTGGACTGTTCGCGCTGCAACACAGAGGTCAAGAGGCGGCAGGTATTGCCGTCAATAACGACAGAGAAATCACCCTTGTCAAAAATATGGGTCTCGTAAGCGAAGTTTTCAACGATTCTATTCTTGCAAAATTGCAAGGCGAAATTGCTATAGGACACGTGAGATACTCAACTACGGGCAACAATACTCCGGAAAACGCTCAACCTATAAGCGTAAAGTACGCAAAAGGCAACCTCACCGTTTCGCATAACGGAAATATAACCAACGCAAAAGAATTGAGAGACAAACTTGAGGCTAAAGGCGCAATCTTCCACACTACGAGCGATAGCGAAGTTATATCCTATTTGATTGCCATTCAAAGACTCAAATCAAAGAGCATCGAAGAGGCTGTGGAAAAGGTATTCCCTATGCTGCAAGGAGCATTCTCTCTTCTCATAATGAGCCCAAGAAAACTCATTGCCGTAAGAGATAAATACGGAATACGTCCTCTGTGTATGGGAAAACTGCAGGACAACGTAATATTCGCAAGCGAAAGTTGCGCGTTTGAGACGATAGGCGCAACCTTTGAAAGAGACGTTCGTCCGGGCGAAATAGTAATCGTCACCGAAGACGGCATAGAGTCCAATGAGAAATATTGCGGTCACAGCGGCGGACTTTGCATATTTGAGCATATCTACACCGCCAGACCCGACAGCGTAATCGACGGTCAAGGCGTCAACGAAGCAAGAATGAACGCTGGCAAAATGCTTGCAAAAATCGCTCCTGCCGACGCAGATCTCGTAATAGGCGTACCCGACAGCGGTCTTCCTGCAGCAATAGGCTATTCGCACGAAAGCGGTATTCCTTACGGCGTGGGTCTTATCAAAAACAGATATATAGGCAGAACTTTTATTCAACCTACGCAAGCAATGAGAGAACGCAGCGTTGCGCTCAAACTCAATACTTTGAAGAGCAACGTCGAAGGCAAAAGACTTGTTATGGTCGACGACTCCATCGTCAGAGGCACTACTTTGGCAAATATTATCAAACTTCTCAAGAGGTCGGGCGCGAAAGAAGTGCACGTAAGAATATCTTCTCCACCATTTATTTACCCCTGCTTCTTCGGTACTGATATTCCGTCGAGAAAGGATCTTGCTTGCAACAACTATACTATGGAAGAGTTGAGACAAAAGATTGGCGCAGACTCGCTTGCATTCCTCGACGTAAAGACTGTCGACAAGATTGCTCCCGATTCAAAAGTCACATTCTGCAAAGGTTGCTTTACCGGCAAATATCCTTGCAAAGTGCCTTGTGAAAAAGACGACAAAAACATCCTTGGATAATATACTAAGACGGCTCTTAAATGAGCCGTCTTTAATTTTATTTTGCGTCAAATTTATTACTAGGAAGTGAAACAGATTTTAAACGTAACACTAATTATGAATATATAAAAGTCACATCAAGTGATAAATTTCAATCACACCTCGAGCGCAGTCGAGAGGTCTAATCTTTATAAAAAGCGCGCCCCGTTACTTTAAATAATCTTAGTCATAAAACAATTGACATTGGATATTATATATAATATAATAAACTGTGAATAAATTATGCGTAGCGTTACGCATTCTTATATAGGTGAAAATATGAAGTATGTGGTAATTTTGGGCGACGGCTGGGCCGATTACCCTTCAAACGCTCTCGGAGGTCGCACACCTCTTGAAGTAGCAGACAAGCCAAATATAGACGACTTGTGTAAAAGAGGCAAATTGGGTCTTGTCAAGACAGTACCCGACGGTATGAAGCCGGGTAGCGACGTGGCAAACCTCTCTATGATGGGTTACGCTCCCGACAAGTACTATACGGGGCGCTCCCCACTCGAAGCGCTCTCGATCGGCATTGACCTCAAGGACACCGACGTGGCTATTAGATGCAATCTCGTCACGCTATCCGACGAAGAGAACTACGCCGACAAGACTATGGTTGATTATTCCGCAGGCGAAATTTCTACCGAGGAAGCAAGACAACTCATAGAATATCTCCAACAAAATCTCGGAGACGAATATATTGATTTCTACACTGGCGTAAGTTACCGCCACTGTCTCGTTGCGCACAATGCCGAGACTGGCACAGACTTCACTCCTCCGCACGATATTTCCGACAAGAAAATCACTCAGTATCTTCCCAAGGGCGAGTACGGTGATATCTTTTTGGATATAATGACGGATTCTTACAATTTGCTAAAAGATCATCCTGTAAACCAAAAGCGTATTGCTCAAGGTCTAAAGCCTGCCAATAGCATTTGGCTTTGGGGCGAAGGCACACGCCCTCAACTCACTCCATTTGAAGAAAAGTACGGCATCAAGGGCGCAGTCATATCTGCAGTAGACTTGATAAAGGGTATCGGAACAGGCGCGCAAATGAAAGTCATCAACGTAGACGGCGCAACCGGTACGTACAAGACCAACTTCAAGGGAAAAGCCGAGGCTGCCATAGAGGCTCTTAAAGAGGGATACGACTACGTATATATCCATATGGAGGCTCCCGACGAGTGCGGACACCAAGGAGACGCTGACAACAAGGTCAAATCTATTGAACTTATAGACAGCATAGTAGTCAAGTACGTAAAAGAACAACTTGACCTTATGAATGAGGACTACAAGATACTCATTGCCCCAGACCATCCTACTCCGCTCTCGCTTAAGACTCACACAAGCGATCCTGTGCCGTTTGTAATCTACGCTCGCAAAGCAGGCGAAGAGCAAAGCCCCGCAGTAGGCGCGCCATATAGCGAAGAAAACGCAAAAGAAGCAGGACTCTTCTTCTCCACAGGTGAAGAACTTATGGAAGAGTTTTTGCACGGAGAGATTATTTTGCAATCAAGTGACGCTGACCAAGCAGACAAAGCAGAAGAAGTAACTCAAGACGGTTCTTCCGACAAAAAAGAAGACAGCGAAGATAGCAAAGATAAAAAGAAAAAAGATAAATCCGATAAAAAAGAAAAGAAAGACCAACCTGTCGGACAAAAGAAAAAGTTGGGCAAAAAAGGCATAATTGCCATAGTTGCAAGCGTATGCCTCGTGGGAGTGCTCTTGGCAATAATACTGCCTATAGTATTCTTCCACGCTCCGAGAATTTTCGTCAAGAACGCAGACGATTTCGTCGCAAGCAAACAAGGCGGTCTTGACAAATATTTCTACGTGCTTGACAACAACATCTCTTGCGACAACTTGACTTTTGACGACAACAATATATATAGCATTGACCTCAACAAACACACGTTGGGCGTATCCGGAACTCTTACTATCACGTCAGAAAAATCAGGCACGCTGTATATTGGTACTAGAAAAGGTAAAGAATTTGTCACTCATAAAAAGTCCAACCTCAAAGCAGGCGCGATTGAAATAAACGCTCCCAACTTGGACATCGTACTTTTGGCAAACGTATCTTGCGAAACCTTGAGAGTAACGGCAAAATCATTTACGATCTACAACTTTGAAGGCGGCGAAACCAACATAATCGACGCAGAGATAAGCGCAAGTAAAGTAGTATTTGCAGGCAATATAATAGACGCTAAGTCTACAAGCCAAATCAACGTCTTGAACTGCCCCAATACTATCGTAGAAAGCGGAGTAAAAATTTCAAATACTATTTCTTTGATTGGCAGCAACTTGACGGTTAAGAGCGATAGCACCGTTGCTACTTTGCAACTTGACAGCGACTCTACCGCCACTGTCGCAGGCAATATCTCAAATACCGTCATAGGCGGTAAGCAAGTCATAATGCAAGAAGGTCACACCTGCCCGACGTATCAAAACGTCAAGAATTTGATAATCTTCAGAGACCTCAACGCTACCCATAATATGACAGGTTGCGAAAACGTAATCTACGTTGAAAAGTTGGCTCAACCAATAGATATAATTATCGAAGAGAGAGAAAACAGAATATATTGCAAAGCCGCTAAAGTGAAGTATGCAAAGTCGTACCAATTCTTGATAAGCGACGGCGTGGCTGAAAACGACGTAGTTCTGCGCTGGGAAAAGAACACCTCTGACGATCCGGAATTTGATATAACGCAATACGTTTCGACACCGGGCAAGAGTTATACAATCACTGTTACTCCTGAAGGCAACTACTCCGACGATTTGAACTTTGAGGAAATCGGATCTACGACAATGTATGTCAACGGCGATTCTATATCAGTAAAATACGACTATATAATCACGCTTAATATGCCTACCGGACTTCGCGTATATACAAAGACCGAAGACGAGACTACCAAGACTTTCTTTGAGTTTACCAAAGTACCGAACGCAAACGCATACAAGATATTCATTGACAACAAAGAGATTACCAATCTCACTCTTAATGAAGACGGCAACAAGTTCAACGCGGACATTACGCAATACGTCAACAAAGTGGGCGATCACTCTGTGAGAGTAAAGGCAATCAATACTGAAAATCCAAATATAAAAGACTCGCCTATCTCAATGATTGCGCACTCCACGACCCAAAAACTCACGGCTGTCGAAGAAGATACTATTACCGCAACGATAAGCGAAGACGACGGCAACGAAGAGACTAAATCAGCGGCAATTCACGCAAGTTGGCAAGGCGTGCAAAATGGATACGAATATCTTGTAGAACTTCAAATCAACGACAGCAAGATCATCGAAATAGGCAGAACGTCTATTCTGACGGAAGGAAGCGTAGGATACAGCATCAACTTTGACGACTTGAAGGAACTCTATGGCATTGAGTATGACAGCAGCATCGCAGAAAATGGCGGATACCGTATTATAATTACAGCAATCGGACACGGCTATTACAAAGATTCCGACTCTTCGCAATGTCAAGCCACTCTGACAAAATCTCCGTCAGACTTGGGAAATGACGGCACTATCAACAGCGGCAACGTCAACAACAGCGGTTTTACGTCAGGCATTGGTTCTGCTTCAATGCAAAATGCCGCTTAAGCGTCAACTAAAAATATATTTAAAACGGAAGTGTCAACAACTTCCGTTTTTTTGTATAGTTTTCATTAAAAGTATTGAAAATCTTAATATAATATTATATAATAAAGATACTCGGTTTTTGGGTTGTATAGGATAGGAGGAAATTATGCGAATATTGTTGGTAGAAGATTCAATGAGCCTTTGCGAAGCATTGAGTACTGTTTTGCAAAAGGAAAAATATGAGGTGCAAGTGGCAAACGACGGCGAAGCGGGACTTCAACTCGCGCTGTCGAATATTTTTGATTTGATAATACTTGACGTGATGATGCCCAAGAAGAGCGGCTTTGAAGTGTTGAGTCAAGTACGCGAAAAAAGAATTACCACGCCTGTAATTATGCTGACGGCGCTCTCGCAAGAATACAACAAAGTCAAAGGTCTCGACCTAGGCGCCGACGACTATTTGCCAAAGCCCTTCTCCACTGCAGAACTGTTGGCGCGTATTAGAGCGCTTTTGAGAAGAAAGACTGACGCTACGCCCGACAACCTCATTACCTATGAAAACGTGTCTTTGAGCCTATCTACGCTTCAACTTATAAACAAAAACGAAAATAAGAGCGTCAAACTCTCTCAAAAAGAGTTTGATATAATGAGATATTTTTTTGAAAGACCTCGTCACGTTGCCGAAAAAGAGCCCCTTATCAACAAAGTTTGGGGATTTGACAACGACTTTGAATCCAACTCGCTTGAGGTATTTATATCTTTGAGCCTATCTACGCTTCAACTTATAAACAAAAACGAAAATAAGAGCGTCAAACTCTCTCAAAAAGAGTTTGATATAATGAGATATTTTTTTGAAAGACCTCGTCACGTTGCCGAAAAAGAGCCCCTTATCAACAAAGTTTGGGGATTTGACAACGACTTTGAATCCAACTCGCTTGAGGTATTTATATCTTTCTTGCGGAAGAAACTCAATTACGTCAACGCTGCCTTTACAATCAATTCAATAAGGGGCGTAGGCTATCAACTTGCCGCAAAAAATTGATGAACGACAAAGTATTTAGAAAACTTCAACGAAAATTCTTTTACGTCCCATTGGCAATAGGCTGGGCGTTTATAATACTTGCCTGCTCTCTCGTATTTCTCATATCGAGAGTTCAGACTTTGACAGATATCGAAAACGATCTTTTAAAAGCCGCCGCGGGACCTTACTTCCAAAGCGACAACTACGTCTACGTCGTCGAAGTGGAAAATCACGAGCCGACCACGTATTACTCCCCCGACTACTTTACGCGCGAAGAAATACAGGCAGTCGTCAAAAACGTGACAGGAAAAAAGGTCGAGAGCGGCTCATTTAATACCGAAAGCGGAAGAAGATATAAATTCATCGCTACTACCGTCAAAGAAAGCGGTAAGAATGCAACAAAATACACGATAATAGATTATACAAAATCATACAACTATCTTAATATTATGAGCATCACGCTGACTTGTATTTGTATCGTCGGTATGCTTATTATATTCTTATTTTACTACTACTTTGCAAAGCACGCTATTGAGCCTGTAAAGCAGTCTTTCTTACGTCAACAAGAATTGATTGCCAACGCATCGCACGAACTTAAAACTCCTTTGACAGTCGTCAGAACCAATCTAGAACTTATTCAAAGCGATCCTTCTTCCACCGTTGACGACAACAGAAAATGGCTTGAATCTGCCGGCTATCAACTTGGAAGAATGCAATCTTTGATTTTAGATATGCTGGAGTTGACAAAATATGAATCCAACAAAATAAATACCCAGCGAGAAGATTTGATAATCAACGACATAGTCGAAGGTATGACACTGTCATTTGAAGCAATATGTTATGAAAAATCAATTACTCTTGACTACACAGCCGACGAGAATATCAAAGTTTCGGCAAGCACTGCCGAGATAGAAAAACTCGTAGGAATATTGCTTGACAACGCAATCAAATATACTCCCGAAAAAGGTAAAATGACATTGCATTTGCAAAAGACGAGACGCTACGCTGTAATCACTTTGACAAATACAGGCGAAGGAATACCGCAAGAAAAAATCGATCATATATTCGACAGATTTTACAAGGTTGATTCTTCTCATAAAGACACCGGCAATTCTTTCGGTCTTGGTTTGAGTATTGCAAAATCCATCGTGGATTCGCTCAAAGGCAAAATTAAATGCGAAAGTCAATTGGGAGAATACACCCGCTTTATAGTCGAATTGCCGTTGAGCGCATTGAATTTTTTGCCCAACAAATAGATATAAGATTTAGATATAATACTTGATTGTTTTTTCTATCCAAAAGTCAAACTTGGTAGCGCTGAATTTGCTTCGCTTCTGCTTAAATCTTTTATAAGTTTCCGCGCCATCTCCTGCGTCGTGATAAATATCGACAAAAGCGTAATCGTACTCGCCATCTCGCATTTTCTCAATAAAGTCAAATGCGTCGTCACAGATAATTCTTATCTTATCTTTGCAAACAAACTGAGGTAAGATATTTTGCTCAAAAAGTTGAATGACGCTCTTATCCTTTTCCACGATAGTGACGCTCGTCACGTTCTCTTTTATTGCGCACATATATGCAAAATATCCTAGTCCCAATCCAAACGTAAGCGTCTTACCGCGCGCTTTAGATATAGGTTCTTTCATAGTGTTGATTTCATTGGGAGTTACGCTCATCCAAAGTCTTCCGTCCTGATATACTGCAGGATATTGAAATACTTCTTCAAAATAACCAAGTTGAGGTAATACCTTTTGAAAATCATACACAAAATCATCTTGCACAAATATTTCATACGGCGCATAAAAATCTTTCTTGAGTTCCCACTCCCCATTTGACGCGTAATCAAATGATATATTTGAATAATACTCGTTGCTATGATACTCCCTCTTGTCAAGCCCCTTGAGCATATACGGCAAATAATATTTTTGAGCCAACCCGTCCAAATCAAGATAATTTGCAAACAACAATTCTACCGCCCTGTGTCTACTTACTCCGCAGGAGGCAACTTCGTCCACCTGCGCAGTATCAATAGCGCGCTCTGCAAAGGTCAAATACCTACTTACTTTGGATAATATTTCGCCGTTTAGTCTTTGCCAATCCATATTTGTATTATAACATAAATGACAAAAAATCATAAAGCGTTATTTACAAATTTCCAAATTGACAATCACAAGCGCTTTTGATATAATTTTAAAGAGGCACAAAATGGGATTATTTAAAAAGAAATCAACTAATAAAAAAGCCTTTACTTTTGACCAACTACAAGTATTGCGCTACATTATGGACAAGAAGATATACAAAAAGACTATTACGGTAAAAGATTGGTTTGCCGAAGACGCGGTCAAGAACCAAGCGTGCTCGCTGTTTGTTTCTGCCATTAATAAGAGAATAGACATAGGCAATATTTGCACCGACAATTCAATCAACTTTGAATGGAGAGACGACTTTAGATATGTTGCGCTTCATTTTACCTTTGAGACTTGTGGCAAATCGATATCTGTATATTTAGGAGTAACTTGCGACGAAGAAAACATTCCCGACAAGTTGAAAGTCCGAATAGATAATGACGACTCAATAGATATCCAACTTGACAGATATCCCCTATATGTTGACAATGCAAATTTTATCTATGAAAACGCTGCTGAAAAACTAGAAGAGTTGTTGATACAAAAAAGTGCAATCAACATTACCTTTTGATAATCAATAATTATTATTGACAGATTTAATAACTTATGTTAAAATATTAACGTAATATAATAATGTTACAATGAATTCTAAGAGGTATAATATGGGATTATTTTCAAATTTATTTAAGAAAAAAGACAAACCAATAAAAATGACTTCCGACCAACTTATGACGGAATTTTTGCAATCAAAATCGCTTAACGGCGAAAAACTCAATGCAAAAGACTATTTTGCAAAAGACGTACTTGCAGACTCTGCCGGAGACAAGTTTGTATCGGCTTTGAAAATCGCGTTGAGAACAAACGAAATCGAGATTTGCGGCAACGGAGTTACAAATGATTGGGACAACGTAATGAAATTAGTAACTATGAGTGTGTTCATAAATGAATTTGACGACGACGGCATAATGGTTGTTCTTGGCGTAGACGGCGAGGCAAACGAAACTGATTCTGTTGATATATGGGTCGGCGCGGCAGATGACCCCACCGCTACTGTCGAACTTGACAAATACCCAGACGACGCGACAGACGCAAGTTTTATATATGAGAACGCCGCTCAAAAAGTCAAGGATTTCCTTTCCTCAAAAGGACTTCTTAAATAAGTGTAAAAAATCATCTAAATATAAAACGCAACTTTGAAATCAAAGTTGCGTTTTGTTATGTCTAATTATCTTCTCTTACATCGCCGTCCACGACTTCTTCGTCTTCTTCAAAGGACTGACTTTGAGCATTATCTATAATTTCTTCGCTCTTCTCTTCCCCCTCCTCAAGAAGCAAATCTGACGCTACCTGCAATTCCGGAGTTTCCGCCGAGCCTTCTTCTCTGAAGAAAGTATCTAAATCTACCGTCACGTGGTGATTTATTTGTTTCCATTTAGGCTTACGCGTCAAAGTGCCTATTGCTATCGAAAGCAAATATGCTATCATATATAGCGGAAATACGAGACAGGCGAATATGAGTTTAGAAGGCTTACACTTAAGTTTTTTTCTTTCAAGTAGCACCACGAAAAGCGCTTGCAGTACAAACGGCAGATAGAATATACACGATAATGCAATAGCCGCAACTTTAAGCCAATCGTAAAGCATACGCGGATTTGTCGAAAACATCACTATTGCTTCAACAAGAGTAAATCCGTAATAAATAGGTATCCATATACAGCATATCAATGATATTGGGATAAACAACAGTTGCAAAAACATATCTACGTACGAAATTCTACCAGTCGTGAAAAACTTGCCCAACATTCTGAAGCCGTGATTAAAGAAAAGCCTGTTAAGTCCGTAGCCAAAACGTATATTGCGATTGAATACGTCTTTCATTTTTGTAGGTTGCTCTTCGTAATATATAGCCTCGTCAACGTATTGAGTACGCTTGCCTTCCAACATACGGTTGTAAGTAAACTCCGCATCTTCGCTTATACTGTGAGCGTCAAAGCCTCGCTCTTTTATAAACTCCGCCGATATCATCATACCCGGTCCCATCAACTGTTGATCCAGTCCCAATGCAGAACGCGACTGACAGCACAGTCTTGAGTCACGCAAATAATAAATACCGGATATTGCGCTCGTCGTATTGTAATCTATATTTTTGCTATTGGCGTAACCTCTCGCAAATTGCACTCCGCTCTCAAAAGCGTCGTTCATTTTTGACAGATAATCGCAATGAGCCACGTTGTCTGCGTCAAACATTACAAAAAACTCTATGTCGGGATCTTCTTCCAACGCAAGTCGGGTACCGTAATCAAGAGCCCAACCTCGACTGCGATGTTCGTCGTCAAACCTCTCAAATACTCGCGCGCCCGCTTCTCTTGCAAGTTCTGCCGTATTGTCGTCGCAGTTATCCGCAACGACGTACACAGTATATTTATCGGCAGGATAATTCTGCTTAAACATACTTTTTACGGTATTCTCTATAGTTGCAGACTCATTTCTCGCCGGAATAAAGATTGCAACTTTATGAAATTCTTTTGCTTTGGGATACCTTTTAGGCTTTAAGAAAAACAACAATACATAGATTATTTGAGGCAAGAATCCAAGCCCCAATATCGCCATAAAAATATAATTGATTATATCCAACACAAACTTAAATGTTTCCATTCGTCAATCCAAATATTGTTTACATATATATTATATAATCTAAGCAAGTTTAAAGTCAAGACATAATAAAACTTTTACAAATCTTGTAATAGAAAAACGCGTTATTAACGACAAAAAAGTACAATAATCTTCTCATATTATCATTTTGCTAAATCAAACGCGTATAAAATTAACATTACCTAAATACAAAAGCAAAATATTACGATTGTTTTTATAAAAATTTTATCATATACCTTGGTTGATATTCTTTATATCCGTGTTTTTGATAAAACAAATATGATTCAAAATAATATTTAAACTCGCCCAAATGAACGCTGACTGACTTCTTGCTTTTGCTCCGCAAATATTCTTCCGCATACGTCAACAATTGAGAACCGATCCCCTGCCTTTTAAGATTTGCTTTGACGTAAAGGCGGTGCAGCCTTACCTCTTTATTATCTTGCAACGTAGAAAATCCTATTGAGCCGACCACTCTGTCACTCTCATCCACTGCAAGCCAAAACTTGTCGCCTTTTTGAAAATAGTTGGCATTGATATCCATCAAGTCCTCATTTAACGTAGGAATCTTGCCAAGCGCGTCTTTTGCTTGCAATACCATAAATATCAAATCGTCGCGATACTTATTTTCATATTCAATTATCTTCATAATTTTTCCCATTTAAAAACGCCGACGTTAAATCGGCGTTTTTATCGTTAGAACTTCAATACAAAACGCAGGTTGTGTTGCTCTTTTGGCAAAATCTTATATTGCGGTTTTGTATTAGCCATTGCAGGCACGTCTCCGCCCACACCGCGTTGCTTACCGTCAATGCAGAGTGTCAACATATCTTCTCTTTCAAGTTCGTGCAAATGTTGAGCATTGTGCAACGTATCGCAAGTATATGGATGTACTGTCATTTCAAAGGCTTTGTCTACAGCCTTGATTGACACGCCTTTTTCGCCGCCGATATTAGCATAGCGCACGCCTGTGTGATTTCCGTTTTCTTGCGGATACAAATAATCGTGAATAAAGTCTTCGACACTACCTTTCCACAAGCCGAGTTTGGAAGCAGTGGCTCTGTCGCAATAGTTCTCGTGCGGACCTTTAGCATACATCTCTATGCCGTCGACGCCCTTTGCCAGACGCAACGTAAAGCCGTATCTCTCCAAATCTTTTGAGCAAGATAGGCTCATAGACGCATCTATCGCGCCGTCTCCGCCAAACTTATAAGTCGTGTGAAGTCTCTTGAGATATCTCATTCTCCAATCTATCTCGACAATTACTACGCCTTGCTCTTCTCTTACCGACACGCGTCTTGCTTTCAATCCCTTTTGCGCGTTACGGAAAGCATTGACGCCCATAATAGTATTGGCAATTATCTTCGGCACTTGCGGCAATGCGTCGTTGTCAATAGCCGCTCTTACAAAGTTGGGTCTCAACGGTGAAGTGAGTTTCTCTTCTCCCTTTACTTTTGCGGAGACTATTGCGCCCTTTTCCAATACGAATACGCTTTCGCCTGCCGTAATAATATAGTTCTTACCGTCAACCTTAAAGGTTGCGCCTGTCGCCATAGTCGGAGCGGTAAAGTCGTAATCTTGCAAGACAAACTGCTCGTAAGCAACAATATGTCCTTTGCTTGCATACGGCGTGTCATTCTTGGTAGACATACTTATATTGCATACGACTTCTTTATCCTTTGGTATATCTATCTTCTTGTCAAACAAGTCTATTGACACGCTCTCGTCGGGAGCGCAATCAACTTCAAACGTCCTTGAATACAACTCTTCGCCCTCTGCTACCAAAGCCACCTTCAACTCAAACTCACTGAGATTGGTAAAACGATGACGGTTGAGTATCGTAAGCGTATCGCCTTCCAAAGTAAACTTTGCCTGCTGGTATTGATAACGCACTTCGTACAATGCGGGATTTGGCGAACGGTCGGCTCTGACTATGCCATTGAAAGCAAAACGTCCTGCGTTGGGCTTATCTCCAAAGTCTCCGCCGTAGCACCACTTGTCTTTGCCGTTTTCCTTGCGACGAATACTTTGGTCTGCAAAGTCCCAAATATAACCGCCTGCAAGTCTGTCATACTTGTAGAACATATCCCAATAATCACTGAAATTGCCAAGACTGTTGCCCATACAGTGTGCATACTCGCATTGAATAAACGGCAAGTCTCTGTACATATCCGGAGTGTATTTGCTGCCCATAGGTGACCAAAGTGCAAGGCAATGGCGCATAGGCTTGTTTTCTCCAATGACAGGCATCTTTTCTACCTTTGAATACATCTCGCTGAGCACGTCTCCGACCTCGCCTTTTTGGTCAGGCTCATAATGTATAAATCTCGTCTTGTCAAGTTGCAACACTGCATCTTTCATAGCGTAGAAGTCCTTGCCAAAACCCGATTCGTTGCCAAGCGACCAACTTATGATACAGGAATGATTGCGAAGTCTTCTGACCATATTTACCGCTCTGTATACGCATTGATCTTTCCACTTTTTACTGCTCTTGGGCAAGAACATAGCAAGTCCGTGCGTCTCGAGATTTGTCTCTGCCATTACGAGTATGCCGTATCTGTCGCAAAGTTCGTAGAAAACGTCTTGATTGGGATAGTGCGAATTGCGGATAGAAGTGATATTGTTGGCTTTGCAAAGTTGAATATCCTTCTCTATCAACTCCGCAGGCACTGCGTGACCGTAATCGGGATGGAACTCGTGACGGTTGACGCCGTATATCTTGATGACCTTGCCGTTGAGTTTGATAAAAGGTCCTCTGCCGTCTTTCATCGGCTCGATCTTTATCTCTCTGAAACCAAAGTGAGAACGGCGAGTGTCGACAAGTTTGTCATTATCGTATAGCCTTACTTCCACGTCGTAAAGATTGGGATATTCGTGCGACCAAAGTTTGACGCCGTCAATATCTGCCGACACCGACAAATCTTGCGCCGTATCTTTTGCGAGCGAGCCTAAATCTTGCGCCGTCGTCGCAACTACTTTTCCGTCAAAAGACAGTGTCACTTGCGCTTTTAAATTTGCAGTCTCTATATCCTTTGTCTCAACTGTTACGTCAGTGATAAACTTTGCCTTGGTATAATTATCCGTCAACTCGCAATGCGTGAAATAATCTGCAATCTGCGCCTTTGGCTTATATATCAGCCATACGCTGCGAAAAATACCCGATATACGCCACATATCTTGGTCTTCAAGATAACTTCCAGTCGTGTATCTGTATACCGAAACGGCAAGTTTGTTCTTACCGGTCTTTATAAACGGAGTTATATCGTACTCCTGCGGAGAAAACGTATCTTCAGAATAACCGACGAACTGACCGTTGACGTAAATATCTCCGCAACTGTTGATACCGTCAAAGCGCAAATATACGTCCTTGTCACTCTCCTGCGCCTCAAACTCCGTGACGTAACATCCCACTTCGTTGTAGCGAGCCTTTACGTGAGGTATGTCGGCAATATTAAATTGCGACAACGCGTACGGATAAACATAGTTGGTATAAATAGGCTGTCCGTAGCCCTGTATCTGCCAATTGGACGGAACCTTTATCTTATTGAAATTCTCAAGAGTTGCGCCTACGCTCTCATACCCCTGCGGTATCTTGCTTGGATTTTCTACCAAACGAAAATCCCATTCTCCGTCAAGACACTTTGCAGTAGCGTTTCCCTCTTCATCAAGCGGAAAGCCCGAAGCATAACGCTTAATCGAATTGACGTCGTACGCCGACAACTTTTTCCAATAGTTCATAACACTCTCCTTAAAATATGCTGAATGCACATATTTTTTATATTATATCATATTTAATCTATAATTTCAATACAAAAATCCATATAATGTCAACAACATTATTACTTTTAGTCTTAAATATTTATCGACAACCTTGTCGTTATCATTCTCATAACCTGCAAAATTATTGTCGTTATTTCGTCCAACGCATAGTATATTCGATTTCGTTGGTGTTATCGTCTATGCCTTCGCTTACGACGGCAAAAGCGTTTTTTAAATAAAACGTTACTGCGTTTAAGTTTTTCTTATATACGCTTAAATTCAAATCAGACCTTGTCTCTTTTACTTTATTTAGCAAAGCCTTACCGATGCCTTTGCATTGGCAATCGGCTTTTACAAATATACCTTCGATATAATTGCCGTTCAGTCCGATAAATCCCATTATTTCTCCTTTGCAAACGTATACGTATATCCCGGCTTGCGGCAAAGCACTTTTGACCGCGCAATAATTGCTTTCCCAATAATCTGCCGAAATGAAGTTGTGCGCTCTGATGTTTTCGCTTTTCCAAATCTGCATAATTTCGTCAATTTCACAAATATTGCCAAGTCTTATTGAATTGTCGTACCATTCCATTGCCAACTGCTCAAGACTTTGCATAAATTCTTCTTTTCCGTCGCAGTAACCTTCAATATCATATTGAAATTGCAAAGCAAGACTTTCTTTTAATTTGCCGTAACGTTGCGCTTCGTCAAAGTGCTCTCGCAAATAATCTCGCACGGCTAAATGTCTTTTTATATTAGAAGCATCGTCTTTTTGAAAGATATGTATTTGATGCGTTCTTTCGTCTCCGCCCTTACGCAAATATCTCCTGCCTTTTATGCCAAACTCGCCCATATACTCATATCCCGCTTGCTCAAATTTATTGGCAATTAAATCAACTTTCGATAAGTCGAAAACTGCAGGCATCATATCTATTATTGGCTTTGCGCTCAATCCTTTTACTGCCGTCGAACCGATATGATAGATTTCGACGAGGTTATCTTTCAAGATAGATTTTATAAGTTCTTTTTCCTCGACGAATTGCCTTTCCCACGCAGTATTAAATTTTTGGACGGTGATATGTTGTGGCATACAGACCCCTTGCTTTTTAGTTAGATTATATCAGAGCGCTGATATTTTTTCAACCCCTCTACAAAACGTTGCAATTTTGACATTAAAGCATTATAATTTAACTGACAAATGGCGTGGAGAATATTATGAACTCAAGCGAAGTAATCCAATTTATATCAAAGCAAAAGACGGCTATTATTGTATCTGTAAACGAAGATGGCTACCCTGTGGCAAGGGCTATGCTTTCGCCGAGAAAAATAGACGGCAAGGACGTATACTTCTCCACAAATACCTCGTCAAACAAAGTAAAACAGTATCTTGACAATCCAAAGGCTTGCATATATTTTTACAAACGCGGTAGATTTAAATATCAAGGCGCGTCTATCACCGGCACTATGCAAGTGTGCGAAGACCAACCTACAAAAGATATGATATGGCGTTTTGGAGATACCCTCTTTTATAAAAAGGGTGTGACTGATCCCGATTATTGCGTATTGAAATTCACTTGTGAACAAGCCGAATATTACTGCGATTTCAAAGTTGAAAAAATCAAATTCGATTAGTATCTTATTATTACGCAAATCGCGAATTGCTTTGCAACTTTGTTTTCTGTAATATTAAACATTTTTGCAGACGTCTATCCATTTTTTATATCCTGACGTCTTTTCTAATTCGGCAATGCTCAACTTGATTGCGCTGTTGGAACTTCCGCAAGCGGGATAAACGTAATCAAATCTCTTTAAAGAGCAATCAAGATAAACCGTCACGCCGTCGTTTATTCCAAAGGGACAAACTCCTCCGACTGCGTGCCCGACGGCGCTTTCGACTTCTTCAAAAGGTATCATCTTTGCTTTGGTAGAAAACTCCGCTTTGTATTTGCCGTTGTCAATCTTACAATCTCCCGCAACCACAATTAGTATCGGACTTTCGCCGACGTAAAATGACAAAGTCTTTGCAATCTCTTGCTCTTTGCACCCCACGGCAATAGCCGCTTCTTGCACGGTCGCGGAAGATACGCCAAACTCCATAATATCTCCCGCCAATCCGTAATTCTTCAAATGTTCTTTTGCCCTTGTCAAAGACATAACTCGCCTCCGTATAAAACTTCAAAACTATTTTAACATAAGATGCTGATCCTTTCAACATATTTTGCTTTACTTTATTAAGCAGTTATGATATAATCACGCTATGATTATATGGGGCGAAGACAGAGTATTTGAGATTATTAAAGATTTGTTTGTCGGCATACGCTTTTTTCCCAATAAAAAATTTGAGGAATATACAGGAATTGTCGGTAAAAAAGAAATAGTAACTTTGGGACACTGTTGTAAGTTTAAAAGCGACTTCCGCGAGATATTTTACCAACTCGACGACGAAAGCCTTTTGGATGTATCGTCGTTAAAATACGAATATATCTCAAAAGACACGGCTATTGCGCTATGTGAAAATGCAAAGTCAACTTTGGGAAGTGACGAACAACTCATCTGCGCTCAATTTTGCGACAGCAATGAAATTCCCGATTATGCCGGCTTTGAGTTTTGCGGATATGACATACATCACGATTATGAAGGCGGCTCTGCCCTATACGATATAGGATATCCTTTCAACAAAGATAAAGATATATTGGACAAACTAAATGAATACGGACTCTTTGCAACTTACGAATACGCGCAATATTTCAAAAGCAAAGTAGACGCTGATGACACAATCTTTAACGATGGCGAACCTACAGACGACAGTCGCATTTTTGGCTTATGGAGATATATCAAGCAAAATTAGAAATAATATCAAGGCAATAATTCATTAAATTTACTAGAAAATCAAAATCTTACGGTTGCTTATGTCATAAAATTATGATATAATATATAAAGCATATTTTATCGACAAAAAATTATCTTACAGAAAGTGAAAAATTGGAGTGAAAATGGTAAAGGCGCTTTTAGTCAAACTTAAAGAATCGCTCATATCGGTTTTGCCGATTGCGATAATCGTACTTATAATTTCTTTCACCCCCCTTGCGCCTTTGACTACAACCGAGCAAATCACCTTTGCGGTGTGCGCAGTGATGCTTATCTTGGGTATCGGACTGTTTAATTTGGGCGCAGACCTTGCAATGACGCCAATGGGCGGACACGTAGGCACAGGACTTACCAAGTCAAAAAAAGTGCTTGTACTTGTATCAGTGTGCTTTATTATGGGCGTGCTTATCACAGTTGCTGAGCCCGACCTTTCCGTGCTTGCCTCGCAAGTCAGCGACGTTATGAACAACACTGTGCTCATAGTGACGGTAGGCGCAGGCGTGGGAATTTTTCTGATAATCGCAGTGCTTAAAATAGTATTCCACAAAAGCCTGTCAATGCTTTTGATGTTTTTCTATATGATGCTCTTTGCAATTTGCGCGATGCTTATAGAATGTGGAAAAAACGATTTTCTCGCGCTTTCTTTCGATTCGGGCGGCGTAACCACAGGTCCGATAACAGTACCCTTTATAATGGCTCTCGGCTTTGGTATTGCGACTACGATCGGCGGCAGAGACGCCAACGAAAACAGTTTTGGACTTATTGCTCTATGCTCCATAGGTCCTATAATCGCAGTTATGATACTTTCGCTTTGCTCAAAAGGCGAAATCTCTCAAGATACGCTAAACGCGCTTGCTTCTTATGAGACTGTCGAAGGCTCGCTTGCTCTTATAGGTCACTCCATATTGAGCACCGCTAAAGACGTACTGCTTGCATTGGCGCTTATCGTTGTATTTTTCTTGATACTGCAATTCACAGTTTTAAAACTTCCTCGCCAAAAACTTGCGCAAATCGGTATCGGTATTGCATATACGTTCTTTGGACTTGTCATATTCCTTGTTGCTGTAGAAGTCGGCTTTATGCCAATCGGTTTCAAACTCGGCACGGAAATTGCCCGCTTCTCTCAACCTGTGCTTGCCGTATTCGGTTTGGTGATAGGTTTTGTCGTAGTTTTGGCAGAGCCCGCGGTGCACGTCCTCAACAAGCAAGTCGAGCAGGTCACCGGCGGCGGCGTCAAAAAAATTGAAATGTTGATTGCGCTTTCATTGGCTGTCGGCGTTTCGCTATGTCTGTCGATAATCAGAATGATTTGCCACTTCTCTCTTCTGTATTATCTTATACCTGGTTATCTCATTTCTTTGGGACTGTCATTTTTCGTTCCCAAGGTATATACCGCGATTGCATTTGACTCGGGCGGCGTTGCCAGCGGTCCGTTGACTTCGAGTTTTATTCTGCCCTTAATCGTAGGCGCGTGCGTTTCTATCAACGGCGGTGCGGAATCTATCTTAACTGACGCTTTCGGCGTGGTTGCAATGGTTGCTATGACACCTCTCATTACGATACAGGCGCTTGGTTTTAAAGCAATTATGTCTGCAAAGGTACGAGACAAGATAGCAATGAAGCGCATACTGTCCGCAGACGACGAGCAAATCATTTACTTTGACTAGGAGGTATATATGTCTGACAAAAAACATATAAAAGAAAACGATTCGGCTGCCAAAAAAGAGACGAAACAACATTCTTCCCAAAAGGCAAAGTCTGCTCCGTCAAATAGGGTCAAGTCCAACAAACTTAAACTTCTTATTACGATCGTAGCAAGAAAAAAAGCCGAATATTATACCGACCTAATTCAATCTTTTGACGTAAATATGCAGATGGTCGTGCTTGCGGAAGGCACGGCAAACGCAAAGATGCTGGGACTGCTCGGCTTGTTGGACAGTGAAAAAGTCGTCATATTGAGCGTAATTCAAGAGAATAAAATACCTGACGCAATGAGTACGCTAGAGCATAAATTCCAAACAATAAGAGACGGCAAAGGCGTAGCCTGCACAATACCTCTGACAAGCGTAATAGGTACGCTAATCTACGGTTTTTTAAGCAACAACAGAATGGCAGTAAAGGAGAGCAAATAATGAATAATTACGAAATGATATTGTGTATAGTAGACGCGGGATTTTCAGAACTCGTTATGGACGCGGCAAAAGAAGAAGGCGCGCGCGGCGGCACGGTCATTCACGCCCGCGGAACTGCCAACAAAGAGGCGGAACAATTCTTCCATATAGCAATTCAGCCTGATAAAGATATCGTAATGATATTGGTACCCGCAGAAATCAAAGACAACGTACTCCACGCAATCTACCGCAACGCCGGACTTAAAAGCGAGGGCAAAGGTATTGCCTTTTCTCTCCCTGTGGACGACGTCGTGGGTATCTCGGCGCAACCTGCCTCCTCCCCTGCCAAATCCGACGAAAAGGCTGAGCCAGAAAAACAACAAGAAGAAAATAAAGATAAAAACTCTTAAAATATAATGGAGAAAAAGGATATACTTGAAGCCATTGCACCTTGCGCTCTATGTTGTTATACTTGCGCTGTAAAAAAAGATGGAATCATTGCAAAAACGGCTAATAATTTATTAAATTATCATATTGGGTATTGTGATTTTGAAAATGCTATTTTACCTAAAAAATCAATACGCGAAGAGAAAAAGTTTTTAGAAAAATTGAACAGCAAATCAAATGCTTCTTGTTGTGGTTGCAGAAATGGCGAACACGGCAAATATTGCATCAAAAATTGCTTTATTTTAGAATGCGCAAAATCTCACGGAGTTGACTTCTGCGGAGAATGTAACGAATTTCCTTGCAATAAAACAAAAGACATATTTAACGATATTGTGTTTAAAGACTGGCTTACCGGTAATAAAAAAATAAGAGACGTAGGCGTTGAGCAATATTACGTAGAAACTATTACTCATTCGCACTACTTATCTTATTCCAAGACTAAAAATTAAATATGAATTACGCTTGTCGCAATCTTATCCTGAAAAGCCTTGTCGTGCTCGACAAATATCATTGTGGGTCTAAACTCTTCAAGCAATTTTTCAATTTGAATACGCGAATAAATATCAATATAATTCAACGGCTCGTCCCAGACGTATAAATGCGCCTGCTCGCAAAGACTTCTTGCAATCAAGGTCTTTTTCTTTTGTCCGTCCGAAAAGTCTGATATATCCTTCTCAAATTGAGTGTGGTCAAAGCCCATTTTTTGAAGTATGGCTTTAAACAACCTTTCGTCTATCTTATTTGACGCGGCAAAATCTGCAAGCCTTCCTTGCAAATGTGACGTATCTTGCGGCACGTAGGATATGATTAAATTAGAGCCTACCTCCACTTTCCCTAAATGACCTATAAGTTGACCGCACAGCAATTTTAGCAGACTGCTTTTTCCGCTTCCGTTTTTACCCTCAAGAGCAATCCTATCACCCCGCTTGATTTCAAAAGTCATTGGCGCGCAAACGACTTTGCCGTCATAAACAGGCGCAACCGAAGAAAAGGACGCAAGTCGGTCGGAACGATACCAAAGCGGAGAGATTTTAAGGGCGCTTTCTACCTCTACATTTTTAAGCAAATTAGATTTTTGTTCTATCTCTTTTTGTTGCCGCGCCTCTACGACTTTTGCGCGTTTCATCATTTTTGCAGACTTATGCCCCACGTAACCTTTGTCCGCCGCTCCGATTTTTGACGCCTCGACGGCGTCCGCCCAATTTGCAGTACGCTTTGCCGTCTCTTGCAAGCGCTGAATATCATTTTGCAATCGGCTGTTTTGTCTACGCTCAAATTCCTGTTGTCTCTCAAAATTTGTCATAAACGAAGAAAAGTTACCGCTCTGCACCTCAATATTTGCGCGATTAAGCGAAAGAATATGATCTACGCATCCATCTAAAAAATGCCTGTCGTGAGATACCAATATAAAACTTTTTTTCTTACGCAAATATGCCGACAGCAATTCTCTCGCCTGCGTGTCTAAATGATTGGTAGGTTCGTCTATCAGCAAAAAGCGCCCTTCGTTTAGAAACAGCGCGGCAAGCAGGACTTTGGTCTGCTCCCCATTGGACAAAGTATCAAACGGTCTGTACAAACAGTCGTAATCGACGTCCAAGTATGACAACTCGCGCATAATTTGCCATTCTTCTGCCGTCGGGCAAACTTTGCGCAGAATATCTTCCGTAAGACTGCTCTTGTCGCGCACAGGATAAGGAAAATAATCAAACTCAACGGACTTAATTATTTTTCCGCTATATTCGAATTTCCCCTGCAATAGATTTAAAAAAGTTGTTTTACCCCTGCCGTTTCTGCCAACAAAGCCGAGTTTCCAATCCGTATCTATCTGAAAATTGACGTTTTCAAAAATATTGTCATAACTCGACGGATAAGCAAACGTAAGATTTTCTACCTTAATAATTGACATACTATATACCTCCTTAAAAACAAAAAAGTTATGAGAAAGTATTCTCATAACTCAACTAGTGCTCAAAATATTTTTGTATTTGAGAAATTGGTAGATAAACTTTCTTGCAATCAAATAAGTCCCTAGAGCGCAATAACCCTGTCGACTTATTATAAAAATTTAGCAAGAAACTATCATCATTCCTTTCACCTCAAAACTATTTCTAATTAAAATATATCATATATAAAAACATAACACAAGCAAATTTTATAATAAATGTAACTTTAAAAAATAAACACAACCTAATTCAATAGTTCGAATTAGGTTGTGTTTGGTGCACCCAAAGAGACTCGAACTCCCAACCTTTCGGTCCGTAGCCGAACGCTCTATCCAATTGAGCTATGAGTGCATATCGACGCTACATTTGACATTATAGTTAATTTCGCATAGTTTGTCAATCAAATTCAATGACGCTAATTTAAAAATAACAAATTATTCTTGCTTGTTTGTCAACTGCGTATCTACGCTCTTCTGCGCGTTGACGTCAGATAGGTTTGTTTCTTTGCCGTATCTATAGCGTTTGCGGAATATCACGAATAGCAGTACCGACACGACAGCGGTCAAGCCTTCTGCAACAATAACTGCCGACCATATTCCGTCAAGTCCCCAAATCAACGGCAACAGCATTACCGCGCTTCCTCTCAGCAGAAGCGAACGCAAAAAGGATATAAACGCTGATACTCCGCCATTGCAAAGCGCCGTGAAAAATCCAGAACACCAAATATTGATGCCGCAAAATACGTAACATACGGCAAATATTCTAAAGCCTCTTACTGTCATTTGCAAAAGTTCTTTGTCGTAGCCCACAAAAGCATACGCCAAAGGATAACTCAACGCCTCCGCCAAAATCATAGCAACAACAGATCCAATTACTATGAGCGCAGTACTCTTCTTGAATACGTTTTTCATTTCGGCATAATTATTTGCTCCGAAATTATAACTTATCACCGGCGCTATACCCATAGTAAAGCCAAAGAATACCGCCAAGAATACGAAGTCGGTATACATCATTGCAGAATATGCCGCTATGCCTCGCTCACCAACCAACTTGAGAAGTTGGATATTGTAAAGTATACCTACAAACGACGCGGACACGTTGGACATAAACTCCGAAGCGCCGTTGTAGCAAGCGTATCCGAATTGCTTGGGATAAAATCCGCATCCCCTAATCCTTATTATACTCTTTTTAGAAAAGATAAAATATGCCAACGCGACGCCTCCGCCTATAGCAAATCCAATTACGGTGGCAAGTCCTGCGCCTAATATTCCCAACTTGGCAAATTTAATGAATATATAGTCAAGCGCCATATTAGCAACGCCGGCGCTGATTGAAAGTATAAGTCCCAACTTGGCTTTTTCTGCGACAGGAAAAAAACTCTGAAACATACATTGCAGCATAAACAATACGCTTCCGCCTACCATAACGTAGCCGTATGACATACAGTCCTCTATTATCAAGGGACTTCCGCCCATAAGCGTGAGAATTTTCCTTAAAAATATCAGACATACGGTGGAAAGAATAATACCGATACCAATCACGGAAAACACTATCATTGAAAAATACTTATTTGCCTTAGTTCTGTCTCCCTCGCCCAAAGTCTTTGCAACAAGTGCGCTTCCGCCAGAACCCAACATAAGTCCGACGGCGCCTATTATCATTACCAAAGGCATAACCACGTTGACGGCAGAAAGCGCTAAGTCTCCAACGAGATTGGACACAAACAGACCGTCGACGACGCTATATATTGACATTACCACCATCATAATCACTGACGGCAACGTAAATCTTATTATCTTCTTTAAATTGAATTTATCTGACAATTGTATTGCTTCTTTCATAACTCAAATATCCATTGCTTTCTTTGATTCTTCAAGAAAATACTCATAATACTTTTTTTCTGCGGACATCAAAGCCTGCGCTTCTTCCATTGTAAGTCTGCAAAAGGCTCTTTCTTCCGCTTTGATAATTCTGTCAATTTTCTCTATGCAAAAATTTTCGCCCTTGGCTGTCAATATCACTGTTTTTTCTCTTTTGTCTCCTTTGCCGTCTTTTAGTTCTACTAGCCCCATATACGACAATGACTTTGTCGATGAATTGACAGTCTGCTTACTCAGCGAAAGCGCTAATCCCAAATCTCTTTGCGTAATGCCTTGCTGCCCTTCCATTCTCAACTCATACATTATTAAAAGCGCGCTGTCTGACAAACCGCATTTGCGCGCAAAGGCGTGATATATTCTGTTGCCGGCTTTATATATTTCGTTGTACAACTTTATAAATTCTTCAAATCGCATAAGTTCTCCGTTAGTCCGATTTCGGACTTTCTATATTATATTCAATTAAAAATATAAAGTCAACCAAATTGACGACACTTATGATTTAAATTTATAACTAAATTAACCGCTGCGAAAAATAAAATAAATAAAAAAGATACGAACTGCTTTTACAGTCCGTATCTTACACAAGGAGAAAGTAAACGTTTTACACTACTAAACATCTACACTTATATTATAATTGATAAATATAATCTTGTCAATACCAATTTATGTCAAATTTATCTATATTTTTTGTTAAAATCATTTTAATTATTGAGTATCTTTCTTCTTTTTCTTTTTGTTTTCTCTATTTATATAAATTATATAATTTATATGGTGCAACCATTTGACAAATCTTTGACGCAAAGTCTCCTTGATAAGTACGCCATTGTCGGAATAAATGCCTATAAACTCTATGTACGGTTTTTTACGTACGCTTGTCAACACGATTTTTATTTTTTCTGCCGTCACTGCCTTGAATGTAGCAATTCTGCAATATCCCACCGTAGTTCCGTCATATACTTTCTTGTATTTACCATTGACAAAAGCATATATTTCAAAAGTCTCTATGCGTTGAGAAAAAGCCACGTTTTCTATCAACTTAACTCTGTTGATTTTTGCAGGTTGCTCTAAGACGAGTTCTATCTCGTAATTATCCTGCTCTTTTTTAGGAGTATAATAATTTATCGGGTCTAAGGTCGTCTCGTCAAAAGAATACTCCAGCGCCCCCTGTATGTCGCATCCTTCTTCCGCAACAGGAGCAGACGCCGATTTTATTTTCAACAGTTGACGCTCACTCTCTTGGATATGCTTGCCAAGTTCTTGAAGTCTCTTGACGTCTGTTTCGTGAAGCAACCCTCGTCTATCCGGCGGTACATTGAGAAGCAAAATAGAGTTGCCTCCCACAGAATTATAGTATATCTTCAACAGATTTTTAAGACTGCGCACGGCTTTGTCTTGCGATTTGTGATAAAACCAGCCAGGTCTTATAGACACGTCGACTTCGGCAGGATACCATATAAAATTGTCAAAGTTCTTCAAAAAGTCTCTGCTTCCCAAGTCAGGAGATATGATATCCGCTTCCTTTTTGGCAAAATTGCTGTCGTCACTCTGCTGTGACGTTGCCTCTATAGATTGAATGTCAAAAGCAAACTTAGGAACCACATTCCACTCGCTCTCTCTTGCAAAACCGCCTTCATTGCCCACCCAACGCACGTCAGGTCCGCAATTGGAAATACACGCATTTGGAGCAAGTCTGCTAATCGTCGAAAAGTATCTATCCCAGTCATACACTTGCTTAGGCTTACCGTCCATATAAGATCCGCAAGCGCCGTCCAACCATACGCAGAATACCTCGCCGTATCCTGTCAAAAGTTCTTCAAGTTGTTGACAATATACGTCATTGTATCTGTCAGTACCGTACGCCTCGTGATTTCTATCCCACGGAGAGAGGTATATTCCAAACTTAATTCCGTATTTTCTGCAACTGTCAGACACCTCTTTGACTATGTCGCCTTTGCCTCCCTTGTAAGGAGATTGCGCAACGCTGTAATCCGTCGTCTTGGTCTGCCAAAGACAAAAGCCGTCGTGATGCTTACAAGTTAGTATAACTCCGTATGCGCCCGCCTCCTTGACAGTTTGCACCCATTGGTCGGTGTCTTGCTCAGTTGGATTGAAAAGTTGAGGATCAGCCTTGCCGTCACCCCATTCTTTTGCAGAAAAAGTATTGGTACCATAGTGGAAAAATACGTTGAATCGTTTCCTTTGAATAGCCTTCTGCCTCATATTTGGCACAATAGACACGTATTTTTCGATTCTCTCTTGGTCGTTCATAATGCCTCCCATATTCCTTAATATATAAATAATAACATATTATACAATATAAATCAATAGAGCAACTGCATTAAAAAACTCCCCTCTCGTTGGACGAGAAGGGAGATAGACATATACTAAAATTACGAATTTTATGTCAAGATAGTTTTTTGGCAAGCGTCATCGTACTTGTTGCCGTAAACTTAATTGACGTATCCGTAAACGTATCTTGACGGAAGGTTGTCGCAACTGAGTTCGATAACTATTCTGTTACCTTTCTTAGTATTATCACCGTGCAAGGTAGATTCCACGTCTTTGACTTCGCGATTGAACGCTACGCCTTGCGTGTCAACGGTCTGCGAAGGACGCATTGTTACAATATTTCTATCCTCGCTAGTATCGTTGCTATTCCTTACCAAATAGATAAGTCCTTTGATAAGCGGGTTGCGGTATCCTTGCTCTCGCAAAAGCACCATTACAGCCTCGTCCTCTCCGTAAAGTATATTGATAATATCACCAAGTTTTTCGCTTGATTTCAACACTTCTACGACGCTGTCTTCTGCCCAACTGTCTGTAGAATAACATACGCTCTTGTCAATATTTCCATTGTTTTTACCTACGAACGAGCCTTTGTTCTCACCGGTACGCGTCGTACCGCCCGTGGAATAACAACTTATTACGGTCGCGTCGTTGAAGCCTACAAATCCGCCGGAGTACATACTTGCCGTAGCCTTGTTGGTTGAATAACTTGATCTGATTTCACCAGTATTTAGTCCTACGAAACCGCCTGCATACGCATTGTCACCGTTGGCTACCACGGTGTTGACGTCAGGATTGTTGAGAGTAAATTCTCCGCTGTACGACTGTCCGATATTACCGTTGTTGACAGCAACAAATCCGCCTGCGTACACGCTGTCAAGTCCTGCCGCCGTGACGCTTACGTCTCCAATCGAAAAACTGTCTGCAATAGAGCCGTCGTTGTTGACTGCAAATCCTGCTCCGCCTACGCTAGTCACACCGTCAGTCAGAATATCCGAAAGCGTAGCCGTAACCTTGCCATAGAAGCCTACGAATGCCACAAGAGTATTTTCTGCGTTGTTGATCATTACACCGCCTACGGTCATACCCTCAAGTTGAGCGTATACAGAAGCCGTGTTGATATATCCGTAGTTGTTGATTACCATACCTGCAACTTGAGCGCCCTCTGCCTTGATGGAGTCACTTTGCACAAGCGCATCGCGGATAGTGCCCTTATTGTTGATAGCAATAGGCGCAACTTTTATAGACGTCACACTCTCGCCAAGGTCTTCTTTGTCATACCCTACAAAACTCATACCAACGTAGAATATATTCTGGATAATACCTTTGTTTGAATTTCCGTTGCCGTCAATATTGACAAACATAGAATACTCAAGATCACCTGAACTGTCGTTCTTCATTACGCCGTTTTGCGTCATCACTTTGTTGCCAATGACGATACCCGAAACTGTATGCTTATTGCCGTTGATAACGCCACTGAATGTCTCAATTTGCGCTATCTCATATCCGTTGAAGTTGATATTGTCTTCAATAGAAAACTCGTCAGTATTATTAGGATTGATAAATGAATTGAGTATAATGTAAGCGTACTCACCGGTGTTGGTCACAACGAATTTACCGTTTTCCTTTTTCGGTATCTTATAACTCATATACTGTCCGTCTGTCGACACGCTTTGACTTACCACAAAATTCTTGGAAGTATTGTCCGCAGATATCGACACGTCGTAAAGCAAGCCGTAATAAGCATTGTCACTTATCAAATATTCGTATGGGTCTTCGCCCTCTTCGCTGTTCTTCTTGATGAATATATCGTCGAGCATAATCTCAAAAGTATGATACTTGACGGTTACGCCGTCGGCATCGTACTCAACGTCCTGTTTTACTTCAATCTCCGTCTCGCCGTCGACTTTTTCATAATAGAAAAGTTGTTTTCCGTCTGTGCCTAATACGTCTTGGGTTTCTCCAGTCTTTTGGCTCAAAATTGCGCCGTCTTCCGGATTAGTGTACTCCTTGCGCTCATTGACAAACTTTATTTCGTCGGGATTGCTCATATCGCAAATTATATCTACGCTTGCGCTGGGAGCATAATTCTTCCACATTACGTCCTTGTCCTCTTTATCCTTGAGGAAGTAATCTTTGCCGTCATAACGCACCTTAGCGTATCCGTTCATATTATATACGAGTATGGTCTTCTCTTCCTTTACAAGGCTTTCTCCGTCCGTATCATACTTATAAAAATCGTATACGTCTGCCACTACGAAAACAATCTTGTTGGAAATGGTCTTTTGCAAAATACTGCTTTCCAACTTGACGCTTCCGTCGGGCAACAATGCGCTCAAGTTGAGCGTAAATTCAGTAGCAAGCGAATCTGCAGATATCTTCCAAGTAAGTGTTGCCTTGCCGTTTTGATCGTAAGTCAACGACATATCCTTAGCGTCTACGGACGCAAGTTTGTTGACGACGTATTCGCTATCCTTTTCGCTGAAATCACTTGTGTAATACACTTGATTGTCACCGTTTGCTCTAATCGTGAAAGTATATTCGCCAACCTTCTCAAGATTGAATTTTGTACGATAAGCATAACTCGTACCAGTGACGACCGCGTCTTCATAAGTGCCGTCCTCATAAGTCTTTCTCAAGGTATAGTTGGTGGCATTGGAGACTGCTCCCCATCTTATAGTCGTGCCCGTCATATCTGTAAATTTAGGCACTGACAACACCGTCGAATTATAATAAGTTGCCGTACCTGCCAAAGAAGACGAATACTCAATATTGTCAGACGCAGGATTTGCTATTACGCTTATCCTATAAGCGCCGTAGTCACCGTAAAGTTCTTTTTCTTCCTCACTGTCAGAAGTCTTTTTGTCTGCAAAATTATAAGACAACGCGTCACTTGTGACTTCGTCAAGCACCGCGCCCTTTTCGCCAGTGACTCTGACGGAATAATCTACAGCCTTATCGACAGCATTCCAAGACGCAACCTTGTCAGTAATAGTCACGACAGGCGTGTCCAAAGCATTGCCTTTGTGGTACACGATCGCCGCGCTCTTGTCACTGGTGCCGTATTTTTTTCCGTCACCGTACGCTCTCACTGCAATTGTAAAATTGCCATACCCTGTGACCATTGCGCTCAAATCGCAAGTCGTAGTATTCACGCTCTGCTCATTCTCCACGCCGTCAACGGAAATAAAATACTCTTTGGCATTTTCTACTTCGTCCCAACTCAACACACTTCCGTTGAGCGCCAAATTGCTTGGCGTAGCGAGTTTTATCAATCCGTCCGCATCCTTCGGCGCGCACGCAACTGCGAATATTGCCACGCACGCAACAATCATTATGCAGACTATCACGTTGATTTTATTTCTCATATTCACTCCTTTTAACCTTGGTTGTACTGTTTTATTATAACAAACACCTTTTATAATATCAACTGTTTAAGAATTATTTATATATAAATATTATGCGTTGAACAAAATACAATTATTTATAATTGCCGCTCTTCTACCTACTTTCCTCTCAAAGTTGTCTCTAAAGACATTTAAATAACAAAAACTCCTATACTGAATAGTTATTCAAATTTGCCAAGTATGCTTAAGATATTTAGCAACAAAAGCAAAATAACGCCATATAAACAACATAATTTATAAATTCTCATTGTAAAAACATTATTTTGAGCAAGTAATAGACACCCAACGCGAATTCTTTCTGAAAACGCTAAATTTTTTATAAATTTTGCAAATTGTGACAAAATAATTTTAAAATACTCTTGAAATCAGCACAAAAATATGCTATATTGTTTATGCAAGGCGTCAAAAACGTCTTGAAAATAACTACATAAAAAGACAAAAGAGAGGTGTCAACAATGAATTTTAGCAAAAATTTAAGAATCTTCAGAAAACTCAAAAGAGTATCTCAAACCGTCCTTGCAGAATTGCTCGGCGTATCGCAACGTACCATTTCTCATTATGAGAACGGCACTTGCCAACCAAGTATAGAAGGACTTTGCATTCTTGCAGATTATCTTGAAGTGTCTCTCGACGAACTCGTAGGACATACCCCTGTAAGCAAGAGCGAGTAATTTACTCTTAAGCGTATAGATATAAGACGCTTGTCGACTTATATCTAGTATGTAAAATGACGGAATACGGCAGAAATGCCGTATTTTTCGTACTCTAAATCACTTCCCTTTGCAAAATTTTTTTGCCATAAATCAATCTTCGCTTCAAATATAAAAATGCAAAATAAATTAAAAAACCATAGTTTTTATATGTCAAATCAACAAATTTCTATAAAAAATTATTGAAATTGCTATTTTTATATGATATTATTATAATGTTATTTTAGATAACAATGGGAGTGAACTTTATGAAATATGCAGATTTAATTGCCCAAATGTCTTTGGAAGAAAAGGCTAGTCTATGTTCGGGCAAAGATATGTGGCACACAAAAGCAATCGAAAGATTGGGTATACCGTCCGTAATGATGTGCGACGGACCTCACGGATTGAGAAAGCAAGACGATAGCGGCGTCTCAACAAGTCTAAACGTATCGGTTGACGCTATATGCTTCCCCACCGCGTCGGCAACGGCGTCGTCTTGGGACAAAGCGCTACTCAACCAACTGGGACAGGCAATTGGCGAAGAAGCCGTAGCCGAAAACGTGGCTTTGGTACTAGGCCCCGGCACAAATATCAAGAGAAGCCCTCTTTGCGGACGTAACTTTGAATACTTCTCCGAAGACCCATATCTTGCGGGTATGCTTTCAGCAAGTTTTATCGACGGCGTGCAAAGCAAGAATATCGGCACGTCAATCAAGCACTATTGCGCAAACAATCAAGAAACTTACCGTATGACTATCAACTCCGTCGTCGACGAGAGAACGCTTAGAGAAATTTATCTTTTGCCGTTTGAAATTGCAGTAAAGCAATCTCAACCGCGCACTATTATGGCGTCATATAATCTCATCAACGATACGTACGCAACTGAAAACGAATTTTTGCTTAACAAAGTCTTGAGAGACGAATGGGGATTTGAAGGACTAGTCGTCAGTGACTGGGGCGCTACCAACAAGCGCGTGAAAGGTCTCAAAGCAGGCCACGACCTCGAAATGCCGTCAAGCGGCGGAATGAACGACAAACTTATCGTCAAAGCAGTGCAAGACGGCTCGCTTGACGAGAGCGTACTTGATACGGCTGTAGATAGAATACTCGATCTCGTTATGAAGTCGACAAAAAATCCAAAAGACGCAACTTACGACAAAGAAGAACATTATCAGATTGCGAAGAATATCGCAAAAGAAAGCGCCGTATTGCTCAAAAATGACGGCTCGCTGCCACTCCAGGCTCAAAAAATCTTGCTAGTCGGCGAACTTGCAATAGAGCCTAGATTCCAAGGCGCAGGCTCTTCTTTTGTCAACTGCACCAAGATTTCAACCGTAGAACAAAGTCTGCGCGACGCAGGTATCGAATATGAATTCACAAGCGGTTACGACCTCTCCGACGAATCAGTCAAGAAGAATGCAAAACTCCGCAAAAACGCAGTCGAACTCGCAAAGAATTATGACACAGTGCTCGTAGTCGCGGGCTTGCCGGAAAAATATGAAGCAGAAGGCTTTGACAGAAAGCATATAAATATGCCTCAAAGTCACGACTTGTTGATCGAAGAACTTACTCAAGTCAACAAAAACGTCAACGTAGTGCTCACAATGGGCTCAAGCGTGGAAATGCCTTGGATAGACAAGGTGCGCAGCGTGCTTTGTATGTATCTCGGCGGTCAGTCGTCTGGCGACGCTTGCGTAGATCTCCTGCTCGGCAAAGCAAATCCTTGCGGAAAACTGGCAGAGACATTTGCGCTCAAACTTGAAGACGTACCTTCAACTCAGAACTTCCCCGGCGCTAGATTCAGCGTGGAATACAGAGAGGGGCTTTACGTGGGATATAGATATTTCAACACGGCAAACGCTCCTGTACTCTTCCCATTCGGTCACGGACTTTCATACACAAAGTTTGAATATTCCAATCTCACCCTATCTTCAAAGAACATAACCGACAAAGAAATTTTGACGGCTACAGTAGACGTGCAAAACGTGGGAGATATGGACGGCAAAGAGATAATCCAACTTTACGTAAACGACGTAGAATCAAGCGTATATACCCCATACCAACAACTTAAAGGCTTTGAAAAGGTATTCCTCAAGGCAGGCGAAAAGAAAAGAGTTACGTTCAGCCTTGACAAACGCAGTTTTGCCTTCTACAACGTCAATGCAGGAGATTGGCAGGTAGAAAGCGGAGAATTTAAGATTATGATAGGCGCTTCAAGCAGAGATATCCGTCTTCAAGACAGCGTAACCGTCAAATCAACTGATACCGCCGAAATCATCCCCACTCCGGCAGATTCTTGGTATTGCGCTCCAGACGCAAACAAAGAGATTACCAAGGAAGAGTTCTTGGCAATGGCTAGACTGAATATCAAAGAAGATTACCGCATTGCAAAGAAAGGCGAGTTCACCGAAGACGATTCTTTTGAAGATATGGCAAATACCAGCGGACTTGCAAGGTTTGCGCTCAAGATAGCAAAGCCTGCTATAAGAATGAGTATGAAAGCCAAAAAGGACGATCCCAACTATCTTATGATTTACGAAGTAATGAAGACTTCCCCAATGAGAGCGCTGGCATTCTCCTCCCAAGGTATGTTCAATATGAAGATGGTCGACGGCGTCGTGACGATTATGAACGGCAAATTCTTCAAGGGCGTGGGTATGGTACTTAAAAACATAGGCGGAGACGAAGAAGACAAGGCAAAGAAAAAAGCCGAAAAAGCAAAAGCCAAAGCAGAAGCAAAACAAGCAAAACAATCTAAATAAAACGCAAAATGACCCGCTGATAAAAGCGGGTCAAATACTTTAAGTTTGATTATTCAATCTTTGCCGTAAACCTTTTGGCAGATATAACCGGCATATTTTTCTGCGACATTTATACCGGTGACCTCCTCTATACCGCCAAAAAACGCATTGGAATTTACTTCACAAATATAATATTTATTCTCTCCCAACAGTACGTCTATGCCGCAGTAATCAAGACCAAGTAAATGTGCGGACTTCTCGCATAACGCTTGTGCCTCTTTCGGGAGAATGATATTTTTACCTTCGCCGCCCAATTCAATATTTGATCTAAAGTCTCCTTTTGACTGACGCAACATTGCCGCTGCCACCTTTCCGCCAATGACAATTACTCGAATATCTTTACCATAACTTTCTTGTATAAATTCTTGAAACAAGTGAGGCGAAAACTTTAGTTTTTCCGCAATCTGACACAATTCAGCCATATCGTTTGCCTTATACACCTCTTTGCCAAGAGAACCGTAACTTGACTTGACTATCACAGGAAATCCCAAAGCCTCGGCAACCCTTTGAATTGCGTCGACTATCAACTTTTGATTTTCATAGCACAGCAGCCCTGGCAAAGTGCGCGGCATAGGAATATCGTGTTGCGCCAACAAAATTGCCGTCTGCATCTTATCGTCGCAAGCCTGAATAGCGTTGTGCGAATTAAAAAGCCGCATACCCGACTTTTCTAGCATAAGCGAAATATACTTGTCCTTATCTAAGTATACGCAAAAGTCGTAATCTTTGGCTTTGCTTATTATCTCTCCGTCATTGTCAATTTGAGCAATAAAGAAATCATTTCTTTTAATATCAATATCTACGCCGTTTTTTTCCAACTCTTCTTTAAGCCTCTTGGACTGATTTAAACTGCGCTCCTGCCTCGTATAAGCGTTTACTAATATCAAACCTTTTTTCATATACTGCATCAATCGTCTATGACTACGCAATTGACAAAACCGCTATGCGCAGTACAGGCGTCAAGCGCGATTATTCCCTCGTCAATAAAGGGAGAGAAATCTGCGCCTTCTCCGTACTCTGCGCACTTGCCTCGTATTCTGCTGTGACCGAACGAGGTGTGAAAGTGTCCGCATACGATAGTCTTGCCTTCTTCTCTAATACACTCGCGCCACATTTGCATACCGTTGAGCCATCTTGCCCCTTCCCATATATCCTTGTCTGCATTGCGCCAATCCTCAAAATATCTTACTTGACCTATGTTTCCGCAAGGTATCCAACCGTGAACGAATATATAATGCTCCGTCTCAAAATAATCGAGCATAGACGGAATTATCTTTGCAACGTAAGGCGTCTTGCGCGCGCCTTGGACGTAACTATTGGGATTTAGAATTGACTTTGTGTCGTCGCTTTCTATCAGTTGTAAACCTGTGTTATACGTACCGTTGCGTACGTGAGGATGCACAGGATAACCTTTGTCAAGATCAAGCAATTGCATAAACAAATCCTCGTGATTGCCTCTTATCAAAATTACTTCGTCTTTTTCCATAAGGTCAAGAATAAAGGTCTGCAATTCTTTGGCTTCTCTGCCTCTGTCAAATAAATCTCCGCAAACTACCAATTTGCGAGGTCCCTTGTCCTCAAAAAAACCCTTGTCTTTCAACGCCTCTATCAATTGCGTATAATATCCGTGTATATCCGCCACTGCATAGTATCTCATAATACCCTCCTATATACCCAATGCGGCAAATATCCCATACCAATATACTTGATTATACGTAGTCGACGCAGCCTCTTTTGCCACGCTCTGTCCGTCGCATCTTCTGTAATATATGTCAAGCATCTCTTTGCACTTCTTTTCTTCCAATCGTCTTCTTCCTTTGATTTTACAGGCGTCGGTATGCTCTCTTCCCTTCTCTATAAATACGCCGTCTTTTTGCGTATAAACAAAAAACCATTTACCCTTTTTTGACTTTGGAATTGTAATCACGTCTCTTGGACTTTTAGCAAAAGAATTGTATATTGATTGCCAAACCTCATTGTGTTCCATAATATATCTCCTTGACTTTTTATAGTATAACTAATTTTTAAAATAATTGTCAATACTAATTTCTGTTGCTATATCAAATATATTTTTACTATATGTTAGCACTCATTTATCAGATTTTTCATATATTAAATTGACGCAACTAAAGCGTAAAAACAATTTTTTAAAAAATTGAGAAAAAACTCTTGACAATTACGTCAATTTACTTTAATATAAATATGCTCAACAGCAAATTGCCCTTATAGCTCAGTCGGTAGAGCATGCGGCTGTTAACCGCAGTGTCATAGGTTCGAGTCCTATTGAGGGCGCCAAAAAAGACAAATCTAATTTAGATTTGTCTTTTTTTATAATCTATTCCGCTATTATTTGATTTCATATCTAAACTATTACGTTGAATATCTTTAATACATTACAATTTACTCAAATTCATTTGGTAAATTGCCTATCTTTTATATAACCATATACGTCTCAAGCGCAATGAATAAATATATAACCGCCTAGAGTTTAATATTGTCGAACAAAACTTTCTAATTATATCCCTTGCAATATGATTATATGTATGATATAATTATTAAGTATTTAATATCTATGTATTAAATATGAAAATTTATGTAGTTTTTTGGAGGTTAAATGTCAAAACGCAAGTCAAGACAGGTTGAAGACAACGTAATTACCGTCGACAATCTCGATTCGACAAAAAACCATATCTCCAAACACGAATTATTTTCATATGTGCTGGGAACAGGCTTTTACAGTATGTTCATCGGTATGATTACCAATTACAAAAGTGATTACGTCAACAACATTATCAAACTCAACGAGACCAATCAACAAATTCTCAACGTAATTGTGGCTTTACTTGGCTTTGTCGTAGGATTTGGCATAATGGTATTTATTGATAATTTTCACGGCAAGAGAGGTAAATTCCGTCCTATTGCTTTGATATCGGCAATACCTATGGGCTTGTTTGGTTTTTTGATGTTCTATACGCCGTTTTCCAACGCCAATACTTGGCAGGCAATGTTTTATCTGGTGGCAGTCAACGTGATATACAACGGACTCGTCACTCTTACGGCTACGGCAAACTCAACAGCAATAGTGATGACCCCCAACGAGAAAGAACGCAATTCGCTTCTCTCCACAAATGGATTTTTCAATTCCATTATGCAGTCTGCTCCGCTCGTGATTATATTGATATTTGGATTTTTCCAATACAAATACGACGAAGACGGCAACATAACAAGCGGACATTATTCAAAAAACACAATGTATATTATCGCGTTGGGTTTGTGCGCAATACTGTACGTAGCATTTATGGTCAACGCTATGCTCAAAGTCAAAGAGCGCGTACCATACAACGAAAAAAAGAATTCGCCTTTTGAAGGTATGTCACACGTGGTAAAGAACAAGAATTTTTGGTTTTTGACGCTTACCAACGCAATAAGAGAGGTGCGATTACTCGGAATGGGCTTTGGTATTTTCGTTGCCGGCGCATTATTGGGCGACACGTCAAAGTTTATTCTTATAGGACTACCCACCGGTATCGGAACGGTCGTCAGTATGCTTATCGTCCGCAAGATGATAAAGAAAATCGATCCAATAAAAGTATACACAATATTCGGCATATATTCTCTGCTCGCCAACACATTGGCATTCTTTATTGCATTTCTTTATTTTAAGCAAGGCGGCATAGGTTGGCAAATAGCCTTTATTGCAAGTCTTTTCCTAATAGGTCTTCAATTTGGTTCTTCAAATCTTTTGCCAAACATATTCAACGCAGACGTGCTCAATGAGATAGAATTGCAAAGCGGCGGCAAACGCCTTGAAGGCACAGTGAGTTTTTCGTCGACGATAGTCACCACTATTATGACTGTTATCACTGGTATTCTTACTCCCACGATTCTTCTCAAAGTATGCAATTATCAACAAGGTACGGATATTCAAAGTCAATCGACAAAGATAAGACTTGTATTCTTCTACACTATATTCGTAGGTCTGTGCTTTGTGCTGTCTCTACTGCCTATGATTGGCTATAGACTTACTACCAAAAAGCGAGACGCCATCAACAAACAACTTGAGGTATTGCGCGCTCAGCGTCTTCAACATTTGGCTGAATCTGATACGGAGAATACTCCGCAATCACCCGACGCAACGCCTGACATTCAAGTAGCCACTCCCGAAATCAGCGATAATTCTTTAGAAAAAGGCGGAGATGTTACTACTCAAGCAATAACTAAAGAAGTCGCGGAAGAACAAGAAAATCCGTCCAAGAAAGAATAAATATAATATTATCCATAACAACTATGCGCCTCTTCGATGAACTAAACGAGGAGGCGCATTTTACGTCGTGTTTATTATGTTAATAGACTGTGTTTTAAGTCATTTTGAGCGCAGTCGATAAATCTCATTTATAGCAAGCCTTTAGATTTCGCAAAACTCATCTAACACGTTCTCAATTGCTACATTATTTGACGTTAGCGGTAAATTTAAAGTTCATATACTATCGCTTCGTATTCCCTCAACTTCATACTATTCAAGACTTTGGGAGAGTCCGCATAATTAAAAAGAGCCAAAGCGCAGTTGTCAAAAGTCAATTCTTTTGGAAGTTTGAAATTCACCTGCTTATTTTTGAAATTGACTATCACGAATAGCCTTTTGCCTTCGCATTCTCTTATATATGCAAAGATATCCTTACTCTTTGGACAAACAAGTCTAAAGTCACCGTTGATAATCACTTCTTTGCCCTTGCGGAATGCCAACGCCTTGCGGTAAAAATTGAGCAGACTATCGCTTCTTTTCTCGCTGTCCTCAACGTTTATCTCCTTGTAATTGGGATTGACGACCATCCAGGGCTCTGCTGTCGAAAAACCCGCGTTATCCCCTGCCGTCCATTGCATTGGAGTACGCGCGTGATCTCTTGCCCTTTTTAGTAATACTTTGCGCGCATACGGCAAAAGAAGCGGACATACTTTTTTTATCATACTCAAAGCATTGACGGACATAATGTCCTTATAGTCTTCTTGCTTGAAAGCGCAATTCGTCATACCTATCTCCTGACCTTGATAGATATACGGCGTTGCTCTCATAAAGAGCATCGAAGTGGCAAGAGCCATACCTGCAAGTTCACGTCTGTCGCCGTAATCCCCCGTAAATCTTGGCAAGCAGCGTGGATAATCGTGATTTTCAAGGAATATCGTAGGCTGACAAGTCTTGGGAAGTTGTTGCCACCTATTCAAAATCTTTTTGTATTTGACAAAATTAAACTTCGACGGCAATACTTTAAATTTGAAGTCCACGCCCATATGATCAAAACTGAAGACCGTATCAAGTTCGCCCACGCTCTCGTCAATTGCGTCAAAAGCGTTGTCGGGAGTGATGCCTATAGATTCTCCTACCGTCATACTGTCGTATCTGGAAAAACTCCTCTCGTTGAGTTCGTGAATATACTTGTGATAATTTGGACCGACGATATAATTTTCGTCTCCGACAAGAGGGAATTTCAACTTACCGTCGGGCAAGCCGTCTTTTTTGGATATATAAGTAATTACGTCGCACCTAAATCCATCCACGCCCAAGTCAAACCAATAATTGCATATATCCGCCACTTCTTGACGTACCTTTGGATTTTCCCAATTGAGATCGGGTTGTTTTTTGGAGAACAAATGCAGATACCATTCTCCGCTTTGCTCGTCGTATTCCCACGCAGGACCGACGAAGTTGGACGTCCAATTGTTGGGCGGTTTCTTACCGTTCTTGCCTCTGCCTTTTCGCCAGATATAATAATCTCTATACTCGCTGTCTTTGTTTCTGCTTTCGACAAACCAAGCGTGTTCGTCTGACGTATGATTGACGACCAAGTCCATAATAAGCCGTATGTCTCGGCTATGCATACCGTCAATCATCTCTTTCCAATCGTCAAGAGTGCCGAACTCGTCCATTATATCCCTATAATCGCTTATGTCATAGCCGTTGTCGTCGTTGGGAGACTTGTAGACAGGCGAAAGCCATACCGCATCCACGCCAAGGCTTTTGATATAATCGAGTTTTGATATAATACCCCTTATATCGCCTATGCCGTCACCGTTTCCATCACAAAAACTACGCGGATAAATTTGATAAATTACTGCGTCTTTATACCATCTTGTCTTCATATTTCCCCCAATGCCGTATAGCATTATATTTTTTCTAATCAGCCAATAACGACTGTTAAGATTAGTCTTATTTTTGTCCGCGCTAGGGCGATACTAAGTCGTCAAATGTACTTTGCGTACACGTCGACTTCCAAGTTCCGACGATAGGGCAAAAATAAGGCTGTAAGGAGCGTAGCGACGGCATAGCGAGCAAGTCGAGCGTCTATACACAGTCGGTCACTCTTCTTGATTTTCTTCGACTTTATATTTAGTACTTGCAAAAGTCAACAAATATACTGCCTCAGCCTTTGCCTTCTTCAACGCCCTTGCAATTTCGCTTGCCGTACTGCCCGTAGTCATAACGTCGTCTATGATAAGCACTCTTTTACCCTCGACTCTCTCCAAAAGTTTGACTTCAAAGGCGTCCAAAATATTTTCTTCGCGTTCTTTGCCGCTCAATCTTGCCTGCTCTTGATTATCTTTGACCTTTGCCACAATTTTGTCGTCAGCCGTCAAATCCACTGTTTCTGCAAATCTCTTGGCTATTTCCCAAGATTGATTATAACCCCTTATGATTTGCTTTTTCTTCGTCAGCGGCACTGGTACGATTACGTCAATATCCACTCCGTCAAAAGTCTCTTGATACTTCTGAGCAAGAAAATTCCCAATATACTTGGCGAAGTATTTCTTACCGCCAAATTTTATACCTCTTACGATTTCTTTTGCGACGTCGTCGTATACCACGCAGGAGCGAGCAAAATCAAATTCGCGCTTATGCTCTTTGCAGGTGAGACAATAATCAGCCTCGTTGAGTTGAAGTCTACCGCACTTTTTGCATATCTTGTCACCGACAAAACGCAATTTGCTCTTACAGTCTTCGCAAAGCCCATACCTAGACTTCTCTTGCAACTCGCTGTCGCAAACGATACAGTTATACTTATCTACGAATATTTCCGACAATATCTTACGGAAAAATTCTTTTAATTTTTTCTTTTGCATATTTTAAATTATTATACCACACAAAACGGCGTTTTTCAATACGAACTTAAATTTTGCATATAAAAAAACCGCCTTTGATTCAACAAAAGCGGTCTATTATTTTAATTGTCATTATTTTGCAGACTTCGTAGTCTTTTTTGCAGTCGTCTTTGTCGCAGTCTTTGCAGCGGACGGCTTTTCACTCTTCTTAGGTTGCATTGTCGCAAGCAAGTCTCTGATTTGTTTGAGCAAGTCTTCTTGAGTTTCTTTTGCCTCAACTGCTTCCTCAACAGTTTCGACAACGACTTCTATCTCAACTTCTTTTTTATCTTGAGTCGGCTCTGCGCCCTCTTCAGCCTTAACTTCTGCTACGGCATTTTCTTGAGTCTTGACCGCCTCTATAGGAGTTGTGTCCTCGACCTTTGCCTCTTCCGCAACGTCAGCCACTGCTTCCTGCGCCGCTTGATCTGCGACTTGTTGCTCATTGCCTTGAATTTCCTGTTTTGCCTTCTCTGCAATCTTTTCGCTTGCCTTTCTGATATTCATAATAATACGTAGCGTCGTGAATATACACAGCGCAATAATCAAAAAGTTGATGATCGTCTGCAAAAAGTTGCCGTAATTCCACAAGACTGCCTCTGGATTGATAGAGCCGTCGGCAAGATACTTATCTACGCCGTTGAGTACGACAGACAACCCCTTTACTCCGTCGCCTGTTGCAAGATTGAGAAGCGGCATAATAATATCGTTGACAAGGCTGTTGACGATTGCGCTGAAGGCTCCGCCGATAACAACGCCGACAGCCATATCCATCACGTTGCCTTTTGTAATAAATGCTTTAAAGTCTGAAAAAAACGTGCTTTTCTTCTTATTTTTTTTACTCATAAATTACTCCTAAAAATATTTTCAATAAGATTATAAAATGGCGAAATATATTTGTCAAATAATGTACGCGATAATCTTTAATAAAGCAAATTATCAAGTCAGGGTTTCACTATTGATATGGAACGTATTACGTCTTTTTGATACTGCGATTATTATGCATACAAGCATAGTTGCTCCGCCAATCGCAATCAAAGCCATTGACAGTTTAATTCTGCTTGCGACAAAAACGCAGTGCGACGGATCATTTGGATCGTAGGCAATATCAATTTGTTTGCCTGTTTCTAATTTGAGTTTACTTGAATAACTAGGATTTTTCGCGCTATAAGTCTTCCCATCAACCGTGTACGATACTATTTCGGCATAAGTGGATGAACTTCTATCTTCATCTCTGTCATATCCCGCATTTTCTTCGTAACCGACTATAGTCGCTTTTATCCTAACGTATCCTCTATATACAATTTGATCGCAAACAAGAATCCCTACGCCGACAACGACAATTACTATTGCCAACAAAACAAAAAATTTTAAGTTTGTGATTTTGCCATTGCTTGCCATAATTTTCTCCTTGACAATTTATTTTTACTTCGCTCTGTATATGACGTTGCGGCCGTTCTCATAAGGTACGTCGTTAAAAAATTCTATAGTATCTGCGCTATCCCTGCGATTGACAAACTCCACCTCGATATCTCCGCCGTCGTAAGCAAAACTAAATACGCTTTGTCCAAACTGCGTCAAGTTATTCCACGAATACTCCTCTTGAGTTGTCACCTGCTTGCCGTCAACGAAAATCTTCATATCGTAGCCGTATGGACAGGCAAAGCCATAATTTGTTATCATAAACGATGCCCTGCCGTCTTTTATCTCAAGATTTGACGCAACCAACTGATACCCTAAATGATATTTGAGATAATCAAAAGCGCTGATTTTGCCGTTGGTCAACAATGCGGGATTATAAGGTAAATTATTATCTTTCAAATCCTGCTCTGTCAAATACTCGCTCTGCCACGCCTTAAGATTGTGTTCGCCCTCTTCGGTATAGTTGTGCGCCAACGAGAAACTCGTCATTGCAAAGTCTGCGGCGGTTTTAAGCGAGCCTATCGTATCAATTGGCACTCCCGCCCTTCCCCAAGGCATTTCGCCGTCAGTCACAGCGTACTTACACTTATTTGTCACAGCATAATAGTTTTTGTCGTCAGTGGCTATTGCTACCCAAGGATCGTTGTATCCAATCACGTAATCTTCGTGCATACCAAATCTATCCTCGATATCCTTTGGCACTTGCGAAAGCATTTGCGGAGTACGCACCATAATTGGCGTATCTTTGGGCGTCATATCGGCAACTGCCTTTATCACCCTGCCGACGTTGTGTCTATGAACGCTTCCGTGTCCCTCTCCCCAGAGTCCTATCAAGCCCATTTGAAGGGCGTATACAGTCTTGTTGAAAAGATTAAGATTATCTTTAAAAAACTCTTTGAGTTGAGCGCAATGCCTTTCTATGTCCGAAGTCTTTGGACCGGTCTTCTGTCCTTCGTTTGTCTCATAAGCAAACCTCAACAATATCTTTATCCCCTTTTGCTCTAAAACCTGAAAATATTCTTTCAACTGCGCAAATGCGCTGTCGGGTATCGAGGTATTGTAATACTCAATGAGATAAACGTATACCTGCATAATTTTAATGCCGTCCGCCTCAAGTCTTTTCAACTCGTTGTCCAACTTTTGCATATACGGCTCATTGCTATCCGGATATGCTTCGTCGCGTCCCAACGTAATATACGTCTCGCCTCTAAAACCGCGACTTAAATTACCCATTGGCGCAGTCTCGGCAGACGATAAAGCAATACTGCCGTCAACTTGGTACTTATACGCCGTCGGCGCAGGCGGATATTCTTTTATATCTATCTTGTTACACGCACAAAACGATATACAAGTCGTAACGCTTGCGGCAACCAACAATATTGACAATAAAAATCTATTCTTCATATCTCCCTCACACTTCGTTAAATATGTTAATATCTATTCTTGGCTTTTATTCCTGTGATTATCTGGGCTATAAATACAAGAAACGTTATGCCTGCAATACCAAAGCACACCATTGGAAAAAAGTAACTGCTTGAGACAAATTCGCATCTAGACGGCATATTTGGGTCATAAGCGATCTCGATTTCTTTGCCTATTGCTTTAGGAGCGTTTGTCCATACGGAATTGCTTGCGGTATACTTTTGTCCGTCGACGGTATATTCCACGACTTCGCTGTACATCTTTTCATAACCCCGGTCAACGTCGTAATCTATCTTTTCTTTGTAATCAACTACCACCGCTTTCGTCTTGACGTAACCGTCTAATTTATTCTGACTTTTGTATAGAGTCACGGCCCCTACTGCCGAAAATAAGATAATGATAATCAAAAGAAATGCATATATTGCAAATTTGCTCTTTATCATAATTCACACCTAAAATTTCATAATTATTTTATATTATATTATCATATACACAAAAGTTTTGCAACACTTACAATGCTTTAAAACGTGACTTGATGCCCCATTGTCAATAATTTTAAATTATTTGCAAAAAAGTATTGACAAAAGCAAAATTGCAGAATATACTAATATTGAACATTTGAATAACCATTCAAGTGTAATGAGGAAATATGAAAGAGCAAAAAGATAAAACGACTTCAGTACGCGAGCAATTGCCAAGCGAAGACACCACTTACGCTTTAGCCGAACTTTTCAAGGCGCTTGGAGATCCGACGAGAGCAAAGATATTGAGTTGTCTGCAAGTTGCCGACTTATGCGTAGGCGAAATTGCCGAGATACTTGATATGAGCGTATCAGCCGTATCGCACCAATTGCGAGTACTTCGCAACATCAAACTCGTCAAAGGCGTAAAAGAAGGCAAAGAGGTCAAGTATTCTTTAGACGACGACCACGTGACTTTAATAATGCAATGCGGTCTTAGCCACGTCAACGAATAAAATTAGGGATATCCCCTATTTTTTAAGAATACGATTGAATACTTGTTCAATAGAAAAAATAAAAAATATATACATCTGCAGCAGCAGAAAACAAAACGGAGGTTTTATGAAAAAGATTTTTAAACTCGAAGACTTGGACTGCGCAAATTGCGCCGCCAAAATGGAGCGCAATATTGCAAAAATCGACGGCGTATCGCAAATCAACGTCAACTTCTTGACGCAAAAAATGACGATAGAAGCCGACGACGCTAGATTTGAAGAAATTATGGACGAAGTCGTAAAAGTTTGCAAAAAAGTCGAGCCTGATACAAGAATTATTCGCTGACGGCTCTTGCATTTAGGGGCGGGCAAACTTCGCTCTCCCCTAAATATGGGTAAATTTTCACCTATTTTTTATGACACATAATTGAATAATTGTTCAACAAAGCAATTGTTTGACAATATAAATATTTGAATATAATATATAAGGACGCATATATGAAAAAGATAAATCTGAGCAGAAAACAAAAAAAGAACTTGACAAGAATACTCATTGCTCTTGTTGCGTTTTTAACTGTGCTTATCGTCGATAAGACTGTGGACTTGGCAGGAGTGAGCGGAAGCAAACTTGGCTGGCTTCTTCCCTTTTGCCTATATTTTGCAATCTATATAGTAATAGGCTACGACGTGCTTTTCAAAGCCGCGCGCAACATTGCTCACGGTCAGATACTTGACGAAAACTTTTTGATGGGAGTTGCGACGCTAGGCGCGTTTGCGCTTGGCATATATACTGGCGTTGCGGGCAAGGACATAGAGGGCTTTGACGAGGCTTGCGCCGTATTGCTATTCTACCAGGTGGGAGAGTTTTTCCAAGGCTACGCAACCGGTAAATCTCGCAAATCTATATCGGCGCTTATGGACATTCGTCCCGATTACGCCAACTTAATTCGTGGCGAAACCACAGAGCAAGTCGACCCCGAAGAAGTTGCGATAGGTGATATAATAGTCGTCAACCCGGGAGAAAAGATACCGCTTGACGGCGTAATCGTCAAAGGAACATCGACTTTAGATACCAAGGCTTTGACAGGCGAATCTATTCCGCGCGAAGTAAACGTCGGCGAAGAGGTAATTAGCGGCAGCGTCAATATGACGTCTCAGATATACGTAAAGGTAAGCAAAGTCTTCTACGACTCCACTGTGTCCAAGATATTGGAACTTGTAGAAAACGCATCGTCGCGCAAATCTAAGGCGGAAAACTTTATCACGAAGTTTGCAAAATATTATACGCCCATAGTCGTATGCTCTGCGCTGATCCTTGCGATTATCCCCGGCATAGTAACGAAAGATTGGTATAGTTGGATATATCGAGCGCTGAGTTTTTTGGTAGTTTCCTGCCCTTGCGCGCTCGTCGTGTCAATACCGCTCTCTTTCTTTGCCGGCATAGGTGCCGCTTCAAGACACGGCATACTTGTCAAAGGCTCTAATTATCTTGAACTATTGAGCAAGGCAAATGCGTTTGTATTCGACAAGACAGGCACGCTTACAAAAGGCAACTTTGCCGTCACTGCAATAAGTCCTCAAGAAAACGCAGAAGAGGTCTTGCGCCTTGCCGCAATAGCCGAACAAGGCTCGTCGCACCCCATTGCAAAATCTATCATTGCCTGCTATGGCAAGGAAGTCCAAAAGGACTATGCTCTCACAAACGTGGCAGGTCAAGGCATAATCGCAACAAAAGACGGCGATATTATATATTGCGGCAACGAAAAGTTGATGAACGACCACAACGTAGCGTATACGCCGCACAAAGGCATAGGCACCGTCGTATACGTAGCGCGAGGTGACAAATATGTCGGTTCTTTGCTGATAAGTGACGAAATAAAAACCGAGGCTAAGTCTGTCATATCAGCGCTCAACGATATGAATTGCAATACCGTTATGCTTACCGGTGACAATGAAGTAATTGCCCAAAGCGTAGCGCAAGCACTCAACTTGACGAGTTACAAAGCCTCCCTACTGCCGCAAAACAAAGTAGAAAACGTAGAAAAAATGCTTGCGGACAAAAAGAAAGACGACGTACTTTGCTTTGTAGGTGACGGTATCAACGACGCTCCAGTGCTTATGCGCTCTGACATAGGTATCGCAATGGGCGGCGTAGGAAGTGACGCGGCAATAGAAGCGTCTGACATAGTGCTTATGCAAGACGATCTGCGCGGCATAGCAACAGCAAAACGCATTGCCAAAAAGACAATGGCAGTCGTAATGCAAAATATAGTAATATCTCTTGCGGTAAAGTTGTTGATAATGCTCCTCTCCGCCTTGGGCATAACAGGTATGTGGCTTGCCGTCATAGGTGACGTAGGCGTAGCAATCGTTGCAATTCTCAATGCTATGAGAGTCAATAAGAATTATGACGCGGCTATGGCAAAGAAGAGTAAACCGATTGAAACCAACTCTTAAATTTAGCGAAAATGTAATAAGTAGCAGTAAAAAATACAAACTCCAATCGGAGTTTGTATTTTTTTGGTACCGGTGATCGGATTTGAACCAATGACCTGTCGGGTATGAACCGACCGCTATAGACCAACTAAGCTACACCGGCGATAATGGTTGCGGGTGAAGGATTCGAACCAACGACCTTCGGGTTATGAGCCCGACGAGCTACCACTGCTCCAACCCGCGATATTAAAACATTTTGTCAATGCTTTACAATAATATATGAAAAAAATACTTTTGTCAAGAGTTTTTTAAATATTTTAAAAAATTCTTTTTGTATAGAATAGTGTCAGTGTTTTATCCACTTCATAAAATACTGTTGAGATTTCTCGACTTCGCTCGAAACGTCATTTTAATTACGCTTTCGTTTGGCGAGAAGTGAGATAGGCAAAGAATAAAATAGCGGATTTTTTGTCAAGATTGTCTTTGGTGAGCGTCGTCGTACTTGCTGTACGTCGACGTGAGCCAAAGGCTATATTGGCGGAAAAGACGCATTTTAGTTTTGCCTTGCCTCGCTTTAAGCCAAACTTGATGTACGTCAAGTGAGTTTGAAGATGTATAGGAAGCATTACTGCCGTGCAAACTTGCGACACCTCACTTCTTGCCAAACACCTTCAAAAATCCCTCTTGATTATCACTTTCTCTGACAACAAGACTTTCTCTGCCGAGCATACCCATAATTGCCGACAGAAGTCTGCCCCCGCCAACAATGACGTTGGCGCGCTTAGACTCCAGCCCCGGCAAGAGCAACCTGCTCTGCATATCAATCGAACGTATTTGTTCTGTCATTTCGTCAATATCGCGTTTTGTCAACACATATCCGTCGACGATATCGGCATCGTACTTTTTCATTTTTTCTTTTATGGCTACAAAAGTCGTCGCAGTCCCGCCTATTGCCAGCATATTATCAAAATTAGGCACTTCTCCGTACTGCCGTATGGTATCTGCGACGTACGCGTCAATTGCCTCTATGTTTTCTTGACATCTGTCATATATTCTCATAAGACCTATCGGCAGGCTTTTTGCATAAAACAGTCCGCTGCTATCACCCACGGCAAGTTCTGCGCTTCCTCCGCCAATATCTAGCACGCAACACACCCCATCGGTATATGCTCCCGCAAATCCCAATCTTGCTTCGTCCTCGCTTGCAATCACTTTGACTTCAATGCCCCTATCTGCCAAAAGCGCGACAAACTCTTCTCTGTTGGCAGCGCTCCTCACGGCTTCTGTAGCAAATACAAAAATCTCTGCGCACTGCTCTTCTTTTGCCTCTCGCACGTAATTCTCCACAGCGTCCGCAGTCTCCGCCATTCTGGCGCTATCCAACCGTCCTGTCAAAGCAAGTCCCAGTCCAAGCCTTGTAGTATTGATCTTTTTATATATTCGCTCAAGGTCCTCGCTGACCATAAGTCTTACTGAATTTGATCCTATGTCTATCACTGCATATTTCATAGTGATATTATAGTTTATAAATACTCTCTTGGCAAGCAGTTTTAACCGCCCAAAGTCACGTCCTGGCGCGAATACCACTCAAGCGCATCGTCAAGATGTTCTTCTTTGAACTCAGGCCACAGATCGTCCACTATATAAAAATCCGAATACACAGTCTGCAACGGAAGAAAACCCGACAGCCTACGCATTCCGCCCCAACGAATCACCAAATCTATTCGCGGAATATCGCGAGACTCCCAATTATTTTTCATATCCCATTCCCAGCCGTAATTGACCAAAAAGTTAACTCTCATAACGTCTTCGTCACAAGGCTTACTGACAGTATACTCCAGTAATTGCGCAGGAAAGCAAGGCGATTTGGTATTACCCACCACACGCAAACACACTCCTTCATTCTCTATCATTTTTACTGCTTTGAGACAAGCGTCGGCAAAGGCGGTCACTTGTTCTTTAGGGCGCTTGCAGTTGTCGACGGTAAAGCCGTAATAAGTCAATTCTTTGACGCCCTTTTGTCTTGCGTAGCGCAACAGTCTCACTCCGGGCGGCAAACCGTACTCATATCCCTCTTCTTTATTCAAGCCGCGTTGCGTTGCCCAACGTCTGTTGCCGTCGGGTATAATTCCTATATGCTTAGGTATGCGATTCATCTGTCTTCTTTCCTTATTGAAAATTAAATTACTTAAATTATTAACGGAATGCACAAAATTATAATTATGTATACTTAACTCAACAAGAAAACACACCGCCTTTCAGCGGTGTGTTTTCTGTGTCAGATATACGTGCCGTATATCCTAACAATGATTTTAGCCTACATAAAATTGAGTCACAACTATGTCGTTGTTTACAATCTTATTTTAATGCAAAACTTATACAAATACAAGTAAGTTTTGTTTACATCTTGTCAACTTTTGTTGACATTGAAACAATTTCCGCGCTTTTAATATATTTTTTGAGAAATATATATTGTAAGTCCATTTTTTCAACTTTTCGCAATCGCAAAACATCTTACTTATCCAAAATACAATCTACTGGCTTGCGTTTTGAAATTGCGTATATCGAAACGACGCTTGCAAAAAGAGATACTCCCACGCTCAAAGCAAGTATTAACGCAATTTGACGTATACCAAAAAGCATAAACGTAATTTGCAGTCCAAAGCCACTTGCCACCTGCGCGTTTATAGCAATGCTGGCAACAAATGCCGAGACAGTTGCCAACACAAAATTGACGACTGCGATAATAATACTCTCACTTGAAAAGATTGCAAAGATATCTGCGCTTCTTGCGCCCAAGGCTCTTAGAATACCTATCTGTCTTTTTTGCGAAGACACAGCCGCCGTAATATAGTTGCTCATAAGCACTATTGAAAAGACAGCCAAAGCCAATCCCACGTAAAGGAAAACATTGCCGAGAGATGCAAAGGTACTGCCTTTAAGTTGCATTGCCAGCATAACGGAATTTTGCATAACATACGCCCCATTGCCGTCTTTTGCGTAATTCATATCCACCAATTTTTGAACTGTTTGCTTATCCTTTGTCATTGGCGCAATCAAGAAAGCATACTCTGGATTCAACGCTTTTTGCGCCTTTTCAAATACGAGATTATTTATCAAATACTTATCCGTCTTAGACGAATCGACGTCCTTATACACTCCGACTATCTTAGGCGCGTCATTCAAACCAAACTCATTGCCGTAATAAAATTCAACCTTAAACCCATCATAAGTCTTGCTATTGATTTCTTTGAGCAAATATTTGTTGTACAACTCCAAGCCCACTTGCTCTTTGATTTCTTTTCCGCACAATCCGCCTGCAACGTTGGTGACGTATCCGCCGTCAATCGACTGGATAAAGTCGTAAAAATTCATTTGTTCTACCATTAGATATCCCGCATAGAACATTCTCCATTGCAATTGGCTAAACTCTTCTTCATACGGATCAATTTGATAATCTTCTTTCAAATTTGGCAAACCGTCAAGGCATTTTCTTATTGCAAGGGCGCGTATCATTTGTCTTGTTTCTTCGTCCTTTTCGCTACCCAATGAGTTGATAAAATCTTGAAATACTTTGATTTGGGTTTCGTCGGCGCTTTCCGCATATTGGCAACAACCTATATATAGTCCGCCAAAATCTTTGAGCGAAGACAAAGTAAAGTTAAAATGAGAAAAATCAACAAGTCCGTCAAAAAATTTTTCATTATAATCAACTTGCGTATAATCCGACACGTCCTTGCCTATTGCCGCCAACATATTTGAGCCGATTACAAACTCGTCGTCATCAAGCGCGCTGCGAGGCTTGCCGTCTATCCACTCAACTTCCAAATCTTTAAGACAAGAGTCGTCGCATACGTTCTTAAACGAAGTCGTGTAACTCTTCTCTGAATTATTCAACGTAAAACTTCCCTTTGCGGACACTCCCTTAAGCGAAGTATCGCAACGCAAAGCGCGTATTTCGTCGTATACTTTTTGCGTAACAAAGCCTATGGAGTGATATGAGAAATTGAAATAATTGCTACATTCTGCCGCCAAGATTTCATACTGCTCGGCAGTCATACCTTTGCGTTTGGCGTTTGGCTTAAGCGAAGCATACCGTCCTTGAGGGTCTTCAAGCGTATCGACAACGCCGACGACCTTCCACGCAATGCCGCCTTCTGGGGTTTCCAACTGAACATATGCTTTATTGACAAAGTCTTCAAGCGCTGAAATTTCTTCAGGCTCCACGTATATTATCTCTTCGCCGTCAGTGAGACGTATTCCGCCAAGCGCAAACTGCTCATATATATACTTGCTGACAACTATCTCATAATCTGCCTTTGGCATCTCTCCCGCAATAAGTTTGTATTTCTTGCCGTCTATGATTTTTTCCGCAGGCAAGTATCCTTGTAAAGACAAGTTGTAATAAACGTCTAAGCCGCTGCTGCCCTTGACTCTTTTATTATAAACAACCGGCAAACTTTGCCCGCCGTCACTAAAAGAAGCAACGCCATTAAACTCAATCCCTGTCACATCCTTGAGATATTCAATATCTTTGCTCAACGCTCCGACGCCCGACGTAATTGCCAACGTGTCGTAATCGTTTGCCATAATGGAATTTACCGTAGCCTTGTTTGTATTATAAGACGCTATTGTATCAGCAAGTCCGAAAAATGCAAAACTAATAATACACAAAACAATTGTTATTGCAAGCCTAATAGGCTTTGTGCGCATACTCTTGGCGCCCATTGCAAGCGCGCGCTTATATGGCAGTCGAGATTTCTTTAATCCCGACGACGGCGCGGTGTCTCCTGCAACGCTTTCAAGGTTATTGGTTTCTGCGTCTCTTTCTCCTTGCGCTTTTACCTTTGTCTCGTCACTTATCACCTCGCCGTCGGCAAGTTCTATTATCCTGTCTCCGTATTCCTCCGCAAACTCTCTGTCGTGTGATACCACTATCACCAATCTATCTTGAGACAGTCTCTTCAATGTATCAAATATTGCCTTGCCTATCTCACTGTCCAACGCCCCTGTTGGCTCGTCTGCCATCACTATCTTTGGGTTCTTTATTATTGCCCGGGCTATTGCAACTCTCTGCTTTTGTCCGCCGGACAACTCATTGGGCTTTCTGTCCCCATATCCCTCTAGGTCTACTTCTTTGAGTATCTCCTCTAATCTTCCTGTATCTCCCTTTTGGCTTTGAAGTTCTAGGGCTAGAGTTATATTCTCTCCCACTGTAAATTCATTGAGTATATTGTACTCTTGGAATACAAAGCCTATATATGTATTACGATATGAATCGTAGTCTTTCTCCTTAAAGTCCTTAGACGACTTGCCATCTATAATTATCTCTCCGCTGTCTGCAAAGTCCAGTCCGCCTATGAGGTTTAGAAGCGTGGACTTACCGCTGCCAGACTTACCAAGTACAAAGACCATACCTTTGTCTTCAAAAGACAAAGATACGTTCTTAAGCGCCTGCACAGGCACTCCTTTCTTGGGCTTATACGTCCTTGTGAGATTTTTTAATTCTAACATAATCTTCACCTTTTAATAAATGTTGATGTCATTTAAAGCGCAGTCGAAATGACAATGTTTTATCTGTCTTGTATACTGTCTACAGGCTTTTTCTTTGACAACTTATACAACGGTATTGCGCTTGCCAAAACCGCAACTCCAATACATACCACAGAAAGTAACACAACTTGCAGTATTCCAAAGTTCAGAATATTGAGAGTGATTAGACGCGCATTAGAAATCACGGCATTAAATACAATACTTGTGATCCACGTGCCTATCACAGACAGTACAAGCGTAATTCCCGCTATGATTGCGCTCTCGTTGGCAAATATTGCAAATACGTCACTCTTGGTTGCGCCCAAAGCGCGCAACATACCAATCTGCCTCTTTTGCGCATTTATCGAAGAGGTGATATAGCCCCCCATAAGCAAAATTGATAATACTCCCAAGACTCCGGCAACACCTCCAAAAATCGGCTTTAATACGTTGTTAAAAGCAAAGTCCCATTCAAATGCAGCGTCCACTCCGTAATTCTGAATCTCAAAGCCCCTCAAGTGTTGAGTATCGAAATTCAACTGAGCCAACTTGATTAGTTTAGACTTATCATTTATCTTTGGCGAAATAAAATAATTGTATATCGATTTTTCTAAACACTCCGACTCTTCATACATCTTATTATTGATTACCAAGTTAGACGGAAAGTCATCTTCTGAGAAATACACCCCAACTATAACTGGCGCGTCAACAAATTCAACAATAGGTAAATATCTATAATAAGCGTCACTATAACTTATATCATAATCAGCCGCGTCCATTCTCTGCGCAGTGCCAGGCGCTTTGCTAAGTTTGTAATCAAGATACCATCTGTTCCCCAAAATATTGATTATATACTCTCCGCTCTGTCTGCCGGTCACGTTGTTATAATATCCGCCAACTCGCTCTTTAAAATAATTATTCTCTCTTCTTCCTAAATAACAAGCATACGACCAGCGCCAATGCTTCTCTTGCATTGTATTGATATCTAAATCTCTATAAAAATCTTGATCATTACGTCTAAAATACAACATATAGTCAAATACATAATTTATTTCTCTGCAGTAATCTTTATACTTCTCAAGTTCTTGCAAAGATATGCTCTCCGCCTCTTCCAACAACGCCGCTTCTCCGGCGCCTCCATTTCTTAAATCATATTCACTAGTATCTGGCGCAAGCGAGACCATTCCATTAAAATAAGTTTTAAAATTTTTAATATAAACTTTATAAGATGCCTTATTGGAAGGATAAAGCGCTTGGATTGCAATATCTGCGCCTAAGATTATCTCATTGTTGGCGAGTTCTCTCCTCTCGCCATTTCCGTCTATCCATAAGATTTTATCTATATTGCGAATTACTTCGTCATTTGCAACTCCCGAAAACTCTGTAAAATCATTTTTATTTATATAAAATCTTCCTGAAGATTCCGTAACATTATCCAACTCAAGTTGCACCTTTGCGCTATCTTCCCACTTTTGATATGCCTGAGGATATACAAACGCTATCGTATGATATCCCTCTGCAACGGCATCATAAAATTCTCTTTTTAAGTTATAACCCTTTCTGTCATATTCTGCTTCTTGGTAAGGCTCTTTGAACACGTCAAATCTGCCATCGGAATTAAACTTGGTGTCTACCACTCCCACGACCAATGACGGTTCTCCGGTAAGAGGAGATGACAAATACAACTGCTTGTCTAAAAAAGATTGAATATCTGCAATCTCTTCGGGACGTATTATAGTATCTTCACCGGTATCCACGGCGTCAATTATAAGTCCTGCCAAAGCCATTTTCTCATAGATATATTTGCTTATGACAAACTCATTTTCATTTTCCGGCAATCTGCCGTAAAGCGTATAACATTGAGAATCAAACAAATCTTGTTCGGCAGGCAATGAGCCTGTTATATCACTGGAATAATATTCCCCATCTCCTAATGCGCTACGATTATAATAGGAATAATTGGCTCTTCTATTAAATTCTTTTGCAACGCCCTGAAAATCAATACCCGTCTGCTCCCGCAATTTTTGAAGATCATTATAAGATGCTCCAAACAAACTGCCTTTGTAAATTTCATTATACGTCAAAGCAGATCTTACTACAAGACCGTCTTGACGCATATTTTTCAACACATTGGCTTCGGTATCTACTTTTGAAAAATCCATAGCAGTGACAACGAGTCCAAATGATAAAAAACTGAAAAAACATAATATAATCGTCACCGCAAGTCTAAGTCTCTTGCGGCTCAACGTCTTTGCGCCCATTGCAAGCGCGCGCTTATATGGCAGTCGGGATTTCTTTAATCCCGACGACGGCGCGGTGTCTCCTGCAACGCTTTCAAGGTTATTGGTTTCTGCGTCTCTTTCTCCTTGCGCTTTTACCTTTGTCTCGTCACTTATCACCTCGCCGTCGGCAAGTTCTATTATCCTGTCTCCGTATTCCTCCGCAAACTCTCTGTCGTGTGATACCACTATCACCAATCTATCTTGAGACAGTCTCTTCAATGTATCAAATATTGCCTTGCCTATCTCACTGTCCAACGCCCCTGTTGGCTCGTCTGCCATCACTATCTTTGGGTTCTTTATTATTGCCCGGGCTATTGCAACTCTCTGCTTTTGTCCGCCGGACAACTCATTGGGCTTTCTGTCCCCATATCCCTCTAGGTCTACTTCTTTGAGTATCTCCTCTAATCTTCCTGTATCTCCCTTTTGGCTTTGAAGTTCTAGGGCTAGAGTTATATTCTCTCCCACTGTAAATTCATTGAGTATATTGTACTCTTGGAATACAAAGCCTATATATGTATTACGATATGAATCGTAGTCTTTCTCCTTAAAGTCCTTAGACGACTTGCCATCTATAATTATCTCTCCGCTGTCTGCAAAGTCCAGTCCGCCTATGAGGTTTAGAAGCGTGGACTTACCGCTGCCAGACTTACCAAGTACAAAGACCATACCTTTGTCTTCAAAAGACAAAGATACGTTCTTAAGCGCCTGCACAGGCACTCCTTTCTTGGGCTTATATGTCCTTGTGAGATTTTTTAATTCTAACATAATTTCCACCTTATCTAAAAATTTAGATTCTTCGACTTCAATTCGTTTCGCTCAGCGCTTAAACACAGCCGCCGAAAGGTCTTTATCTTTTTTATTATATAATGTTTTATCTGTCTTGTATACTATCTACAGGCTTTTTCTTTGACAATTTATACAACGGTATTGCGCTTGCGACAGCAGTAGTAGCAAATCCAACAAGTAATAATAATGCGATTTGACGTATTCCAAAATTAAATACATTCAAATTTATTCCAAATGCCGCAGGCAACATCGTGTTGAAGCCTAAAGTTAAACTTACCACCAATATTACTGTCAACAGTAATACTATTGAAGTGATTATTACCCCCTCGTTAATAAATATGGCAAATATATCACTTTTCTTGGCTCCAACGGCTCGCAAAATACCAATCTGCTTTTTATTTGAAGAAACAGACAATGTTATATAATTTCCAAGAAGCAAAATAGAAAACAATCCCAAAATTACACTACCAATTCTTACAAAAGGCTGCATAAACTTAAATGGCTTTGATACAACATTCAATTCAAGATAAATTGGATTATTTCCAACAAAGCCTCTTTTATTACCTTTATTAAAATGAATATTAGATATAGCGATCGCACTATCCTTACTTTTTATACCGTCAACAAATGGAGCAATTAAATATTCATATATTTCATCTTCAAAATCAAAACTATTTTTGTATACCTTATCATTTATCAAAAAATCACTCGGAAAACCATCTTTAGGAATATAAAACCCAACTATTACAGGATCCTCATCAAAACTAATATCAGGCATACTGTATGTTTCCGACCCGCTATAATAAATATTAAAGTTTTTGGGATCAATTTGCACCATAGAATTTAATGCTTTTTCTATGCGATTCTCAACAAAAATTCTATCACCATTCTCTTTTGCAATAACACTTCCACACTCTTCATTTATAATATTGTTTTTTAATCCACCTATAATTTTCTTTCCGTCAGTTTCAAACGAATATTCACACGATAAATAACAAGCGTATGAAAATCTCCATTGACGTTCACTAAGTGTATTTGGCTCGGTATCAAAACTAAATTTATTTGCATTAGAATTATAGTCAATACTTACAGTCCTGCCATTATTTAAGTCATAATATGAAAAAATATATTTATTATCTTTGCAATATTGTTTATATTTCTCTAATTTTTCTACAGAAAGCATTTCTGCTTTTTCGCAATATGCCGCTATATTTTTACCAAAATATCTAAATTCATATAGGCTCATTTCGTTAAAAGAAATGAGATTATCAAAAAAAGTTTTACTATATCTACAATTTATTTTGCGCTCAACCAGATCACTTCCTGCTGGCCATAAATATTTTGCTTTGTCAAAGCCTATTAGCACCTCGTTGTCAGCAAGTTCTTTTCTCTCCCCTTTACCATCCAACCATATTATATTATCCACATATTTAAGTGAATATTGATTTGCAACCCCATTGCATATAACAACATTCGAAAAACCTACGCTTAAACCTCTTCCAAAGCCAGTTGTATCTACAAGCGAATTCTCTTCAATATATTTATCATAAATAGATTGGTGAATAAAGTTAAGCGAATGATAGCCTTCCCCAAAATAAGTGCTAATTGCCATATTTTGATAGTAAATCTCTTTTGTAGGTTGCATATTGGCAAATGTACCGTCTGCATCGGCTAAGGTATCCACTATCCCCACAATTTGACAAACTTCTAAAGAACTATCATTAAAACCAAGGCACATATTAAGACAAATTTTCTTATCTAAAAAACTTTGAATATCGTCTATTTCTTCTGGCAATATCTCTATTTCTTGGCAATCTTTTACTCCTGCCAATGCAAACTGCTCATAATTGTATTTAGTAATTAACGCTTCATTTTCATTTTCTGGCAATCTACCATATAATTTAAAGCCCATAGTATCAAAAAGGGCTTGAGACGCTGGGAGTGCTCCTCCCCACTTATTTACGTAATAATTTAATGAATTACTTCCATTAAGCAATTCCTCGTCCAAAATAGGCAACGAATAGTTTCCTTTTCTTATTACGCCTTGAAAGTCCAACCCACTCAACTCTTTTATCTTTTGTAAATCATTAGAAGATGCATAAATATTATAGTCTCTTTTATCCTTTCCCTCTTCATAAGTAATAGCGCTACTCATAGAAATATAATTATTAGGGCTCTTTAATAATGCCTGTGAGGTTGTTTTAGAAACATTGAAACTAGCAATAACATCTGCAAAACCAAATGCAGCAAAACTGATAAAACATAATAAAATTGTCACCGCAAGTCTAAGTCTCTTGCGGCTCAACGTCTTGGCGCCCATTGCAAGCGCGCGCTTATATGGCAGTCGAGATTTCTTTAATCCCGACGACGGCGCGGTGTCTCCTGCAACGCTTTCAAGGTTATTGGTTTCTGCGTCTCTTTCTCCTTGCGCTTTTACCTTTGTCTCGTCACTTATCACCTCGCCGTCGGCAAGTTCTATTATCCTGTCTCCGTATTCCTCCGCAAACTCTCTGTCGTGTGATACCACTATCACCAATCTATCTTGAGACAGTCTCTTCAATGTATCAAATATTGCCTTGCCTATCTCACTGTCCAACGCCCCTGTTGGCTCGTCTGCCATCACTATCTTTGGGTTCTTTATTATTGCCCGGGCTATTGCAACTCTCTGCTTTTGTCCGCCGGACAACTCATTGGGCTTTCTGTCCCCATATCCCTCTAGGTCTACTTCTTTGAGTATCTCCTCTAATCTTCCTGTATCTCCCTTTTGGCTTTGAAGTTCTAGGGCTAGAGTTATATTCTCTCCCACTGTAAATTCATTGAGTATATTGTACTCTTGGAATACAAAGCCTATATATGTATTACGATATGAATCGTAGTCTTTCTCTTTAAAGTCCTTAGACGACTTGCCGTCTATGATTATCTCTCCGCTGTCTGCAAAGTCCAATCCGCCTATGAGATTAAGAAGCGTGGACTTACCGCTGCCGGACTTACCAAGCACAAAGACCATACCTTTGTCTTCAAAAGACAAAGACACGTTCTTAAGCGCCTGCACAGGCACTCCTTTCTTTGGCTTATATGTCCTTGTGAGATTTTTTAATTCTAACATAATTTCCACCTTTTAATAAATGTTTGATGTCATTTGGAGTGCAGTCGAGAAGTCTCATTCTCTTTTTTAATCTGTTTAGATCTCTCCACTTCGGTCGAGATGACATTGAATTTAGATTTTTTTCATTTCACTTAGTTCACGTCTAGATAACATTGACAATGACATTTTTCATACTCTACGCGCCACCTTACGGTAGCGCGTGGAGGAGTTGGATTTTTGTGAGAGGAGTCCAACTCTACTATGAATTAAACAAACATAACATAATGTTACTGTCATTATAACACACTTGTTTGACTTTAGCAATATAATTATTTGTTTTTATGCCGCGGCACTTATTCCTTCCTTACCTGGTTTTCCATTTGAACCATTAACACCCGCGCTTCCTGGTCTTGGATTTCCCCAAATAGTATAACTAGTCTTACCAGCAGGTGCACCATAGCCAAGATATCCTTTCTCTCCTGCTTTTCCTGGGGTTGGAGAATACTTACCATTCTCAACCAACGTCCCGATTATGCTAGGCATACCGCCATTTCCGCCGTTTCCGCCATTTCCGCCGTTTCCGCCATTTCCAGGATCAACAGTTACAACTCCAACTTTGCCATCTTTTCCATCTCCGCCTTTCTGTCCATTAGCGCCATTTTCGCCGTGTCCACCATCTCCTCCAATACAAAGGAGCGTACTACTACTGTTAATGATCACATTTCCCAGAAAATAAACTGCAACAGCGCCATCTGAACCATTTGCTCCATCAGCACCATTTGAACCGTGTACTCCCTGCTCTGCTTGCTCGAATTCATTTGGTTTCTTTGGCTCTTCACTTTGTTTTGTTTTCGCTCCATTACCTCCGTAAACTGCAACTCTATTCGCTCCAGATATCAATTTATTAGCGCTATTTCCTACCCCGTATATTCCTGCTCTTCCATTATAAGAACTGGATAATGAATCTCCTCCGTATATATTGAATGAGTTACCAAGTAAAGTAAGATTTTTACACTTTATTGCTACTTCGCCATATCCTATAGAGGCTTCACCACCTCTTAAAGTTACGGAATTATAAGAATACAATTCAAGATCTGGACAGTTAGATGCATCCAATGCGCATTTACTACTTTTTGCATTTATAGAAACGCTACCTTGGAAATTTATCACTAATTTTGAATTTCTTAAATTAACATTTATGCTAGTATCATTACATTTTCCATTAGCAAACGTAACCTCTTTAGTAGTAGAACTTATATCAAAAGTCATACCTACCATTAAAGAAAATCTAGACAAATCTACATAAACAACTTCGTCTGAAATTGTATATGATACTAAAGAGGTAGGCTTCATAGTACTTCTGCTTACGTTGCCACGCAATGTTTTAGATAGCGTTACTCCACCTACAACGCTATAGCATTGTGTTATTCCTAAATTAGCATAATTCAAAGTATCTATACGGTTTCCATCTAATGTCCAATACTCAAACTTATATGCTCTTACGTATGCCGATTTGAGACTGATATTTCCTAGATTGCCTATATAAGACGTTGGATTGCCGCTACCTGAATGACTGTAACTCAAAGCAACAGTAATATAATTGTCCACAAGAGACATATCTACAGTCACCGAGCGGCTTCCGCTTGTCCAATATGACGTCAAGTCACTGACGTTGATTACTCCGCCAAAACTGAAGAGTTTGTCTTTTTTAGGCGTCGTAAGCAAGACGTTGTGTCCGTAATAATTGGATTCTGTATATCCATAACTTCCCAAAGCGCCGATATTATAGCCATCTTGAGGCACGCGGTAACTTGTGGAGTTTATTCTTATAGTATAATCTACGTATTCCACCGCTGCGTTCAAACGGATAAAAGTACTGTCAAATTTTCCATCACCGTTGGAATCGTGGTTAAATTCGCTTCCGTAGCCCGGCGTAAGGTCAGACAATGCCTTTCCTGTCGCAAATTGCATTACGCTTGAATTTTCACTCAACTTCCAACCTATGAGATAATAGAGTTGTTGATTTTGGTCAAGTTGGAAGGCTTGCGCCGGGAAGACTGACGAAGATATGATCTCTCCAAACGATACTGCTCTCGTAGTCTTATATGTCTGCGGATATGGAGGGATAAATTCGATATAGTATTTCTCCAACGTCCATACTGGCGTAAACTCATAATAATCTACGTCCAAAACAGTGCCAGTCTTTTGGTATTCAAAGGTCTCAAGGAAATAACCTTGCTTCTTACCCTCACTGACTTTGACAAAGTCACTCTTCATATTTATAAGTAATTCAATGATGTGACCTTCAATATAGACCTCGCCAGGATTTTGCGACGTGATTTCACTGCCGTCCCACCACTTTGACGCGCCATTGCCGACGTTGATTTCCATAATAATGCCTCTCAACGTCCAATCTGCAACCAACGTCATTTCGTCTTCAAGCAATTCTTCGTGAGTTACTCCGTTGGCGTCTGTAATCAATATACCGTTGCGCTTCCAGCCATTGAAGTTGTATCTATCTTTAGAAGGCACAGGCAGGTGCGCAATCTTGCCGTAATAGTACTTAGCGCCGCTAGTGTCGTTGTAGACTTCGCCGTCAATATAGAACGTGACGTCTACTTGTTGAAGATATTCTTCAATAGTAATATTGTATGCTCCGCTGTCTTTGACAATGATATAATATTCGCCTACCTCAAGTAAATAACCGTGGTCGACTTGAATTTCATTGAACGCGCTGTCGTAGATAGCAAGACTATTTGAGTTATTGATATTTATATCAAGTCTTGATCTTTCTTCTATATTCAATTTAAATACGCTGTAAGGACTTGCCGCGTTGATATTGTTTGAACCTGCGCTAAGAGCGTCTCCGTCAAGGAAGACTTTTATCACGCCGCCAAATTGTCTCTTGACAATGCGATAAGTCGTATCGTTTTGCAATACGCATTGATTTACGCCTTGCGCAACAAGATTATCTCCATCGTATACGTCATAAGCGCCGTCGGCAAATTTATAAAGCGCTGTCACCGCAGGCGTGAACTTGAACATCTCATTGAAAGTATTTTGAGTCGTCAATTCCTCGCCTATATTGAGATATGCAAAAAGCGTTTGCTCCGAAAGGCTCATAGACATATTGCCTTGACTTTGAGATTGTAAGAAATATGTTTCGTTTGCCTGCAAGAATGCGTTTTCACTGGGATACGAATACATATTCTCGTCATAAAGCATTGCGTTTGCGGCATTGTAGAATTGAGTGTATCTCGGCGAATATGAGTAATACAGTCCGGCAATATCCGAATACGGATAGTTCTCCACTGTCATTCCGCCTTGTTTCTCGACCGTCAAATCTTGCGCAATACCGGTTCTGTTGACGCAAACAACGCCGTATACTTCGTTTGCCTTCATTGGATAATTGACGTACAACTTGCCGTCTTTCTTGACTGCCTTTGCCAATACGTTGAGATTTCCGTCCGTAATATACAAATCTATAAACTCGCTGTTGTCTCCCGCGTCGAGTATGTAAACGTCATTGGTGGTGACACTGCTCGACTCCACTTCATACGCAACTGATTCTACTTGCGTAGACTCGTTGATTTTCAGATGCTGATCCTTTTGAATTGCTATATTTGTAAAGCCTACCTCGCCGTTGTAGAAGTCTTGCGGCAATAGCCTTGCGTATATATTATCGTCAATGTATACACCAAAACTTGGGGCTATACCAACTTTGCAACCTCCCGAACCGACAGTTATTCTATTGTCTGACTGCACCTTTCCGTCAATCGACAAATAATAGCCGTTTGGCACATAGATATTGTATTCCCCTTGTTGAGAAGGAGCAAAATTAAAGAGATTTGTCTTTGCCATCGGCGCAAATTTTTGATAACTTTGGTATTCAAAGGTCTCGTCTTGCTCCGTAACTTGACCGTATTTATTGCAATCCGTGCCAGTTACGCTATAGACGCTTTCGATTGAACAATCTGTGGTTACATTGTGATGCTCAATACCGGTATAACGGCATATATCAAAAGAAATATTGTTATATACATAATAATCTTGATTATTGTCATTCATTACTCTAAAAGAAGCCGTAACATATTCGTCTTTCTTCGCCAAATATTCATCAGCGCCGTTTTCCATATCCAGTGATACGTTCTTGCGCAAACCGCCATACGTATTTATTTGTTGTTCTCTCGTCAATGGAAAATCAAGCGCAATACCGCACTTTGTTGTATCTTCCCAATAATTTCCTTGCGCATTTACAAGACTTAAGCACAAATTTGCAGATGCAAAAGCAATCTTTGCCCCTGCCAACACAGCGCTTGCCGGCGGAAATGCGACTGCAATAGCCACTGATACTATAGACGCGCCTACTTTGATTGCGGTTTTGGCAACTTCTTTTTCATTAAAATAAGAAAGTTGGTTGTCATATCTCGATTGTATATAATATACGCCACTGTCAGCCCTATAATCATAACTGCCATCCATAATATTGTTGCTCATTTGACTATCAAATAGACAGTTATTGAATTTTACGTTTGATAGTGATATTTTATATGGCGAACTAGCGTTTAAAATATTATTCCCACTCTTAAAAAACGCATTTTGATATACGACCTTCAATGATACGTCATAACCGCCGCCGTCAGAATGAGGCGTATATATTTCTTTAAACAACAATACGTGATTGGTACCGGTATCGCTGAATATAACAAATCCGTAATTGCGTCCGTTATATATTGTCGTTGTGTTTGTATTAAACTTGCTGACCGGTACGTATTGCTTGATATTATCCTTACTGATATTGTCCGGTAATACTTGGTCTGTGTATGAAGAAAAATCTTCATACGTGTTTGATGTCGTTGCTATCTCTGCATTGTTACTAATTTGCTCTTCACTGCACTCTGCTGTATATGTAACGCCAAATACAACACATAATACAATCGCAAGAAGTACAATGATTGCAGCAAGATTAGTTGCAACTCTTTTTCTTTTGCTGTACATAAAGTTCCCTCCGTAAGTTTTTTTCTATATCTAGCATATCTTACCTATTAAATCTAAGTCAATCGACATTCTGTCGCCTTTACTTGACTTGTTGTTGCCTTTACTTAACATCTTGTCAACTTTGTTTTACACCTTGTCAATTTTTGTTTACATCAGCATAAATATTACTCCCCCTTCCATTAGCAGATTAGTTTTGTACTACATATCAACCAATTTCCATACTTTCCTGTACAACAAAAAACAAAGAGAGCAACATATGTTGCTCTCTTTGAATCTCATATTCCTTTAAAATTTTACTAATATTCTACCGTACCATCAGGCTTAACTAAAACAGTGTTGGTTTCTTTAGATACCCAATCTTTTTTATCCAACTGATAATACACTCTTCCTCTCCAATATCTTGCAACCTCACCTATGTTTGCAGATGTCTCTAACGTTTTATTAATATTCAAATCACCTATATAATTTTTATTTTCAAGAAACATTTGATTATAATCCTCTGTATAACTATATGAAGAATACAAATATACGTATACTTGAATTGTAGATGGTCCAAGAGTAAATTCATTATGTGCTTGAACATAAACTTTACCATTGCCAACACTTAATCTGAGTGTTATTGTCGTCATCAAACCACGTGCCTCAACATCAGACGATTGCTCATCAGTTGCTGCACTAGCAACCATACCGACACTGCACAATGCTACGCAACCAACCAATACTACTACCAGCACCAAGCATAACATATTTCTTACAAAATAATTTTTTTTGTTTTCCATAAATTGCTCCTTAATTTATATGACTTTCTGCCAATTTTTCTCTTAAATTTTTTCTATTTATAAGTATTTTGCACAGCAATACAATCCCTATTATTAGTGCAACTGAAATTGAAATGCAAAATATCATCCATCCAATATTATCTACACTAAAATTCCAAACAGTACTTTTTGCTTCATAAACTATTTCAGCATTTACTATGTCTGGTATTTTAGAAAACAAAGGCATCATAATCATTAATAAACCAATAAACGCCACAAAAGCAAGCACCACTGAAGTAATAACAATTTTAGTCTTATTGGATAACCTCAGTTTATTACTTTTGGATTCTTGTTGAATTTCAACATCTTCTACTTTATCCAAATTTACTTTATTAGTTTCGTCTGACGCAACTTCGTCACACACCACTTCCGACTCAGGATTTTCTAAATCCGTTGTCTCTGCTGTAGTATCTTTTTTCGGCATAAAATAATTAGAATCGACATCAAATGCATCGCAAAGTCGTCTCAACATATTGGACTTTGGTTGATAAGCGTTTGCTTCCCATTTCGAAATAGTTTGACGAGATACTTTGATTTTATCAGCCAATTCGTCTTGCGAAAGTTTATTGCTCATACGAAGGTCATAAATCTTATCACCGAGTTTTTCACTACTCATACATCTACACCTCCACTCAAGAATATACTAGTATTATATCAGCAAAATTTTAATTTGACAAATATTTTTAACTATTTTTTTACAATTTTGACTGAACTTTGCTAATTTTATTCTTTACTCAAAAAAATTGTCATAGATATTATAAACGCCTCTTATATAATCCAAAAACGTCTTAATTTTTTTCATCGTATTTCTTATGTCAACGAGGAGTATTCATTTTATTTTCGACATATCCCTTCTATTTCCAATTTGCCTATCGCAAAATACTTGCGCAACGGCTTATCAATATATATAATAATGTATAAATGTATAGGAGTAATTACTATGAAGAAAAAATTGTTTATCTTTTTTATGATACTTACTATAATTAGCATTCTTTTATTGGCTGTCGGCTGCAAGATTCAAGAGGACGAAATACCCGACAATGACAACGGATTGTCAAGCGGTGATAATGACAATAATATTAACAGCGGCGACAACACGCAAAACCATACTCACACGTTCGCTAACGAATGGTCAACCGACAAACAATATCACTGGCACGCGTCAACGTGCGAACACGTATTGACTGAAGATAAGGCAAAGCACATTTTTGACGACAACGGTATGTGCAACATCTGCAAATACTACTCCTCCTACGGTTTTACCTTCCAATTAAATTCAAATAACGACGCCTATACAATTACAGGCTTAGAGGACGACAATGACGATACTCAAATAGTCCTCCCCTCGTCATACAGCGGAAAACCTGTAACTTCTATTGACAAAAATGCTTTTAAAGGTTGCGATAATCTCACTAGCGTGACAATTCCAACCAGCATAACAAAGATTGAACAAGGTGCGTTTGACGGTTGCAACGGCTTGGTCGGAGTCTATATCACCGATATGCTTAGTTGGCTCAATATACAATTTCAAGGCAACGACTCAAATCCACTGGATTATGCAAAAAAACTATATCTGAATAATCAATTAGTCACCAAACTAACTATCCCTAGAGATTTAAATTCCTTTAATATTTTTGCTATATATAATTGCGATGATTTGACGGAAATAATAGTAGAAGAACAAAATGCTACGTACAAGAGCGACGGCAATTGCTTGATTGAAAAAGAAACCAACAGATTGATATTTGGTTGCAAAAACAGTATTATCCCTTCCTATATCACAGCAATAGGCTCTGCGGCATTTGAAGGATGCAAAGGCTTGACAAGTGTCGAAATACCATCGGGAGTTGAGCATATTGGATTTGACGCATTTCGCAATTGCACCGACTTGACAACAGTAAAAATACAGCCTGGCGTAAAATATATTTATGACGGCGCATTCCAAAATTGTAGTAAATTAACAAATATAGCCCTACCTCAAGGCATAATTGATATTAGAGCGCAAGCATTTTCCGGCTGTAAAAGTCTAACTACGATTGCCATACCTTCCGGAACTCAAAATATCGGTCAAGGCGCGTTTACTTCTTGCGCTAATCTAACTAGCGCAACCATACCTGTTGGCGTAGAGAGTATCGGCGCGTTTGCTTTCCTTAACTGCCCTTCTCTCACTATATATTGCGCCGAAACAAGCAAGCCAATCAATTGGGAAGATACTTGGCATAGCAACTGCCCTGTGGAATGGGGGTATAATATATAATTCAAATATAAAAAGGTGAATTGTCAAACTAAGCGCAATACATAGTAATCAATTCACCTTTAATTTTATACAAATTCGTCAAATTTAAGATTGATATCTCCGTTTTTACCGCTGATCCAACAGTCATTTTTAAAGGCTTCATTGGTAGAAATTAAAACGTCGTAGGAATCTGCAGAAAGTTCTCCGCATCCGCCGTAATCTGCGTTGGAACCGCTATACCACTTAGATTCCATATTTATCTTGTATAAGTTACTTGGACTCGTTGCGGACGTTTGCCCCACCATCGTACCGTATTGCGCCTTTCCGCCGCTTCCATTTTTTATCGCCAAAATATTATTGCTAGCAGAAATGCATCTCGTAATCGTCGTATCAGCCGCATAGCCTATTATTCCGCCGCATCTAGGGTCAGGGGATCCGGCAGTAACAAATCCGCCGGATTGCGCCGTCGCTGTAGCCAACAGACGCGTATCTCTTACAAGACAGTCTTCAACGATAGTGCCCGTATCGGCGTGTCCGATAATACCGCCAGTTTGAGGCTGTGCTTTTATGTCATTATATATGGTTGCCGCTTCGCATTTTATATCGCACTCAGTGACGTAGCACTTTTGAACTTTTGCGCCGTAAGCGTAACCCACGATTCCTCCAGCCATAGTTATCCAATCCCAACCCAAATAATCAGAGTCTGCGGCGTGTGTATATATATCAATTGAACAATTTATTGCTCGGCAGTTTTCAATTACAGCACCTTTTTCGGTTCTGCCTACGACCATTCCCGCATATCCTCTTAAATGCTCTCCCTTGTATGTTATAGTAGTCTGCAGTTTACCTTCTTTTCCTATCTGCAAATTCTTTATCGTTCCCGTCAAATAACCTATAAAGCCTATCCTCACAGTAGTTTTAACTTTTATTCCGTCTACAATTTTGAAATTGTAAATACTGTGACCATTTCCGTCAAATACGCCGCTGAAATCATTTATCGGCGACCAAGTGGCTCCCTGCATATCTATATCATTTAAAAGAAGATATTTACCATTTGGTAAACTGCGTAACTGATTTAAATCCTCCACAGTTTCGATATAAGTATAACTCTCGTATTGAGAAAGTTTCTCCCATTTTGCATACAGGGTAATATCTTCTGCATACTCGCTTATTGCCAACTTGCAAACGCCGTCTTCACCATATATACACTTTGAAAAATTTTGTCCCTCGTAATATCCGCCAAATACATAACCTTTCCAATATGGCACCTCAATGACAGGCATATCGCCGTCATACGTTGCGGTAAACCGAACGTCGTCTACTCTATCACCATTTGAAAACGTGATTGTAATTTGAACTGGTTTCAACGTGATAATCATATCAACGTCCCTAGGTGTTTTCCATTCGCCGTTTTGATACTTGGTTTCACCATCAGAGTATTCTTCGACATAACCTCTTCTGTCCACCCTATACAATTGATACTCGCTGTCAAAAACTACGTTTTGAGTATGTAGCAACTCATTATCAAAATAATACCTTATTGTATACGTATTTGCTGTCCAACGAGCAACCAGCGATAAATCCTCTGTGATTGCATTGTTGCCATCAAACTCAGAGCCTTCTTTATACCAACCGACAAAAGTATATCCCTCTCTTTGCGCCAAAGGCAATATAATCTTTTCGCCATACTCGACCCTTTTTTGCGATATTTCTTCGCCGCCGTTGGCGTCAAACTCAACGGTGAACATTTTCTCTGCAATTGCAATCACGCCATTGCTCTCAATACAAAATTTATACGTATTGTCAATATTAGAAAATTCCCCCTCTATCTGGCTGACGCTGAAATCGTCATTTATTATATAAACAACGAGTAAATCTTTACGAAATCCGTCAGGCACAGGCATTGTAATATAATATTTATCCTTTGGCTTAAATTCTTTTCCATTTTGCACCAATTTTAAATCATAAGTCTTATATACATTGCAGTATTGTCCAATGATTTGTTCTATCTGTTCAAAGCCTTCACTACCCTCTTTTAACTCGTCAACTTGCAACTTTACGTTGAATTTTCCAAATACCCCAAAAGCCTTTATGCTTGACTGAGCGAAAATATTGCTTTGGTTGTCCGAAATAATAGGATTGTATAAAAAAGTAAACAACATCGCGCCTATTATCAAAACTGCCAAAAGCGTCAACACAGTACCTGCGACCGCTTTTTTCTTTTTTTGCTTTTTAGCGACATCATTACTTCTTTCTTCTTCGTGTTGCGATATAAAAGCGTTGTATTGCTTTTCGTATTTTTCACTACGCACAATATCATCTAACGTAATAAAATAGCATTTACCTCTAGGTATTTTCAAATATTCTTTTTGCGTTTCTTTAAGACGAGAATAATCGGTAAAATTCTTCGTAAGCAATATAATTTTGTACCAATAATAGATCGTGTCTATCTCGGCAAGCACAGCGAAAGACACAACTATATTTTCAAGTTCCTGCTCTATCTTTTCTGACGACGCTTGTTTAAATTGCATCATTTCAAGTTCTTTAAATACTTGAGAGCGCGCAGACATATATTGATCAATTAAATCAACTCCTTCACTTTGTACTATAAACTTCTTCCCGCACAATTTGCAAGTGCAGTATTCCAATCCCGCTGAGGAATGAACGACCTCTAAGTCGGTACTTCCGCAACTCATACATTTGGTCGTTTCGCTATAATTACGTTTTATTGCCATAACATTGCTCCTAAAGTAACTGTATTTTGCTATTATAATTTTAGTCCAATTATATCAATAAGGACTTTAATTAAAGATACGGGGATTGCCTTATTCATACCTTGCGCTTTCATTCCTTGACTTGTCAACTGTCCTGCAACGTGAGTGCCTATTACTTCTCCCTTCGTATTGAATACCGGACCTCCCGAATTGCCGGGATTTGTAGCGCAATCATACATTAGCATACCGTTTCGGTCTTTGTCGCTTACTATTCCTCGCGTAATGCACGTGCCAAAACCCAGCGAATTTCCTATTACGTAAATCTCTTCTCCAGTCCTAACCGCGTCAAAATTCCCAAGCGGCAATGCCTTGAACTTGGGATACATTTGTTCAAGTTGTATAATCGCCAAATCAACGCCGTTGCCATTACCGGCTTTTGTATCCGCAAGCGCAACCACGTGGGCTTTAATTTTATAATCATATCCCGGGACATTGACGGTAATGTTTTCGCAAGCCTGTCCGTCTTCTTCTGCCGCAACGTGCGCGTTTGTAACCGCATAACCCTTGCGCGAAATAATATATCCTGAACCGCTCCACGCGCTCTTCTTACCTCTGCAATTAATTTCAAGTACGCCGTCCTTACACTTTTCAAACAAATCGGCTCCGGCATTTGCAGATTTCGCCTTAACTTTTGCCTCTTCGATAGCCACTTTGGCTCTGATCTCTTCAATAGATACTTTGGCTCTTACTTCTTCGGCTGCTCTTGTTTTTGCCTCTTCGAGCGCAACTTTTTCCTTAAAATTTATAAAATCATCTTCACAAAACGTGTTGCCGCAAAAATCACACTGATATCTGCCGCCTCCGATACTGCCGCAAATACCGCCGCATAATTTACATTTTTTCATTTCACATACTCCTTTTATTTATCATTTGAATTTTTCCATTCCAAAAGTTTTTCTATATCCTCTCTCTGTACAGACGAGGTTACCTGTTCAAGCGCTTTTTCAAAATCTCCTAACGTAATAGACTTGTCGCCTGAATCTATTCCTCTCAAAGCCGATATCTCTTCTACCCTGTCCAAAAGATTAGTCATATCCGAACCGTTGAAACCATTTGTTTTTTCCACTATTTTATCCAAATCCACGTCGCCAGATATACTTACTATGCCTTTCTTCTCTATCTTTTGAAGTCTGCGCTCAACAAGGTATTTTCTCGCAGGCTCGTCAGGAAGTCCCACATATATTCGAGTACCAAACCGTCCCGGACGGATAAACGCGCTGTCTATGTCCCAAGGTTTGTTGGTTGCGGCTACTAAAAACAAGATATTGTCTTTACTCTTTCCATATTCCTCTATACCTTGCAACTGAGCCAAAAACTCCGAGCGCAGTTGTTTGGCGTACTGTGATTTCGTAGACTTGGGAGAAATTGAATCCATTTCGTCAAAATAGATTACCGCGCAAGGAAAAGAGCGGGCTTGAGCAAAGAGCGAACGCACTGCCTTTTCTGTATTGCCTGCGCCTTGGTTTAAAAGGTCTGATGGCTTAACGGAACAAAATTTCGCGCCTATCTCGTTGGCTATTGCCGCTGCTATCATAGTTTTACCGGTACCGGGAGGTCCGTATAACAACAGTCCTCCACCACCCTTACGCACATAGCCCTCAAACACTTCAGGATGTTGAAGTGGAAGCAAAACTTTTACTTTTACGACTTCTTTTACGCTATCAAGTCCCGCTATATCGTCAAAATTTATAATCGGCAAATTGTCCCAATCAAACTTGTAATCTCCACCTACCGCACCGCCTAAACCGTCCAAAATCTTTTCTTCGGGCATAGCCTTTTTCTCTTCGGATTTTTCATTTGCGTTCTTTTTGGAAGAAAAAGTTAAATCTGCTACGTCTATCATAGTGATCTCTTCGTCAGAAGGATTTGAAAGCGACGCAACTCTTTTAGATTGTTTGGTGATTATAGTTTCAAATGTATTTCTCACGTCACGTCCGTTGCCAAAATTCTTATCTCTTTTTGCATATAGATCGCAAAAATATGCGCTAAGCATTTCCTTTGCAGATTCCGTCACGGTATACTGACTCGACTTGCACATACTTAAAAAGATATTGAACATCTCTTTTCCAGTATAATCGTCGAATTTTATGTAGTTTTTAAATCGAGAGCGCAATCCGGGATTGGAATCTATAAAACTCTCCATCAAATCGTCGTACCCCGCAACTATTACCACTAAATTATCGCGCTTGTCTTCCATTTCTTTAAGCAAAGTGTCTATCGCTTCCTGTCCAAAATCGTTACCTCCGCTCTTTGCCAGTGAATATGCCTCGTCTATAAACAACACTCCGCCGTATGCCTTTTTAATCACTTCGCGCGTCTTTATTGCCGTCTGACCGACGTAACCTGCTACTAAATCGCTTCTGTCCACCTCGACCAACTGACCTTCCGAAAGTATACCTAGCGCGCAATATATCTGAGCGATAAGTCTTGCGACAGTCGTTTTACCTGTGCCGGGGTTGCCGGTAAATACCAAATGGTATGACATATCAGGCACGGACATACCTCTTTCTTTGCGTAATTTGAATACCTTGATTTGATCTACCCAATCGCATACTTGACTTTTGACAAGTCCCAAGCCTTCTAGTTGATTTAATCTCGCTAGCGCTTCTTCAAGCGTAATCTTTTCGTTTTTCTTGACAGATACGTTGTCTTTGGGCGAGTCGTTTTGCTCTATTTTTTTACTTTCTACGGAAATGCTTTCCGCAAACGAAAGCAAACTTTTTGCTCTGTTAAGACGCGCTTTTTGCAACTCGCCCTGGCTTAATTTTGCCATTTTCAGCATTTGTTCTGCAGCCAACATATAATAGCGCTTTGCTAATGAGGTTTCTTTTCTTGCAAAGCACTCTTTGGCCTTGTTGAAATATAAATTAAAAGTTTCGCTTAACAAATTCAAGTCGTCCATTCTATGACATCCTTTTCTTCAATTCTTCAAGTTCTTTTTCTATCATTACGTCAGTCATATTGTCGCCTGCCGCCTCGTTATCGATAAGCGCTTCTATTTCCTTATTCTCGTCCTCGCTCGATAGCGCCCCAGACGCAAATGTAGACTCCGTTTCGTCGAGGAAATTCTCCATCTGCTCAGTCTGCAACTCTACGTTGGTCATTGCTTCGTTGAACTGCTTTTCGACCTTTAGGAAATCTTTTTCCTTGGTAAGTTTCATCATATCTTTGGAGAGCGTACCCATACCTTTTAAAAACTCCGACGTCATCGCCGACATATCTTTCATCTGCGACGTTATTTCAAAGTTTAGTTTCATCTCGTAGACTCGCTTTTGCTGCGCAATGGTCATTTTCAGTCCCGAGAGCGCAAGATTGTACTGCGCTGTAAGTCCTTTTTGCTTTGCGAGTTTACCTGCGTCTATATACACCTTTTTCTGTTCTTCAAGTTTTTGTATTTGTTTGTTCATTGAATTTATAGTCTGTTTGATAAGCATTTTTTTCTTTATTTCTTTTTTGGATACGCTCATTTTAAATCCTCCTTATCCGTCTTATCATCTGTCTGAATATCGTCCTGCATCATTTCCTGTTCAGCATTTATCGCTTCTTCCGTTTCAAACATTGCTAGCAAAGCGTCGTCTTGGCTGTTCATTCCGTATATTGTGTCGTTCTTTTCTTACGCCTCTTCTACGTTTTTAAACGTTTCGTCGGCGGATGTCAATACGTCCTCTGCTTTTACGCGCGTATTTAGCGTCTTATTGAGAAATTTCGCCAAGCCTTTTTGGTCGGAAAGGAGATTACCAAGCGATATGCCTGACGACTTTTTGAAAAAAACATTGTCATCGATAGCCGCTTTCAACTTGTTCATAAGTTGAATATTATAGATCAAATACATAGCGCGTTTTACGCTCTGCTCTCTGTCGCTTTTTAATGCGTTTATTCTTTTCGCATAGAACAATTTTATCTCTCTGTCAGTTTCTTTTATTCCTTTGACTTTGAGATCTGCCGCTTGCTTTTGCTTCTCAACAAGTTCTCCTTCTATGCTTTGCAATTCCTTTTCGAGTTTGCAAATGCTGTCGACAACCTCTTCTCTCGTTAATTTATCGTACTTGCTCTTAAACGGCCACATAGCGCCTCCTCTCAAAGTCTTGCGTTTCTGTCAGCAATGGTAAGTTGGATATCGCAAATAGTTTCGTCTGTTTTTTTGCTAGTCTCCCCATTTGACTTTGTAAGAGCAATTCTCAAATCGCCTATCTTATTTTTTATGCTTTTATCGTAGTCCACAACTTTTGAATTATCAGACGGAATAAGGTATGCAATCTTTTCTCTCAACTCTTTAAGTTGAGATGTCATATCTCTATTATCTTTTGCCAAGACGATAAGCGAGTCTATAGATTTAGCGTTGAGCGATATCAACTCTCTGTCGTCCTTTACTTTATCGGCTACGTTTTTTTTCTTAAAAATACACATTATTTCTCTCCCATTAGTTTAATTTTTTGCCGCAATTAGCGCAAAACATTGCATTATAATCGTTAAGTCTGCCGCAATCGGGACAACTTATCGGATCTTGCGTAAGTCTTTTGCCACAATGCGGACAAAACTTGTCATTGCCTTTATATTCAATACCGCAAGAAGGACATTTGAGTTCCGACTTTGGCTTTAAATCTTTTTTGTTTCCTATTACTTTCAAAACTTCGTAGTATGCATATTTATCCTGCAATTGAAGTTGACGGAGATACTTCTCTCGTTCCCATTGCTTGTCGTCAAGTCTTTCCAACTCTGCAAGATATTCTTTAAGTTTGTCTTGCTTTTGCTTTTCAGCGGCCGCATCTTCAATTGCATTCATATCCTCGTCCAACAAATCGAAGTCGGCTATTTTGAAGTTGAGCACAGAAAGTCCCCACTCTCTCTCAAACATAGGACTCAAAATTGCGCCCATACTCTCGCCAATCAATTTTTTGTTGGCAGTAAACATATCGTATGTAAGATGCTTCTCGTCGATAATCTTGAGGAAAATATCTGCAAACTCCGTGGCTACGGTCTCGCTGAAACGCTTTCTAAATTCCGTCAAGTTGAACTCTTGCTTTGCGCCGACTACTTTACGGAAGAACTGCTCTGCATTGACGACGGATACGTCAAATTCGCCCCTTGCGCCCACAGTGATGACCTTGTTGCTTGCTTCGTCGCGATAACGAAGTCTGTTGGGAGTACCCCACTTAATCAGCACGCGAGTATCTTTGGGAATGTAGACTACTTCTACCGAAAGTCCTGACTTCCACTGTTTGATTTCATCCTTGGCATCAAATACGTTGTATGCGCCGCTCTTATAATAGCGTACATCGCCGCCACCCTTGATCAAAAGCGCGTCGTGAGTAAACGGAACTTCAAAACGCGCGCCGGCATCTTTTACTACGTCGTTTACTCTTACGAATAAAATTTCGTTGTCGTCAACTTTAGCATTGCACATATTTTGGGTAAATTTAATAACCTGCGGCTGTTTCTTCTTAAATAACATTATATCCTCCTTTTTTTACAGACCTATGCTTTTATTTTGTCCTCGCAAAACCAGCCTGTTGATAATGATTTTTTTTAGAATTGACTTTCGTCTATTGCTTTTGCGTCATATTGTTTGTACATTTCGCGATATGACTCCACTTCCGAATATACGCAGCGAAGCGCTTCGTTATATTTAATTCTATCCGCCGCCAACTTCGCATCCGCTAGATTAAGCGCCTGATAGTTGGAGTACTTTATTTTAACGCCCAAAAGTATTAAAGCAAGTCCGCCCACAACTCCTACGACAAGACATACAGTATTCACAGGAGAAGGTATTACGTTGGTAAGAAAATTGAGAATTATGCCGGCAATAATCAAAACTGCTCCGATTACCGTACAAATATAAAACTTTGTATCTTTAATAGCCGATTTTTCCTTATTACAACGCTCTACTAAGAAATTCTCCACCTTTTTAGTATCCTCCTCTACGTCCTTGAAAGACGTCTTAGCAGAGTATTCTTCAATATTTAGCGTAAGATCCTCAATATATTTATTTCTATATAAATTTACATAATTGCGGTACGCTCGCTTATAACTCGATTTAAACTTGCCGTATGAAAACTCTGTTATCGTCTCTTTACCGGCAAAGTCTTCGCTGCCTGTGAGCCATTTGAAAAGACATCCCTCAACGTCAAGGTCCGAAGCCAACATTATGTCTTCCTTGACTTGTAACGCCATTGCGTCCGTCTCGTTGCCCTTTGCCTCGATAATCTTTTCTTGCTTGGATATTTCTTTCCTTATCTCGTCAGACTTTGGCGAGCGACAATACTCCATAGCATCGTCAAACACGTCAGAATAAAACTGCATACGCGCCTTACTTGAACTACCTCCGCCGATTTTTTGGATATAACCCATTATAGACTCATTGTTCATAGCGCCAAAAAGCGCTGTCTTAAGTTGTCCGTATTCGTCAACGTGCTTATCCATATTCTTGAATTCAGGCGGAGTTATTTTCATTGAATCGCTATAACTGGATGAAATCTTGCTTATAAAATCAGCCTTATCTTCGTCTGAAATCTTATCTACACCTATATATGCGCGAAGTTTTTCTGCCACAACGCCTTTGTCGCAAAGAGCAATTACGGTAAGCAACTTCAAAAACCTTTCTTCGCTGCCGAGGAGCGGAGTCTTGACTAGTTCATTAGTCCATTCTTTCAATTGTTTTTCATCGCCGCGACGAAGCGCAATAATAAAATATACCCACGTACTTCTACGTTTATCCATCTCCAACGCCTTCTTGCGAGCGCGCTCGGCTGCCTCGTGTTTTCCGTCTTTTGTATGAATTAAATCCATCATTACATAACTTAAAAAGAAATATTGCGTTTGATTATACTGTTTTTCGGCTTGCTTGGTAATCGTACTTTCCAAAGCAAGTGTTTTAACCTCGTTCTCCATAATGGCTACGAGCATTTTACGAACATTTTTCTCTCCATCCTGATGATGACGCAAATCGCCATTTAACTTCCTGATAGTCTTGTACGCATTTTCCATATTCTTGTACAATATCATCATCTGCTTGATATCTTCCTGCTTTTTATCTACGCCGTGAAGTATTCCGTCATCGTTGACAATTGTTTTTTCTCCGTTAGTAAGCATATTCATCGTCATCTCTTTAGCGCTTGCAACACTGCTCACTGCACTATCAACGGAAGAAGCCATTGCGTTGATTTCATTTCTAAGTTGACTGTTTTCACGTTCCAGCGCATTGCACTGGCTTTTTAAAGCGCTTATATCGCTCTCTAGACTCATTTTTTACCTCCATTCCCCGATGCCGGGACTGCGCTTGAATTGCCCCATTGACGCAATTCTTCTATTAGTGTTTTATTTGTCGTCAATATGCTTACCGTTTGGGCAAACACAGCCGACAGTTCTTCAAAAGTACCGTCCGTTCCTCTCATATATTCTTCTTCCGCCACGCTCTTTATTGCCGATTCTATATCCGCATAGGAAAAGCCTTCTGACAACAATACCAGTTCTTCTATCTGCCTTTCGCTAGGTTTAAAGGAAAGACAAAGATTTGCGTAAAGACTAATTGCGCTCTTGCGCTCTTTTTTGTCAGGTAAGTCCACAAAAAAGATTTCGCTAAATCTTCCCTTTCTGAAAAGTTCCGGAGGAAGTTTTGAAATAT
>JAIDUV010000026.1 GCA_029060025.1 Clostridia bacterium | reverse complement strand
CTATTAATTATGGTAAAATTTATACGTAATATTTTAACTTCAAGGAGGCAAATTATGAAAGTTACTTACAAGCCGTTGCCAGAGAAAGTACAAGAAGGCTACGGCATATCGCGCTGGGCAAGCGCCAAAGAAATAAATCAAAGTCTTAAGGAACTTACCGACAAGAATATATATTCTATTCCTGCCGACAAGTACAAAGAGATTTGCGAAACCTATTACGACGTACAGTGCGCAGGTTCAAAGGAAATTACCGCCGAGGCAAAGAAGTATATTCCTGGCGGAGTTCAACACAACTTGGCATTCAACAAGCCGTTCCCAATGTGCATGGTAAAAGCCGAAGGCGCATATCTTACCGACATTGACGGCAATAAATATATCGACTTTTTGCAAGCCGGCGGTCCTACGATTTTGGGTAGTAACTATCCCGACGTTCAGGAAGAGGCTATTAAACTTATCAAAGAGTGCGGTCCTGTAACGGGTCTTTTCCACGAAGCAGAGCTTCTTATTGCAAAAGAAATCAACAAGCATATGCCCAACGTAGAGATGTTCAGAATGCTTGGCTCTGGTACCGAATCCGTAATGGCGGCTATTCGTATCGCCAGATGCCAAACGAAGAATAAGAGAATTGTCAAAATCGGCGGAGCATATCACGGTTGGTCTGACCAAATGGTATACGGACTTAAAGTTCCAGGTACAAGACAATTCCTTGAATCGCACGGTATTCCTAACAATATCTTCTCGGTAATCGACGAGGTTAGACCTAACGACCTCAATATGCTTGAAGATTATCTCAAGATTAACAGAAGAAGAGGAGGTACTGCGGCGGTTATCGTAGAGCCTGTAGGTCCTGAATCGGGTACCCGTCCGGTTGATTTCGATTACAATCACAAGGCATTGGAACTTGCTCACAAGTACGGCGCGCTCTTCATATTCGACGAAGTAGTTACCGGCTTCAGAGTAGGTCTTGGCGGAGCTCAAGGTTTCTTCAACGTTAAGCCTGACCTTACTATATTCGGCAAGATTGTTGCAGGCGGTTATCCTGCGGCAGGTGGCGTAGGCGGTAAGAGAGAATACGTTTCACTTCTTGCGGCTGGCGTTGCAGGTGGCGCTAAGAAAGCATACTGTGGCGGTACTTTGGCGGCTAATCCGCTTTCCGCAATGGCAGGTTACGTAGCTATCAAGAAGATTGCAGAAACCAACGCATGCGTTAAGGCAGGTTTGGCAGGCGACAGATTGACCGACGGACTCGTTAAGTTGATTGAAAAGCACAATTTGCCTTACGTTGCGTACAACCAAGGCTCTATCGTTCACCTTGAGTGTACCGGCGCAATGAGCTACGACTTCTCTTCTAAGAGCTTGCTCACGCTACTCAAAGTTCTTAAGAAGCAAGATATGATTATGGTTAGAAAGGTCGCTATGGAACACATGGGCGCAGCTTATATGGCAAACGGAATCGTTACTTTGGCAGGTTCGCGTCTTTACACTTCAATGGCAGACACCGACGAAGTAATCGACGAGGCATTGAGCAGATTCGACACCGTATTCGGTATGGTTGAAGAGAGAACCGAGGCTATGGATAAGCAAGTAGCTAAGTACAAGATGAACAAGTACAAGAACGTCAACGAAAAGAAGTATAAGAAAGCAGAAAAGAAACTTGCAAAGATCGAAGCATCCGAAGCAAAGGCATCAGCTAAAAACTAATTATTAATAAATACGTGAAGGGTGAACCTAGATGGCTCACCTTTCACCTACTCTGTTTGCCTAATATAGATTATTATAATCTCCTTTTAATGCAGACGGTAGGAACGCATTTTTTATAAACCACTTAAGAACGTTAAATATTATAAGAGGTAAATTATGAAATACATAATAGCGCACGATATGGGTACGAGTTCTGACAAAGCCGTGCTTATAGATTTTAAGGGAAATATCGTTGCTTCAAAGGCAGTGCCATATCCTACATATTATCCCGCTCCGGCATTCGTAGAGCAAGAGCCGGAAGAGTATTGGGAAGCCGTATGTCTTGCGTCAAGGACAATAATGCAAGAAACGGGAATCGACCCCAAAGACGTCGAGGGCGTTATATTCTCTACGCAAGCTATGGGAATTATACCTGTCGATAAGAACGGCAGAGTTTTGCATCGCAATATCACGTGGGTAGACGGCAGAGCGGAAAAGCAAGCGCAGACGCTTATGAAGAAAGTAGGCGGAAAGAAGATTTTCACTTTGGTATCGGGTACGCCTATTATGGGTAAGGACGTAGTTTCCAAAATTCAATGGTTGAAAGAGGAGCGTCCTGACGTATATAACAACACAAAGTATTTCCTTGACGTCAACGGATATTTGAAATATAAATGTACAGGCGAAATGGTAGCCGAACTTTCCGGCGCATCGAGTTACGGCCTTGATTTGAAGAAAAAAACTTGGATGAGCGCCTTGAAACTGATAGGCATTGACCTTAAGAAACTTCCTCCGCTCGTCAAGAGCACCGATAAAATCGGAGGCGGACTTACCGCCGAGGCTTCTGAAAAGATGGGACTTTGCGCAGGCACAGCCGTATTCGGAGGTTGCGACGATACGCAGGCGGCGGCTATAGGAAGCGGAATGAACGGCGACGGCGAAATACATATATATCTAGGCACTTCGGCTTGGGTAGCGGCGTCCAGCAAAAACAAGACCAAGTTCAAGCATGGCGCGGCGGCGATACAGTCGGCAGACCCCGAAATGAACTTGATATGCGGAATCACCGAAGCCGCGGGCAGTAATATACAGTGGATATGCGACCAGTTCTTTTCCACAGAGCAAAAGGAACTTGGCGACGGCATATACGCGTATATGGATAAAGTCATAGAGTCTATCCCCGCAGGGTCGGATCACTTGATATGTACTCCGTGGATGCTTGGAGAGAGATGTCCCGTATCGTCTACGACGACAAGAGCTACGCTTTGGAACGTTACTCCCAATCATACGAGAGAGCATATAATGAAGGCTTTGTATGAGGGTATAGGTTACAATTTGAGATGGATACTTGAAAATTTCCGTAAAGACTATAAGTTCCATTGCAGGCAGTTTAGAATTATAGGCGGAGGCGCTTTGGACGACGCATGGATGCAAATTATTGCGGACATTACGGGTAGCGAATTTGCAATAGTGCAAAATCCGCGTAACGCAGGCGCTTTGGGCGCGGCAATAATAGCTCTAATCGGATTGGGCGAGCTTGGCAGTTTTGCAGAGGCAAAGAATTTTGTAATCGAGAGCAAAACGTATAGACCTAATCCGCAGAATAAATATATTTACGATGAACTCTTTAAGAGCTATAAGCAAATATATTACAGCTTGGAAAAGACTTATAGACAAGCCAACTCAAAAAGATTTGAAGGAGACGAAGAATGAATAACAACGTACAGACAATATTAGAGTATGCAAAAAGACTTGTTGAAGAGGGCGTAGTCGGCAGTGAAGATATGTTGAGTATGCGCTTTGAACTCAACGAGATGTATATAACAAGAGCGGGCGTAAAACTTGCCGACCTCACGGAAGACGACATAATTAAGATGAATATATTTACTGCGGAAAAGGAATATAAGTATCACGCAGAAATATACAACAACAGAGCGGACGTCAACGCAGTTTGTCAATGCTATCCCAAGTGGGTTATCCCGGTCGCTAAAGCAGGCGTAACTATTCCGGCGGTGCTTGACGATATGGCGCAAATCGTAGGACCTACTTGCAAGACGGCAAACGACGATATAGCAAGCGTAATCAAGACTTTGAAAGGCAGAAATTCCTGTCTTGTAAAGGACAAGGGCTGTATAACCACGGGACGTACTATGGACGAGGCGTATACATGCGTTTTGGTACTTGACAAGGCAAGTCACTGCTTTGTAGCGTCTAGCGTAATAGGCGAGAATAAAATTATTAACGGCTTCGAAGCAAGACTTATGAGATTTATCTATAAGACGAAGTATAGCAAGAAGAATCAAGAAAATCTCTCGGCAAAAGAAGACGGCGAAAACAAAGTCGAAGCCGAGCCGAAAAAGGCGGATGATAAGAATGCCGTCGTTATTGACAAGACTTGGGATAACGCAAAAGAACTTGAATTAAGACAGGTAATAAAAGATAGTGGAGTAGGACTTTTGGCGGAGAACCTCGTGCAAGGCACTTGGGGTAATACGGCAGTAAGACTTGATACCGACCACATGTTGGTTACTCCGACCGGCTTGGACTACATCGCGCTTACTCCAGAAGATATGCCGGTAGTACAAATCAGCGACCCGTCAATTTGGGCGCATGGAAAGAAACCGACAAGCGAAAGGAAAATACACTCGGCTATAATGCAGGCAAGACCCGAGATAAACGCAACGATACACTCCCACCCGATTTTCTGCTCTATACTCGCGTCGGCAAGAATAGAGTTGCCGGTAATGAGCGATGAAATGCAAAAGCTCGTAGGCGGTCCGTGCAGAGTGGGCGCATACGGTCTCCCCGGCACTAAGAAACTTAAAGAGGGTACCGTGCAGGCAATGGAAGGTCGCAACGCTTGCTTTATGGCAAATCACGGCGTATTCTGCGCAGGCAAAGATATGGACGAGGCTTTTGAGATAATAAGAATTATGGAAAAGAGCTGTTACCAATATATACAAGAATGTACTTTGAAGGCTACGGGAGCTACAGAATACAGCGACGAATTGCTATTTAATTACTTTGTCGAGCAAAAGACGGCTAAAGCTAGGGAAGCTGAAGCAAAGAAAGCACAAGCTAAAGCTGAGAAAGCCCAGGCTAAGAAGGCAAAGAAACCTGAAGATAAACAGAAATGAGCCTACCCATCAATGACAATCCATTGACAAGCAAACAAGCGCGAGAGCTTAACCCTCTCGTGCTTGCCTATGTAGGCGACGGCGTGCATACTTTGTACGTGAGATTGCAAGAGCTTGGCAAGACGACGGGCAAAGCCGACAAACTACACAAGGCGGTCACCGCTCAAGTTAAAGCCGAGGCTCAAGCAAAGAGTATGCTAACTATTATGGAATTGCTTAACGAAGAAGAGAGCGATATTTTCCATAGAGCGCGCAACGCGCATTCTCATTCTATGGCAAAAAACGCTACGGTAAGCGACTATAGAATTGCCACGGGCTACGAAGCCTTGATAGGTTATTTATATTTGACAGGACAACACGATAGACTTGAATTTCTTTTGTCAGCTGAAGAAAATAAGCGTTGACAAATGCCAAAGAGTCAAGTAAAATATTTAAGACAACACGAAAAGATGAGTTGGAGGAAGAACAATGCCACAAGTAAAACCAAGCGTAAAACTACTTGAATATACGCCAAATCCCGAGAGAACTGTCGCTTTGGCGGCAAAACTTTGTTACAGCGATGCTACTATAGAGAATTTGCAAGACGGTTTGGATAAGAGCGACATTGCCAAGTTTATTCAGAGATTAAGGTCTTTCGGTCATGCGTCGCCATTTGAACACGCTAATTTTACCTTTGGTATCGAGGGAGTATCGCGTAGTTTGCTTGCGCAAATTACAAGACATAGAATTGCGTCTTTCAGCGTAAAATCTCAAAGGTACGTACCGGCGAACAAGGGCGACGATACTTTCAACTACGTTATTCCCGAGGCAATCGAAGCTATGGGAAAAGACGCCGTAGAGAAGTATGAAAAGCAAATGGCAACTATGCATCAGTGGTACACCGAGTGGCAGACTGCTCTCGGCGGAGCTTGCGAGAAATCCAACGAGGACGCAAGATTCGTACTTCCCAATTCGGCGGAAACCAAAATGATTGTCACGATGAATGCAAGATCGCTTATGAACTTCTTCAATCTAAGATGTTGTAATCGCGCGCAGTGGGAGATAAGAGAAGTAGCATGGCAGATGCTCAAACTTGTGCTTGAAGTTGCGCCTGCAATCTTCGGCAACTGCGGACCTGCTTGCGTAAGCGGAGCTTGTAGCGAAGGCAAGATGACGTGCGGTAGACCGATAGAAGTTAGAGAAAAACAAAAAGCGTTGTTAGAGGAAATCTCTAAACCTGCTACAAAATGACAGACGATATAATATTGATAAGGCAATATCGCGAGGGAAAAGAAAGCGCGGTTGGGGAACTGTTGGAGAAATACAAAGGGCTTGTCAACTCTATTGCGCGGACTTTTTATCTTAAAGGCGTTGACAGAGATGACCTTGTGCAAGAGGGAATGATAGGACTTTTCAACGCTATAGTCACCTATAATTTAGGTGGTGAAGCGTCTTTCATAACTTACGCTCACGAGTGTATTAGAAATAGGATATTAGACTGTATTCGCAACGGAAAGAGATTAAAGAACAAAGCCTTGAGCGACAGTATTCCTATAAGTTCGGTTGAAGAAGCCGACAGTTGTTCTTTGACTCCCGAGGAGATTGCCATCAACACCGAAGAGATAGAAACGCTCAAATTGATAATCGTCACCTCTTTGACAAATGACGAGAGGAATATCCTCAATATGTACTACGACGGCAAGTCGTATGCCGAAATTGCGCAGGCAATAGGCAAGAATACTAAATACGTCGACAATAATCTTCAGAAAATACGACGTAAAATCAAAACTCAATTTAATAAAAGATAATCAAGTTTCGAATGTCAAGACTTTGCCCAAAGAGCCGTCGTAAAAGTCCTTTGTCCTAAATATTTCGACTTTATTTTTTGCTACTGCTTGAGCAATATTGTTCCAGAAATTTACTCCGGCTACATTTTTATTATTGTATTTAATTTGCCAAGCTCCGACGTGGTGTCTAAATATTTCCACCATTGCGCGCGTAGCTATTCTTCTGCGCCTATATGGGTACGCTATAAAAAATTCCGCTACCGACCAGTCGCAAGGTTGAGCGCATTCGGGTATTTTATTGATAAGCGCGAAGCCTGCTAATTGACCGTTGGAGTATATCAAATAGGCATAACGGTTTTCTTCATTGAAATAGCTGTTGAGATATTCATAGTTAAACAGACCTTGCGCGTTAAAAGGACGGTTGTCATATTGCGAAAGTTCGTATTCGTATTTTTCAAGTAGATTGGCAAGAACTTCTTTTTGCGGAGTTCTTGCGCGTTTTACTCCTACTATCATTTGTTTTTCTCCTCAATGCTGTCGCATTTCTTTAGTAATAGTTATTCTTTTTGTTGGCGTTTCTGCAGGACGCCCCAGCTTATGAAGCCGTAGATATCGCAGACCACGTATAACGCGACGGCTATAAGCATGGCAATGTTTTTTATATCGTCAAGCGTTGCGAAAAACCACAGTACGCACAATACTGCGTCGTTAAATAAAAACGATAGGAAGCCGTATTTGCTTCTTCTCGACTGGAAGTACGTCGCAAGTATGCTTGTGACAATAGAAATCGTGCTGAATATAAGTTGGGAGGTGTGAATGGCCCTCAACACGAAATAAAATACAGCGAAAGATATTACGGCAACTACGCTCACTATAATAATTTCTTTTTTGGTGATTGAGTTTACTTTGACGACGTAGTCTTTGCCCAGATGCTTAAGCCAAGAAATAAGTTGTATTATCGTCATAGGAAACATCATACAGAGGTTGATAAATACCTCGCCGTAATATTTGTTTTGGAAGGAGAGTATGCTATAAAATATAATCATACCCCAAGTAAAGAAAATTCCTATGACCTTACCTTTGGCGGCAAACATTACGCAGGACAAACCCAGTATACCTGTGACGGCAGATATCCATGACGCCTTAAAACATATCGACATTGTCGTAATTAAAGCAAGACCTGCAATATATAAAATCAACTCGGCACTGTGCCACTGCCCAAATATTTTTTTAATCATATTATTTTAGGCGTTGGCGGGCTACTTCATAGCAGATTATTCCGCATGCGACGGAAGCGTTGAGAGAATTAACTTTTCCGAATTGCGGTATGGACAATACGCCCGTGCAGAGCTTGGCCGTCAGTTGTTTTACGCCGAAGCCTTCGCTACCGATAACTATTGCCGTATCTTCTTTAAGGTGAGAATCGTATAGGCAATCTCCGTTCATATCCGCGCAATACACGTTGACGAAGTCGTCTTTAAGAGCGCGTATAGTATCATTAATATTTACCACGCTGGCTATGCGCATGTGATTTACCGCGCCTGCCGACGTGCGAAGAACCGTGGCGTTTACGCCTACGCTCCGTCTGGACGGAATGACTATTCCGTGCGCGCCTACGCATTCCGCAACTCTAATAATACTTCCCAAGTTATGCGGGTCCTCAATTCCGTCGAGTATGATAAGGAATAGTTTTTCTCCCTTTGACTTGGCGTACTCCAAAATATCGTCGAGTGAGCAGTATTCAAAGTCCTTGCTTAAAGCTATCACGCCTTGATGCCGTTTGCTCTCGCTGATTCTGTCAAGATAGGCTTTGTCTACAAAGTCCACTCGGATATTCTTTTTGCGGGCAATATCCACGATAGACTGCATATCGTGAGCAGTCTTTGAAATGCAAATCTTTGAGATTGCTATGTTGGAGTCAAGGGCTTCCTTGACAGGGTTTTTGCCTTCTATATTCATCTTAGTTCTTATTACTATGCAACGGAGCAGGTATGCGTCCGCCTCTCGATATAAATTTTGACGGGGAATAGGTGTTGATGTTCATAATTGGCGCAGTGCCGAGAAGTCCGCCGAACTCAGCCGTATCTCCTGCCTTTTTGCCGTATACCGGAATTACTCTCACTGCGGTAGTCTTAGTATTGACTACGCCTATTGCTATTTCGTCTGCGATAATTCCTGATATTACGTCTGCGGTAGTGTCGCCGGGGATAGCTATCATATCCAAACCTACGGAACATACTGCCGTCATCGCCTCGAGTTTGTCAAAACTCAAAGCGCCTATCTGCGTAGCTTTTATCATTCCTGCGTCCTCTGATACGGGGATAAACGCGCCTGACAGCCCGCCCACGTTGGAGCAAGCCATAATACCGCCTTTCTTTACAGCGTCGTTGAGCATTGCAAGGCAAGCCGTCGTGCCGTGCGCGCCCACGCTCTGTAAGCCGATTTCTTCGAGTATATGCGCCACCGAATCTCCAATCACTGGGGTGGGGGCTAGAGATAGGTCTACTATACCGCAACTTGCATTGAGGCGTTTGCTTGCCTCTCTAGCTACGAGTTGACCGACTCTCGTTATCTTAAAAGCCGTTTGCTTTATACATTCCGCTACGTCAGTCAAATCGCCGTTGCATTTTTCCAAAGCTGTTTTAACTACGCCAGGTCCGGATACGCCTACGTTGACGACGGTGTCGTCCTCGCCGGCTCCGAGGAAAGCGCCAGCCATAAACGGGTTATCCTCAACTGCGTTGGCAAATACCACAAGTTTAGCGCAAGCTATACTGTCTTTATCTTTTGTGAGGTACGCGCATTCCTTTACGATTTTGCCCATTAGCGCGACGGCGTCCATATTTATACCCGCCTTGGAAGTAGCCACGTTAATAGACGAACATATCTTGTTCGTCGTCGAAAGCGCCTCAGGTATGGAGAGCAAAAACTCTCTTTCATACGGGGTCATTGCTTTATGTACGAGAGCAGAGTAGCCACCCAAGAAATCTATGCCCGTTTCGTCGGCTATCTTGTCGAGAGTGCGAATTATCTCTAGGTGTCCTTTGCTTACTGCCGATACGAGAGATATCGGCGTGACTGATATACGCTTATTGACGATAGGTATGCCTAGTTCGCTAGATATATCGTTGCCGATTTTTACGAGATTGCGAGCTTTTGACATAATCTTGTCGTATATCTTATCGCAAGTACGCTGTTTGCTGTCGGTAATACAGTCAAATAGAGATATTCCCAACGTAATAGTACGCACGTCGAGGTGCTGTTGGGAAATCATATTTATCGTTTCTATAATTTCGTTGCTTGAATACATAATCAAAGTCCCTTCTTGTCGGTGTCGATTTTATGCATGCTGTCGAAGATACTCTGCAGTTGAATATGTATCTCCAAGTGAGTTTTTTCTCCCAGTTCTTTGAGCTTGTCCACTATTCCGTCGAATTTAAGGGGACATTCGCCGGTATCTACAGCCATTATCATGGTGAAGTAGTCTTGCATAATCGTTTGGGAAATATCCTCGATATTTATATTCATATCGTAAAGAGCCGTAGAGACCTTTGCGATTATGCCTTTTTTGTCCTTGCCTATTACCGAAACTATTGCTTTCATTTTATCTCCTCAATAAATTTTTATTACTTTTCCCATTATAGACGACGTATCCAAAGTACCGTAGACGTGCGAATCTATGGAAACATTGCCTTCTTGTATATTGCGGTTGTCACCCAGCACAAACATATGTCCTTGCGGAACGACTAATCCTTTTTTAGAGAATATAGCCTCTTTAACTTCCGTTTTTGACATATAAAAATAGTTGTCGCTGTAACTACCTTCTATGTATTCTTCTTCGTACACTTCGCCGTTGACAATCCAAGTCATATTATCTAAATCGAATTGAATTACATCGCCTTCAAGTCCCAAGATACGTTTGACGTTGTTGCTGTCTTCTCTTTGGAACACGACAATATCTCCGCGATTTAGTTTATAACCGTGTTTAACAAGCAATAGTTTATCTCCGTTCTTAAGAGTGGGGGACATACTGTTGCCGACTACCGCTATCGTCATAAAAGTCGTAGAAAAAAGGATAACAACGACGAGTGCTGTTACAACCGTAATTGCAAATATGACGTTGATGACAACAACGCTTTTAAGTCTTTTAGGCTTTTCGATATAAGAGTATTCTTCCATTAATTATGCTCCAAGACGCATTTGACGGATTTCTTTAAGTTTTCTGCGGAAATAATAACTGTATGATTGCACTTATCGCATTGAATCTTAAAGTCAACGCCTTTTTGCAATATTGTCCAGACGTTGTTACCGCACGGATGATTTTTTTTGGTCATCACTTTGTCGAATTGGTTTAGTTCGCTCAATTTAATCATATTGTTAAATCCAAATTACGTTGTTGATCAACGCGTGGTTGATATCTACGAACGACAGTTTTTTAACGCGGTTCCAATCCTTGAGCGCGACAAGTTCCTTGGTCTTGAAGTCGGAATGAGATAGGGCTATCTTCTGCCATTCACCGCCTGTAATCTTGACGTTGACCTTATAACTCTCATAAGAGAAGTCGTCCGTTTCTACAGAAAGTTCAACGATAAGATTTCTATCCTTTTCGCAGTAGCAATCAAACTGCAAAATACTCGTTTCCTTTCTCTCGAAGTTCTTATCGCTGATGTAATAAGTCGACAGATTACCTCTTTGCGCGGTTACGCCGAATATATCGTAAGCGCCCAGTTTCAGTTCAGGCATATATGATGCGCCTGTTATATTGTCCACCGCCCAAGCGTTAAGACCTTGATTTCTTTCATAGACGATACGCGTACGCTTTGGCGCGATTCTGGTTACTTTTACTTTCTCTAAATCAAGCATTTGAGGTAGGGAAGAGAAACATTGACCTTCCTTATACTGTACCGACGAAAATGCGAATATTTTCGTATCTCCATAACGCGCCGGAATTTCCGTTACGGGATTTCCCGAAGAGAGAATTATGCGGTCCCAATGTCTGAATTCACTGTTAATCTCATTGTATGAGTAATATACTACGAGCTTATCTATCTCTGCGCTGTCGTCAAATTCCATTTTTGCCAATACCTTGCCTTCGTTGATTTCAAAGGCGAGTTTGGGCGATTTGGGCATACTCTTGTCATTGTAGACGCGATCCAGCCAATAGACTGTAGTTGAATTGGCATAGCTGTCTATTGTGTTGGTGATATTTGCGCAAAGGCAAACCCTATTATTACCGTTATTAGCAGTCAACTCAAGAGATTTTTCTACTCTGTCCACGCTGGTATAGTTGCTGTTCGTGCCAGAAAGGTACAGTACGGGGCAGGTGACGAATTTTGCGTACGCCTGCGGAGTACATGCGCTAATCCATTGTAGTTTATCTTCTCTGAAATCGAACTCGTCTACGCTGTCGGAGAATCTAAACAAGCCCTTAAATTCTGCCCAGCCGGCATTGTTCGTGGCAATTATGCCGTCCACTCGTTTGTCAGTTCCCGCAACTTGCCAGAGAATGTTACCGCCTTCTATGGAAGAGCGGAGATATATTTTGTTGTCCTCGCCGAGGAGTTTTTTAATAAATGTTATTACGTTACGGCACATCTTGCTCCATATATACACGCAAGAATCTTTGGGAGAATTCACGTAAGAATTGAGATGTCCTTTGCTGTTGACGTAATTGGCAAATTCCAAAGACTTGGGATAGATTGTGTACTTGCCTCTGTTAGACTTGCCCATATAATCAAAGCTGACTACGCCGTAGCCTCTGGGTATAAATATATTTGATACGTCTTCTTGGAGAAAAGAATCGTAGCCGTTGATATAAATTATCGTAGCGTTTTTATAGTCGTTCTTTGGAATTTTGCCGTGACAGTAGATTAGGGGCGTATCGGTCTCTGTGTCGGTATCGCAACTGAGATACACCTCAAAATTAACCACATTTTTACCGTCGGTTTCGTACTTCAAGAAGTTAGCTTTGAGTTTGACGGCGTTTGCGTCGTAATCTGCCCACAGTGACGTAGGCGACAATATATTGTTATTCATATTAATTATTATAATCAAAGTGTTATGAAATTGCAACTAACAACGCCTAATTTAGTAATATTTTAATATTTTAATAAATATAATAGTGACAGTCTGATATGTTGACGGAGGGAATTATGGCAGAAGATAGACAGGATAATTGGGGAAGCGATAGCGACTTTATGATTGCCGACGATGAGCAAATAGCCAATATGCAAAAAGAATACGCGTCAATAGGGGTGTGCGGTTGTAAGAACGAAAGCAGGTTCTGCACTTATCCGCTTCCCGTATATATGACTGAGCACTGCTTTGCCTTTTGCAAGAGCGGTAAGGAAATGCTTTCCATTTTAGGACAGCTCGACCAAATCTTTGTTGCTCGTAACAAGCAAGTCATCGACTTTATTATTAAATCTATAGGCAAAAACACTACTGCCATTGCGTTAAAAGGCGACATAACTCAAGAAATTTTTCTGCCTGCCAAGCGTATGCCAATGAAGCAATCTATGTATAGACTGCTGGAATTACACAATTTGATGAGCATAGCCTTAGACGAACTATGCGTCTACGATAAGAGCGTGGGTATGCAAGAAGTGGTGACAAGGCATCTATTATTAGGCAGTATATTACACGGGATATGTATATGACGTTCGCATTTTTTATAATTGCTTATGTCATTTCGACTGCAGTGGAGAAATCTCTTCCGCTTTTCTTCCTACAAGTTCATCGAGCGTGCAACCAAAATAATTTGCAATTCTTATAAGATTATACATTGCAGGAATAACTTTGCCGTGATACCAATCACTTACACTTTGGTCATCAAAACCAAGGTCTGTATAAAGTCGATACTGTGTGCGGTTATGTGATTTTAATGATTTTTGAAAGGCTTGGTAGAAAGGCGGACATGGCAAATACGTTTTTTTATTATAATCGTTTGTCAAGCCGAATAAATAGTCTAGAGAACAGCCAAAGTAATCTGCTATTTTAATTGCATACTGAAGTTTCGGATATGACCTTCTTGATAAATATTTTCTAATTGTAGAACTATCGAGGCTAATTTGTGTTCCTAACTGTTCAGAGTTCAAGTTATGAATTAAAATTAGTTCTGACAGCGTTTCGCTAAAATTCGACAAATAATCCATAAATTCGTCACTCCTTATGCAAAAATTATGGCTTAAGCTACTATAAATCACTTGCTACAGGACAAAAATCGGGGTATAATATAACTACATAGATTGTCGACCACTATGCTAAAAATATAAGGAGGTGCACGAATGAAAGAAATTAATGAAAGTACAGAACATATTTTTAATACTGAATTTGATAGACTTGATTACCAACTAAGTCTTGAAGATATGCTACTTGATTTGAAAGTGCTAATAAAAGAATATTATTGCGGTACTTTTACTAACGACGGCAAGTCGCTTAAAATCACACTTAACAACGGACAAAAATTCTTACTCAATATGACAGCAATTTAACCATATTGCAGTTTGTGACATATACTAAAGAGAATAAGAGAGCGTAGAATGACTACGCTCTCTTTATTATTTTAAGTAGTTGACAAATTTATCTTCCATATATCGTTTATTAACAAATCTCTACTTTTTCCCCGATAAAACTATAGAATTAATCACTTTTTGACAAAACAAATCAAAATCATACAAAATTCGACAAAATATGTCATTGCGAAGTTGAATTTCGGTGTTATACTTTAGCAAAATAACTAGCGCGGTTATTAATTACACTTTAGGAGGCAGACTATATGATACAAAACCAAAGCAAATGCAGTGAACATATCTTCAATGCGCAATTAAATGATTTACAATACAAAGTAGAGATAGAGGACTTGTTTCTTGACATAAAAGTTTTACTCAAAGAATATTATATGGGTACTTTCACAAATGACGAGAAAGGCTTGACTCTTAATTTCACCAACGGACAAAAATTTATTTTAAGTCTAAAAGCAGTGTGATCGATATTCACAAAAGATAAGATTCAAAAGGCGATATACCCGCTATGGTATATCGCCTTTTGTTTTAATTGGGCTTATTTGTTTTCGCGATATTCTTCGTGTCTTTTATGATGAGCCATATCTTCTACGGCATGGATACGCTTTGGCGAAAATCTATTGTAAATCAAATAAGCGATAAGCCATACGCCTGCGATACCTACCAGCGCATAAACCACTCTAGCTCCCACGTAAGCGTTGGGCGTGAATATCCAGTTTACAATATTAAAATTGAATATTCCTACCGAAAGCCAGTTGAGAGCGCCAATTGTGACCAAAATCAATGCAATTATAGTTATCATAATTTCCTCCTGTAGTTTTTTAGCATATAAATTGTGTTGTATGCCGTAATTAGTGTATATTTTTTGCAAATTATTATTCATACCTTGTCAATCGGGGAAAAATATAGTAATATATATTTGTTTAATTAATAAAGCAAGGAGAAAATATGGCAAAGAGGTCAAAGAAGAAAAATCCCGACGTATTGAGCAATCAACAAAGAGAGATTATGCGTCGCAACCAAGCGCTTGACTTGGAGAAAGGCAAGTGGGACAAGAAATTGAATATAACCGTTGCAGTAGTCGTAGCCGTCATAGTGATTTCCTACTTACTATTGCCTTTGCTAAGTATGAATTTTACGGGGTCGTTAAGCGAGTTCTTGGGCGACCTAGTGACTGAAGACGAAACGATGAGTATCGGAGTAGACATGTCTACGTTTGATTTTCTTTTCGCTATGACAAAGGGCTATTCCAATTCTATAGAGTATATCGCCAAAGCTAATGCCGACTCCAATGATTTGAGTTCAGAGATAATTTACAACGCCTTTTTAACGAAAGTTACGCAAGAAGATATTAATATGCTTGATAGGGCGTATATCTTTGCATTTGTCCTGTGCATTTTGCTTTTAGTTGCTATTGCGCTATTTGTTGCGGTTACGGTGATAAAGAGATCTAAAAAGCAAGACGGCATATTATTCCTCGCCTCTGTAATAATCTTTTCCGTAATTGCGATTTTGCAATGGTTATTCTTCGTGGCGGTAGGTATAGCTAGCGCGGGCAGAGGTCAAATTCAACCGCATATAGGCAGTTATCTCTTACTTGCAGGAGCCGTTACGCTGTGCGCAGTATACGGAATATACAGAAGCAAAGTCAAGAAGCTCGAAGCGCAAAGAGCGCCGATAGAGAATAATCAAAACTATAAAGATAAAGAAATTAAGGAAGAAAATTAGACTATGCAGTGTCCTCATTGTCAGCATGAAAATGAAGATGACGTAAGGTTCTGCGAGAAGTGCGGAGCTCAACTCGTCAGCGAAAAAAAGCGCATGTCTTTCTTTGAACGCAGACAAGCCAAAGAGAGAGAAAGACAGTATATACTGTCAAAAGCAAGTCTTCAAGCCGAAGACTTGGAGGATATACGCGACCTTGATATGGGCGAGGTCGAAGCAACCCCCGTGTGTGACAAAGATAAAATGAAAAAAGTCACGAGTGTGAAACTGGCTTTGGCAATAATCGATATAGCCGTGTGCGTCGGACTTATATTTTTGCTGGGGAGATTGCAATTCAACTCTACGCTTAGAGTAGTTTTAATTTTCGTAGTATTCGTATTATGCGCGACGGGCGGAGCTTTCGCAATAGACAACGGCTATAAGTTGCGTATGGTCAAGGCTATGTGCAAAAGTAATTTCGCAGTCAAGAAAATCAGTTACGGCAAACCCCCGTATATGTTATCCGGAAATACTTTTTATGCGCTCACCATTAAGACGCCTTGCGATATAGAGGGGTGCGGAGCGAGTATGCACATTGAGGAGTACAACGGAGAATTTATCGCCGTATGCGACGCCAATAGAGCGCATCTTCGCCGTCTTGATTGTTCGATTCTCAACAAGAATAAGCAAGAGCGAGTTGCGGAAGAGCAGACTGCGCAAGATAATGTCGATACCGTTGAAAATAACGGCGAAGATTCGTCTGCTAAAAATAGTGACGAAAGCCAAAAGCCGACAAGTAAAGATATATAAAAAATCATTGGATATTCTTTACAATTTATTCGGCGAGTGCTATAATGCTTTTGTAAAAATTTATTTATATATAAGGAGCTGTATATGAACAAGAAGTCAATCAAAGACGTACAGGTAAAAGGCAAGAAGTGTCTAGTAAGAGTAGACTTCAACGTGCCTATGAAGGACGGCGTTATCACGGACGAGAACCGTATTCAAGGCGCATTGCCGACAATTAAGTATCTTATGGATCAAGGCGCAAAGGTTATTCTTTGCTCCCACATGGGCAAACCTCACAGCATTTTCAGCGAAAAAGTAGGCTTGACTAAAAAGGAAAAGAAAGCTATCGAAGCATTGCCTGTAGAAGAGCAAGCTAAGGCAAAAGAAGATGCAATCGCAAAGGCTTTGAAGAACGACCCAATCAAATTGACGCTTAAGCCGGTAGCAGACAGACTTAATCAACTTTTGGGCGGTAAAGTTACGTTCGCAAAGGACGTAATCGGCGAGGACGCTAAGGCAAAGGTTTCGGCTTTGAAAGACGGTGAGTGCGTATTGCTTGAGAATTTACGTTTCCACGCTGAAGAAGAGGGCAGAGACGAGGCGTTCTGTAAAGCGTTGAGCGAGTACGCAGAAGTATACGTCAACGACGCTTTCGGTACAGCTCACAGAAGCCACGCTTCGACGGCAGGTATCGTTGAGTACGGATTTGTAAAAGACGCAGTATGCGGTTTCCTTATCGAAAAAGAATTGAGCGTTATGGCTGACAGCTTAGAGCATCCCGTTCATCCGTTCGTAGCAGTTCTCGGCGGAGCAAAAGTCGCTGACAAACTCAAAGTTATCGACAATCTTCTCAACAAGTGCGATACTCTTATTATCGGTGGCGGTATGTCCTATACTTTCGCTAAAGCGCAAGGTAGCGAGGTCGGCACGTCTTTGGTAGACGACGAGAAACTCGATTACTGCAAGCAAATGCTCGAGAAAGCAAAGTCGCTCGGCAAGAAGATATTGTTGCCGGTAGACGCGGTTATCGCAAGTGCTTTCCCAAATCCTATAGACGCTCCTATCGAAGTAAGCGAGTGCGATATTCGCTCGATACCGGCAGACAAAATGGGCTTGGATATCGGTAGCAAGTCTAGAGAATTGTTTGCAAACGAAGTTAAGAACGCTAAGACGGTAATTTGGAATGGACCTATGGGTGTATTCGAGAACCCGATTTTGGCTAACGGTACGGTAGCGGTAGCTAAGGCAATGGCAGAGGCTAATGGCGCAACGACTATCATCGGCGGTGGCGACAGCGCGGCTGCAGTTGCTCAACTTGGCTTTGCAGATAAGATGACGCACATATCTACGGGTGGCGGAGCTTCTTTGGAACTCTTTGAGGGTAAAGTTCTCCCGGGTATCGCTTGCCTTAATGAGAAATAAGCGACGTTAGACGAAGTAAAAATCGAAATACAAAAAATCAAATTGAATAATTTTACGAGGTATATATATGAGACAACCTATAATTGCAGGAAACTGGAAAATGAACAATACAATCGCTGGCACTAAGGCACTTTTGACAGACCTTATTCCGCTAGTTGCAGACGCTAAAGCGGAAGTAGTGGTATGCGTACCTTACACCGATATCGCAACTGCCGGAGAACTTATCAAAGGCACCAATATTAAACTTGGCGCAGAGAACGTACACTGGGCAGAAAAAGGCGCTTTCACCGGTGAAATCAGCGCGGATATGCTCGTTGAGCTAGGCGTAGAATACGTAATCATCGGACACAGCGAGCGTAGACAATACTTTGGCGAAACCGACCAAACGGTCAACGCTAGAGTTAAGACTGCTTTGGCAAAGGGCTTGAAGCCTATCATTTGCGTAGGCGAAACCTTGGAAGAGAGAGAGGGCGGACTTGTCGAAGAAGTATTGGTAAGACAGACTACGGAAGCCTTCAAGGACGTTGATAAGAAAGACCTTGAGAATATCGTAATTGCTTACGAACCTGTATGGGCAATCGGCACAGGTAAGACTGCTACCGCTCAAGACGCCAACGATACTATAGCAATTATCCGCAGTACTATGGCAAAACTCTATTGCGAAAAGTGCGCGGAAGAAAAGGTAAGAATTCAATACGGCGGAAGTATGAATCCTAAGAACGCAAGCGAACTTATGGCTATGCCACAAATCGACGGCGGTCTTATCGGCGGAGCTTCTTTGAAAGCCGTTGACTTCTCTCAAGTAGTTAAGTATTAAAAACGGTGTAATATGAAATTTACAGGACTTATAATAATGGACGGTTACGGGATAAACAAGTTTGGCGAAAACAACGCCATATCTCCCGAAACTTCTCCCGAAGTAATGAAAATAATAGAGCAAAATCCGTCCACCCAACTTTCGGCAAGCGGACTTGCTGTCGGACTTCCCGAAGGTCAGATGGGCAATAGCGAAGTCGGTCACCTCAATATCGGAGCAGGCAGAGTTATATTTCAAGATTTGCCTAAGATAAGCAAGGCTATTGACGACGGCGATTTCTTTGCTAATCCTGCGTTAGTAGACGCTATGAACAATGCGAAAAAAGACGGCAAGAGTCTTCATATAATGGGACTTGTTTCCGACGGCGGAGTTCACTCGCACATGGAGCATCTCTTTGCTACGATAAAAATGGCAAAGGAAACGGGCGTAAAGAATACCTATATTCACTGCTTTATGGACGGCAGAGACGTATCTCCCGTCAGCGGTAAAGGTTTTATCCAAGACCTTTGCGGTTATCTTGCCAACATAGGCTACGGTAAGATTGCTACCATAAGCGGAAGATTTTACGCAATGGACAGAGATAATATCTGGGATAGAGTTGCCAAAGCGTATTCTGCGCTAGTAGACGGTGATGGCGTAATGGAGAGTAATGCTGTCGAGGCTATGCAAAACAGTTACGACAAGGGCGTTACCGACGAGTTTATGTTACCTACGGTCATTACCGAGAACGGCAAGCCGATTGCTACTATCAACAAGGGCGATAGCGTTGTATTCTTCAACTACCGTCCCGACAGAGCAAGACAAATCACAAGAAGTTTTATCTTCGAGGACTTCAACGGCTTTGAGAGAGCAAAAGGCTTTTTAGCTCCCAAGTTCGTATCGTTCACGACCTACGACGCTACCTTTGAGGGAAAACTCGAAGTCGCTTTCAAAAAAGAGCGCTACTATAACACTCTAGGCGAATATCTCTCCAAAAAGGGTATTAGACAATTTAGAATTGCCGAAACGCAAAAGTACGCTCACGTGACTTTCTTCTTCAACGGCGGTGTGGAAGCTCCCAACCCCAATGAGGACAGAATACTCATAGACTCGCCTAAGATTGCCACCTTTGATATGAAGCCGGAAATGAGCGCGTACGAAGTATGCGACAAGGCCTGCGAGGTTATCAAGAGCGGTAAGTACGACGTAATGATTCTCAATTTTGCCAACTGCGATATGGTAGGACATACCGGCGTAATGGATGCGGCAAAGAAAGCAGTCAAAGTCACCGACGAATGCGTCAAAAAGGTCCTTGATGCTATAAAAGAAGTCGGCGGTCAAGCGTTGCTCACGGCAGACCACGGCAACTGCGACTATATGTTCGATTTGGATACCAAAGCTCCGTTTACCGCGCACACCACCAATCCCGTACCTTTCGTAGTTATCGGCGCTGACGGCGTAAAAGCTCTTAAGAACGGCGGTAAACTCTGCGATATAGCTCCTACCATGCTTGATATTATGGGTATAGAGCAACCTAAAGAAATGACGGGTGAGAGTTTGGTTGTTCGACTCAAATAGAGGCTAGGCAAATCTAAAATGCGTTTTTAATTATTTAATAATGATTAAATTAAAGCGGTGTATCAGAATGATACACCGCTATTTATTACTGATAAATCCTTTGCTTTTACTATTTCCTCAAATTTTCTCCCGTGATATATCCCACGCTTAGGGAGTACTTTTTGTCTGTGAATTTAGATAAAAATGCTTCGCCGTAGCGACTAATCAAAGCTCCCGCGCCGAGTTGGGTGCAGATAAAAGTCTTTTTATTGTTAGCCATTCGTTTATCAAGAGTTGAGAATAGATATTCCAAAGTGACGTTTTTGTAGATTGGTTCTTCGCCGAAATTGTCGATTATCAGCATTTCGCACTCGTTGATATATTCGGCTTTTCTTGCCAAAGCAGTTTGCTTATGCGTGTGCTTGTCCAAGAAAATATTGACAAATTCAAACGCCGATAGATAAAATACGCTCACGCCCGACTCTAGCAAAGCGTTTGCCGTCGCTAAAGCAAGACAGGTTTTGCCCACTCCGCTTGCGCCCGAGAGCATAAAGTTGCTCCACTTACACCTCTCGAAATCCCCGCAAACTTTGCTTTGCATTATAGAGTAAAGTTTGTTCATTCCTTTAGCTTGAGGTATATCCATTTCTCCCAACTTATTGTCGTTGAAGCTAAACTTTTGCAAAACTGTAAGCGACGAATTTTCTTTTATCAATGACGAATACTCGCGGTTAAGACATTCGCACGGCTTGCCGTCTATATATCCCGCGTCTTTGCAGTGTGGACAAAGATATGGGGGGGTAAAACGCAGATTATTTTGCATTGCGTATCCCTTTATATCATCGTTTATATTATCAAGCGAGTTTTGCAAATCTGCGGTATCGATTCCCTTTGATTTTGTCTTGACTATATTTAGTTCTACTTGCTTTTTGGTTTTAAGCAATTCTTGGAATTTTGGGTGCAAATCAAGCAAAGCCTTGTTTTCTCTTTGCGCAATATCTTTTGCCAAGGCTTTTTTCGACGCATAAATGCTTTGAAGTTGTTGATTAAAATAATTTATCATAAGTTTATTCTATATCGTCCAAATCGTCGAGAGAGTAGAAAAACTCGGAGAGTTGTTCCTTACTGTAAGACGGCGCAGGTTGAGCGGTACAAGCAGTCGAGTTATAAGCGAAATGCTTAGCTTCGTCAATCGTATAGATATTGGAATTTTTCCACTTGGCGAGCAAGTTATTAAGCGCAAAAAGCTGTTTGCCTTGGCATACGCTTGCGCCGTATTCTATCATGTTATCGTCAAAATTCCACTGTTCGCTCCATACTCTATACATATCTCTGTCGTTGTTGTTGACGTTGCGAGAAAAGCCTGTGAGTTCTATGATTTTCTTGATTTGCATATCGCGTTGCATAATACTAGCCAAATGCTCGTTGATAGCCTCTACGCTTACGCAACCTTGACTGTAGAACTTGACAATACATTTATTCATTCCCTCTAAAGAGCGTATGGACTTATTGAAACAGTATTCTGCTACAAGTAATATTGCGTTCTTGTCAAAGCCTTTTTGCAACCATCCCGATATATACTTTTCCACAATATATTCGACGTTTTCATAGTATACTCCGAGAGTTTTGTTGACGTCATAGGCAAGTTGATACATTGCCTGCTTGCCAGCAAGATACGCTTCCATTTCTTTTGCGCTCATAGCGTTGTTGCGATAAAATTCGTCGAGTACGTTGTTGAGTTTTGCAAAACCGCCTTTATTTTTGAGGGATTTTGACGCATAGAGAATTGCGTCGAGTTCAAAGCCCCAACTTCCCGTCCATTTTAGGTAAGCGTTCTTATCTTCGATATCTATCTCGGACTTTTTACCTACGGCTTTGCATATCATTCTCAAGGCTTCGCTCGAGAGTTCTAGTTGTTTGATTTTTTCGTCCACGTCGGCAAGAGTGCGTACGCCCTCGTTAAGCCAATCGCGCGCTACGGCTATTATGTAATTAGCTTTTATCTTTTCGCCTTTAAGATTTACGCAATATCTCGCAATAGTAATGAGGACTTCGGGTTTGATTTTGGTTTCCTCAATGAAATCGTAATAGACGGTATATTGATTGATATTGGTAAAGGCTACGGAAGGGAAAAGCGCTTCGAGTTGGGCATTGAAATCTGTGTATTTTTCCTTTTTGTAGTGTTTTGCAAAGGTAGAGCGAATATTCCTGTACGTGACCGCAAAAGGCGAGTAGCACGTTATGTTTACCAGACCCATATCGGCAAGTTCGCCGAATACGCCCTCTATTTCCTCTTGTGTCATAGACAGCGCGTCGCAGATAAAGGAGATGTCGTTTTCTTGCGGTTGAGAACACAAAGTCAAACCCAAAAGATAGATTTTGAGCTGTTTTTCACTACATTCGGGAAGATAGTTGACGACGAAGCTCTTATCGAGCAATACAACTCCCGTTTCGCTGTCCTTTGACATTGTGCAGAAATTCATATTTTCTCCTTGAAAAGTCAATTTGAGTATGTTAGAATATAATTAAATCATAATATAATATATCATACCTAAAAAAAAATAAAAAGACAATTTGACCCCAAATTTTCAAAACACAAAATATTGTGGGGACAAAGTTTACCGGCACAAGTCGGTGGGAAGGATGAATATGAGATTAATAGAAATCAATGACGTATCAAAGACGTACAAGCCAAAAGGTCGCAAGAAGGGTATGCCAATCACGGCTGTATCGCATGCTACTTTAGACGTCGAAGAGGGCGAGATACTCGGTCTTTTGGGCGCTAACGGCGCGGGAAAAACCACGCTTATCAAACTTATGCTCGGGCTCGTCACTCCGGACAGCGGAAGTATTACCATAGGCGGTTTTGACGTGTCCGCGTCTAGAGAAAAGGCTCTCGCTCAAGTGGGAGCGATAGTCGAAGCTCCTACGCTTTTTAATGACTTTTCGGGTATGGACAATCTAAAGTACTACGCTAGGTTGCAAGGCGTTAATTTGAGCGAAGAAAGATTGAAGTCAATAGTTGCTCTAGTCGGTTTGGAAGATAGAATAAAAGACAAGTTTAAGACTTATTCTTTAGGTATGCGCCAAAGACTTGGCATTGCGCAAGCAATTATGCACTCGCCAAAGTTATTGCTTCTCGACGAGCCTACCAACGGACTTGATCCCGACGGTATCGCACAAATGCGCGATTTGTTCCTTAATCTCAAAAAACAAATGGGTACGACTATAATAATTTCTTCGCATATACTCGGCGAAATGCAACAGACTTGCGATAGAGTTGCTTTTATGGCAAACGGCGAGATAAAGGCCGTCAAGAGCATGGAAGAAGTCAATTACGGCGTGGATTCTATGCGTAAGTTCGCCATCGAATGTAGCGATTTGCAAAAGGCAAGCGAACTGATTAGCCAGCAGGGATTGCAGACGAGCTTGCAAAACAACGCTCTCGTGGTAATAGTAAATCAGGAGCAAGTGGGAGATATTGTCAAGACTTTGGTACAGAACGATATTGTTGTATTCACCGTTAACAAGCTAAAGAGAAGCTTGGAAGACCTATACAAGGAGGTATCTAAATAATGAACAATAAGATGTCTAACCTTTTGTATTGTGAATTTTATAAAATCAATCGTAAGCATACTTTGTTGAAACTTGCTATCGCCGTTGTCGTCATTGCGCTTGCCATGACTGCGTTGTCGGCTGTGTTGCAAAGCGTTCTTTCGGGCGCCGTTATCTCTCAAGGACTTGCAGATTATGACGCGCAAATAGCTACGCTTAAAGCTGAAATGGAGATGCTACAATCTTCAGGCAGTTGGATAGACAAACTAATCGTCACCAACGGGGTGGCGGGTTACAAGGCGAGAATTGCTATCCTAGAATATCTCAAATCTCACAACGTGACGTCGGGTAGCGTTATGGCTTATTCCGGTACGAATAGTTTGGGAATTTTAAGCTTTGACGTATTTTCTTTTACCAACCTTTGTATGAGCATGCTTATGAACGTGGTAATAATTTTCTTGATTGTCGCTTGTTGTAGGACGACAAGTGGGGAATATGCAAGCGGAGCAATGAAGATGCAATTTCTAAGACCGCTCAATAAGAACAAGTTCTTTACCGCCAAGTGGCTTAGCGTAGTAATAGTAGCGGAGGCTTTGACTTTAATATCATTCTTCTTATCGCTTATCTTGGGGCTTATTCTTTACGGACCCAATGCGCTTAACGTTGCTTTCGTTGCGGGTTCTGTAGTGACGGTGCTTCCGCCAATGGGCGCGCTTATGGTAACGCTTTTGATTAATATGGTACAAGTATTTGCCTTAACTCAAGCCACTATGTTTATTTGTTCGCTTTGCAATACTTACGGCAAGTCAATCGTGCTGTGTTTGCTCTTCTTGTTCTTTAGCTTCGGCACTTGGGTAGAGTACGTCTTGGCTGTTCCGTACGTAGGCTATCTAGGCTTCCTAGCCAACCTTGATTGGTCGAGCGGAATATCGGTAGATGGCACGATATTTAAGGGTATGAGTATCTGGGGAATGATACCTATCACGCTCTTGTGGTGCGCGTTGTTTATGTGGTTCAGCTACAAGCGGTTTAATAAAAAGGAAGTGTAATATCACAAAGTAAAACGCGTGGGAGAGAACGTTATGAATAAAAAGTTCTTGAAGATTTCCGGCTTGGCATGTCTTATTTGCATTCTAATGATTGCTACGCTTTCGGCATGCAGTAAGGATAACGATAACGGCGGTTTCTATTACGACGTTGAAAGTTTTATCCAAAAAATAAGTAATTCGTCGGACTTTGCGCAAAGGATAGATAGCTATTCCGAATTTACTAAGCTATGCGATGAGAAAGGCGTGTCAATTTATGACGAGAAGGATTGGAGTTATGACAACGAATTATATAAGAAATTAAGGGAGTATAATAAAGGATTTTTCAGAAGTAAAGCATTAATTATTGTATATATAGAAAAATCGTATCCGTTTGGCTTGAAATTCGGCAACTTGACAGTAAAAGACGATAGACTAATAGTAAATATACTTAGCGAATACAATCCTTATGACAATAGTGTGCATTATCCGTGCGCAGAGGAAGATTACGTATATTTAATTGAAATCAATAAGAGTTTAATTGGCGATAGAAGTCAAATAATCGTCAAAGAGTATAACAATCTTAATTTAAGGTGACTAAGTTATGAAAAAGAATTTTATTAAGATAGTATGTACGGTATGTCTGTTATGCGCAATTATAGTTGCTCCGCTTTCGGCGTGCAATAAGGATAATGATAATGGCGGTTTCTATTACGACGTTGAAAGTTTTATCCAAACAATGAGTAATTCGTCGGACTTTGCGCAAAGGATAGATAGTTATTCCGAATTTACTAAGCTATGCGATGAGAAAGGCGTGTCAATTTATGACGAGAAGGATTTGAGTTATGACAGCGAATTATATAAGAAATTAAGAGAGTATAATAAAAGATTTTTCAGAAGTAAAGCATTAATTATTGTATATATAGAAAAACCGCACCCGTTTGGCTTGAAATTCGGCAACTTGACAGTAAAAGACGATAGACTAATAGTAAATATACTTAGCGAATACAATCCTTATGACAATAGTGTGTATTATCCGGACGAAACGGAGGCTTACGTATATTTAATTGAAATCAATAAGAGTTTAATTGGCGATAGAAGTCAAATAATAGTTAAAGAGTATAACAATCTGAATTAGAGAAGAAGCAACTATGAAGAGAAGTTTTACAAAAAGTTCTATTATAGTATGTATTTTATGTGTACTTACATTTACTATGCTTTGCGCGTGCAATAAGGATTCAGACGACAATTTATCTTATGACGTCACGTATTTTGATAATAATAAGTCTGACGGTATCAGTTTTTATTCTGACTTTGTTGAAAAGATAGTTGAGTTTGATCAATTGATAGAGTTTTGCGATAATAAAAAAATGTCGATTAACGATAAAAATGATTTTGATTATAATCGCGACCTATATAAACAATTCAGAAGTTATGATAAGAAATTTTTTAGAACCAAATCATTATTAGTGGTTGGTAAACATATGTCAGAAGGCTTTTGGGACTTTGAATTTGGAAATCTGAAAATTAAAGATAATAGCTTGATTATTAATATACTTTGCAATGATGAAGAACCGGATTATGAACACGAGCAGTTACCGTGCGAAGCGACAAACTATGTATGGGTAATTGAAGTCAATAAAAAGTCAATTGAAAATATAAGTCAATTAGTTATACAAGAATATAGAATAATAGTATAGGAGAATATCTATGAAAAAAGTAAGAGCATTCAACAAGAGTATTTATCTAATAGGGCCTTTATTCCTTACAATCTTCTACAATCAATACGTCGTATTCTAGAGTTTCCACAAAGTCGTCTTGCTTGAACTTGGTATTGTGGAAGTTGACAAAGTTCTTGTAATGGTGATTGAGAAGAACGGGATTGGGAACGTCTAGTTGGTGACAAATATCTCTTAGCCACTCTTCGTAGTTGTGAGGAGTGAGTTTAAGAGGAGAATTATATATTAAATCTTTTTGAATTTTATCGTTTGTAATCAGTCTTGCCCAAATCTTCATATATCAATTTTATAATACGAACAACTGCGCTGTCAAGCCGTGGCATAGGGTACGACTTGCTTTTATGCAATTATCTTAGATTATAGGTTGATTTTCCGCATATTTGGCAAAAAACTATTGACAAATCGCTATTGCTTTTATTAAAATATACAAGACATACTGCGTATGTCGATGAGGAGGACTTATGATTTCGGAGGCGGTCATCAAGCGTTTGCCACGCTATTATAGACATATCAAACAGCTTGCGGACAGCGGAGTTACCAGAGTGTCGTCCAATAAGATTGCAAGTGTGCTAAATATCACTGCGTCGCAAGTAAGGCAGGATTTGTGCAATTTCGGTGGTTTCGGTCAACAAGGGTACGGCTATGACGTCGTAAAGCTCAAGAACGAACTTGCCGTAATACTCGGTCTTGATAAAGAATACGATATGATTATAGTCGGCGCGGGCAATATCGGCAGAGCGTTGGCGGGGTACAAAGGCTTTGTTGACGACGGATTTTTAGTGAGAGCGTTGTTTGACATAGACCCGCGTTGTACGTCTATCAACGGTATCAAGGTCTATGAAATGGACTTTTTGCAATCATATCTAAAGCAAAATAACGTAGATATAGCAATTATTGCCACTCAAAAGGATTCGGCAAAGAGCGTAGCCGACGCGCTTATTAAGTATGGAGTAAAATCGATATGGAACTTTGCCCCGGTAGAGCTTGAAGTGCCCGAGGGCGTAACCGTAGAAAATATCTCTATGAGCGAAAGCCTTTACGTCTTGAGTTTCCGCAGTAAAAATAATAAATAAAGTGAATAAGCCGTTAGGCGAGGAGGATATATGGAAAAGAAATACTTCGTTACACAAGAAGGATATGACAATCTAAAAAAGAAATTGGAGCATTTAATCAACGTAGACAGAGCCGACGCAAGCGAGAGAATCAGAATTGCAAGAGGTTTCGGCGACTTGTCGGAAAATGCAGAGTACGACGCGGCAAAGGACTACCAAGCGCAAGTTGAAGCGGAAATTTTGATGATACAGGCTCAATTAGACAATGCCGAAATCATTAAGGACACCGAGGGTAAGCAAGGCGTCGTAGTAGCAGGTTGCAAGGTCAAGATTTACGATTATTCGGAGGACGAAGAGAGCGAATATACCATTGTGGGTACTACCGAAGCGTCTATTTTGGAAAATAAGATCAGCAATGAATCACCGCTTGCCGTAGCAATTATCGGTAAGAAAAAGGGCGAGGAAGCTATCGTAGAATTGGGCGACAATTCTTACAAAGTTAAAGTATTGTCTATCAACTAGTAATAGCAGTAGCGCAAAACAAGGGCGACCTTAAAGGTCGCCTTTTTATTAAAGCGGTATAGACCTTTCGACTTTACTGCGTTTCGCTCCAGGTGACGATTTGATGTCTTTACGACTGTAGCAGAGAAATCTCACTAGGGTACGAAATTAGTAATAAACGAAATAAGGAATAATTATGTCAAGAGAATTGTATGACAAAATAAAAGAATACAACGACAACGTCAAAGCAAGATTTTGTATGCCGTCGCATAATGGACAGGCTAGTCTTGGCGGTTTGTATTCATCCGCGCAATTTGATTGGACGGAAGTACAGGGACTTGACAATCTTCTGCACAGCGAGGACGTAATTGCGTTTTGCGAAAAAAAACTTGCGCGCCGTTACGGCTATCAAAACGCGCTTATGCTTACGAGCGGTTCGACTTGCGGTATGCAAATCGCCATGGCTTTAGCCAAGTTGCGTAACGGCGTGGCGATTGCTATAGGCGATATGCACAAGTCTTTTTATTCTTCCTCAAGAATTTTAGGAACAAAGATACGCTGTTGCAAAGACATAGCCGACGCGCAGAAGTTGAGCGGACAAGAAAGAATATCCTGCATATTCGTCACTTCGCCCAACTACTTCGGTAAAGCGTTTTCCCTAAAAGAAATCAAAGCGTTTGCGTTGAGAGCAGGCGCGTTACTCATTGTGGACGAAGCGCATTCGGCGCATTTTCCTTATTCGTCTTTACTTCCCGACAACGCGAGCAAATTCGCGGATGTATCGCTTGTGAGCATGCATAAGACCTTGCCCGTATACGGAGGCGGAGCTATACTTTTGACCAACGGCGAGGAAGTGTATCAAGAGTGCAGATTATTGCGAGCGGATATTCATTCCACTTCGCCCAACTATCTAGTTATGGCAAGCATGGACTTTGCCGATGATTATATGAAAAATCACGGCGAAGAGGAGTACGCAAAAGTCAAGAGGCAAATTGAAGAGTTTAAGAGAGAACTTAAAGTTGGCAAGGTCGTCGATACCGACGATTTTACAAGGCTGGTAGTTAAGATAGACGGCGCAGATTGCAATAAGGCGTCGGACAGACTTGTTACTCAAGGTATTTTTGCCGAAATGGCATACGGAGATTTACTGGTATTTATCGTTACGCCCTTTAATTGCGATAAATTGAATTTGCTTGCCGATGCTTTGGGTGAAATACCGCTTGAAAAGTTAGAGAGCGAAATTGAAGTTGATTTTGGTATGCTCAACGAGCAAAAAGACGGAGAAGTAAAACTCGTCAATGTTGAAGACGCGCTTGGCAAAACGTGCGCCTTAGAGGTGGGTATATATCCCCCCGGAGTTCCCATAATTAAAAAAGGTGACGTAATAAACCAAAAGGCAGTAGATTTTATAAAAAAATATTCAAGTCGGCTATTTGGACTTGCTAGCGGTCGTATAGCTGTGTTAAAATAAACGTGTACGGAATACAAGCGGAGAAAAGTGTAGAGAATGAAAGGAAAGTTTATAACTTTTGAAGGCGGAGAAGGCGTAGGAAAGACGACGCAACTTGCAATGATTAGGGGATTTCTCGAGTCGCAGGGCGTTGACGCTGTTTTTTTACGCGAGCCGGGAGGCAATCCAATCTCCGAAAAGATAAGGAATATAATCTTGGATATAGACAACGTCGGTATGACGGGAATGTGCGAAGCAATGCTATACAGCGCGTCGCGCGCTCAACTCGTCGAGGCAGTAATAAAGCCTGCCTTGGTTGAAGGGAAACTCGTCGTATGCGATAGATTTATAGATTCTACATTTGCGTATCAAGGCGTTGCGAGAGGACTTGGCGCTGATAAAATCGACGTATTGAATAAGTTGGCATGCTCGGATATTATGCCGGATTTGACGGTATTTCTCGACCTTTCGCCTGCTTTGGCATTTGCAAGAAAAGGCGGAGCAGACGAAGCTGACAGACTTGAGCAAGAGGGCGATAATTTTCATCAAAAAGTATATGAGGGATATTTGCAAGCAAGTAAGTTGTATCCTGACCGTATTGCGCGCGTGGATTGCTCGGGCGACGCGATAACTACTCACACAAAGATAGTCGAGCTTTTGCGTAACAGAGGTATCGTATAATGTTGAGATACGCATCGCTACTTAAGGACACCAAGGCGTATCGGAGCTTGCAAAGCGATATAAGCGTAGGCAGACTCAACCATTGTTATATGATAATGGGCGAGGACGAATTGGCAGTCGATATGCTTATAGATTTGTTTAGTGAAACAATTTTGTGCAAGGACGGCGGTTGCGGTAAATGCGTGATATGCCAAAAGGTAGAGGATAAAAATCACGAGGATATTTACGAACCGAAGAATCTAAAAGCCGACGGCATAAGAGAGTTTGTCGAAAAGGTGTACGTCAAGAGCGTAGGCGACGTCAAAATTATGATTATTCGCTCTCTAGACAAGGTTGACGCAAGGGTGCAGAACTTTTTGCTAAAGAGTTTGGAAGAACCTATCGACGGAGTAATATTCTTACTGGGCGTGATAAGACAGTCGGCAGTGCTTGATACTATTAAGTCGAGAAGTAAAAAACTTTCGATTGCGCCGTTTACCAAAAGGCAGTTGACACAGTTTTTTGACGATAATTATGTGGGCAAGCCAAAGAGCTTGGTAGAAGAAGCGGTAGACTGCTGTCTTGGGTCGTTGTCAAGGTGCGAAAACCTTTTGAACGATGAAGAGTACTTTGGAGATATGAGCGAAATGATATTCGTACTCAAAGAACTTACCTCGACTAAAGTCAATCTCAAAATGCAAAAGCGCCTTGATATAAAAGACGGGAAACTTGCAAGGTATCTCGATATAATGCAACTTATTTGCGGAGTTTTGCTCAAGCGAAAGAGCGGAGTTAACGTCGAGGGTTTTGAGCGTGTCAACGTACTACTTGACAGTTTTAATATTGCTACGCTCGTAAATTTCAACGATTTGATTACGCAAGCCAAGCAAAAAATCGAGAGCTATTGCAATAATGAAAATATTCTGGATAATCTGTTTATAAAAATGATGGAGGTAAAGTATCTATGCCGATGATCGTAGGCGTAAAATTCGGGTCGACTTGCAAGCAATATTATTTCGACCCGCTTAATATAGAATTTGAAGAAGGCGACGGCGTTATTGTAGAAACGGTACGCGGGCTTGAATATGCGAAAGTTACGCAATCCAACAAGGAAGTGTCTGATGAGGAGATAAAAGCTCCGCTCAAACCGGTGGTACGCAAAGCTACCGCCGAGGACGAAGAAAGAGTAAAAGAAAACCTTGCGAAAAAGGACGGCGCGATGAAGCTGTGCCAAAAGTTTATTGAAAAGCACGACCTTAAAATGAAACTCGTAGACGCGGAATATACCTTTGACAGGTCAAAGATAATTTTCAGCTTTACGGCAGACGGCAGAGTTGACTTTAGGGAACTTGTAAAAGATTTGGCGGGCAAAATGCACATGAGAATAGAACTCCGTCAAATCTACGAGCGCGACGATATAAAACTCCGCGGAGCTATGGGTATGTGCGGTAGAGAATGTTGTTGTATTTGTTCGGGATGCGATTACGAAAAGGCTACCGTAAAAATGGCAAAAAATCAAAACTTATCTCTTAATCCCACTAAGGTGAGCGGTATGTGCGGAAAGTTGATGTGCTGTCTTAGATATGAAAATGAGTTCTACGTTGAGGCAAATAAGCGTATGCCTAAAGTAGGCTCTACAGTAAAGGTGGAAGACGGTCAGGGCAGAGTTGACGAAGTAGACTTGCTTAGAGAAAAAATCAAAGTTACGATAGAGCGTGACGGCGGTATGGAACAGAAATACTACAAAGTAGGCGAGTTTGAAGTACTCTTCTCGCCTAAGTTCGGAGCAAAGAAGAATTACTCCCAAGACGAAGTCGACGAAAATGAACTTAAAAAACTCGAGGACTGATTTATTTATTTATTCTTGTCGTAAAATAGTATAAAATATACATTGACAAAGGGGAATTAGAGTGCTAAAATAAGGGTACTAACGTAAATAAAGGAGATATTTTATGGCATACGTAATTGGTGATGACTGCATTAAATGCGGAGCATGCGCAGAGGGTTGCCCCGTGAGCGCAATTTCAGAGGGCGATGACAAATACGTCATTGATCCGGATATTTGCATCAGCTGTGGCGCTTGCGCAGCGGGATGTCCTGTACAGACAATATCCGAAGAATAAAAAGAAAAAACACCGCTTGAGCGGTGTTTTTTTTGTGTTTGACAAGAAGTGAGGCTATGCAAATCTAAAACGTATCTTTTTCGCCAATCTAGCCTTTGACTCAAGTCGACGTACATAAAGTACGACGGCTTTCGCCAAAAACTATCTTGACAAAAAATCTATCGTTTTATTTTTTGCCTATCTCGCTTCTTGTCAAATAACGATTTGGGAATTAACTATAGACATATAGGGAATTATTTGATTAATCTAAGTGTAGTAGTCAAATAAAAATAAAAACTTTTATTATTTTCTTTTATTTTTATTTAATATATGCTAGAATATACTTGTATAAGTTTAAGGAGTTCTAATGAAGAGAGATTTTTTAGCGTTAGCGCAAGTAAGTCCCGAGGATATATCTCAACTTTTGCAAAGAGCAAAATTTATGGAGAAGAGCATATCGGGCGAAAGCAAAACTCTTGACTTGCTTAAAGGCAAGAGCATGGTAACTCTATTTTATGAAAATTCAACGCGTACACGTTGTTCATTCGAACTTGCAGGAAAATATCTTGGGGCGCAGACGGTGGGCATTACCACTAGCGGTTCAAGCGTGAAAAAGGGCGAAAGCCTTATCGATACTGCTGTTACGCTCGATAAGATGCAAGCCGACGTAATAGTCATACGCCACTCGGTAGCCGGAGCGCCCGCGCTTATCGCCAAGTACGTAAAGGCTAGCGTAATCAACGGCGGAGACGGATTGCACGCTCACCCCACGCAAGCGTTATTGGATATGTATACGATGCAAAAGACTTTCGGCAGTCTAAAAGGCTTGGAAGTAGCGATAATAGGCGACGTCAAGCACTCTAGAGTCGCGCAAAGCAATATCGTAGGTCTTAGCAAAATGGGAGCAAAAGTCAAGGTGTTCGCGCCCAACACGCTAATGCCAAAGGGTATTGAAAATCAGCCTTGCAAAGTCTGCAAAAACGTCAAAGAAGCCTTTGAGGGAAGCGACGTAATAATGGGTCTGCGCATACAGCTCGAGCGTCAGCAAAAAGGACTTTTCCCAAGCGTTGAAGAATACAATCGTTTCTACGGAGTTAGTATGGAGAGAATGGCTCTTTGCAACAAAGGCGCAATAGTCATGCATCCCGGTCCTGCCAATAGAGGTATAGAAGTGGATTGCGACGTGCTTGATTCTCATATGTGTCTGAAGGATGAGCAGGTCACGAGTGGGGTGGCCACCCGTATGGCACTGTTGGAATACTGTACTAAGTAAGATACCGACCGCGTATATCGGCGCGCCTTCCGTCCTACTGCAGGACTCGAGAAGTCGACGTGTACGCCTAGTACACTTGGCGACTTTATCTCGCCTTTGAGCGGACGAAATTCGCACCAATCTCCGCAGTCGAGCAGGCTTAAGTTGCCACCGCACGGACAAAAATACAACTAATCTTCGCTTTTGAGATAAGCGGTAGCAGTTGTCGAAATTTCAATAGATAGAAAAACAAAGGAGTATATATGTCATTACTTATCAAGAATTGTTGTGTAGGCAAAGATAAATGCGACATAGCCATTGAGGACAATAGAATTTCTCAAATTGGCAAGAATATTAAGGGCAACTTTGACGAGGTAATCGAGGCGAACGGCTTGACGGCGCTTCCTGCTTTTATTGATATGCATACGCATTTGAGAGAGCCCGGCTATGAACACAAAGAAGATATAGCAAGCGGTAGTTTATCTGCCGTTGCGGGCGGTTTTTCTACGGTATGCTGTATGCCCAATACCAAGCCTGTTACGGACAATAGATATATAGTCAAGTATATCGTCGATAGGGCAAAAGAGGTAGATCTTGCCAAGGTTTATCCAATAGGCGCGATTACCGTCGGCTTGAAAGGCGAAACTATGGCGGAAATGGGCAGTATGAAAGAAGCCGGCGCTATCGCTATGAGCGACGACGGACAACCCGTTACGACTGCGCAAATGATGCGACTTGCGCTTGAGTACGCTAAGGACTACGACCTCTTGCTTTGTTCGCACTGCGAAGAAAAGTCGCTTATCAACGACGGAGTTGTCAACGAGGGAGAGAACGCTACCAAGGCGGGACTTAAGGGTATTCCGTCTTGCGCCGAAGATATAATGATTGCAAGAGAAATTATTCTTGCTGAAATGCTCAATACTAAAGTGCATATATGCCATGTAAGCACGGCAAGCGGAGTTCAACTTATTAGAGAGGCAAAGGCCAGAGGAGTAAAGGTGTCATGCGAAACCTGTCCGCACTATATCGCAGGTACAGACGAATTGATACTCGACTACAATACTAATGCAAAAGTCAATCCTCCTTTGCGCACGGAAAAGGACAGACAGGCTATATTGGCGGGTATTGCCGACGGTACGATAGACGTAATCGCTACCGACCATGCTCCGCACCATTACGAAGATAAGAACGTAGATTTTTCTATGGCTTCCAACGGTATAAGCGGACTGGAAAGCGCGTTTGCTCTATCCTATACCTATTTGGTTGACAGCGGAGTAATCACCTTGGACAAGCTCGTAGAGCTAATGAGCCAAAAGCCTGCGAAATTGCTTGGTTTGGAGTGCGGTAGCCTGCAAGTAGGCGGGCTTGCCGATATTACTCTCGTAGACCTTGACAAAAAGTATACGATAGACGCAAAGAACTTCAAGTCAAAAGGTAAGAATACGCCGTTTGACGGCTTTGAAGTCAAGGGCAAAGTTTGCGTCACCGTAGTAGAGGGAAAAGTAAAATATAGAGTTGAGAAATAACTTACCACAGAGAAACGCTTATTAATTAGAGGCTTAAAGCCATAAGGAGATAAAATGATAATCGACACACTTATTGACAAAATCAAACTTACCGACAATCCTTCCGTAATCGGACTGGATACCTGTATAGATTATTTGCCTGACGAAATGAAGGCGAAGTGCGTTACGCTAGCTGAAGCGGGCAAGCAGATAACCAAGTTTAATTTCGACTTGATAGATACGCTCAAGGACGTAATACCGGCAGTTAAAGTTCAAGTGGCTTATTACGAGATGTACGGCGTGGACGGGATGATTGCTTTCCGCGATACCGTGAAGTATGCCAGAGAAAACGGACTTATTGTCATTGCCGACATAAAGCGTAACGATATAGGTTCTACGGCAGGCGCGTACAGTAAGGGATATATAGGTAAAACTACCTTGGCGGACGGCAGTAAGGTTACGCCTTTTGAGAGTGATTTTATTACGATAAACGGTTATTTGGGAAGCGACGGTATTTTGCCGTTCGTAGCCGATTGCAAAGAATACGACAAGGGCGCTTTCGTACTTGTAAAGACGTCTAATCCAACAAGCGGAGAATTGCAAGACAAGACTATGGAAAACGGTAAGACGCTGTATGACAATATGGCTACGCTCGTTGACGGTTGGGGCAAAGAACTTGTAGGTAAGTACGGCTATAGCAGTATCGGCGCGGTCGTAGGCGCAACGCATATGGAGCAAGCCAAGCTCATTCGCAAAGCGCACCCCAATACTTTCTTCCTTATACCAGGTTACGGCGCGCAAGGAGGAAAAGCCGAGGACCTTGCGATATGCTTCGAGAACGGTATCGGCGGTATAGTCAATTCCTCAAGAGGTATATTATGCGCTTACAGAAAAGACGCATATAGAGGACTTGATTACAAGCAAGCGTCTTTGAGAGCTACGCTTGATATGCAAAAAGACATTACAAGATGTATCAAATAAGAGAGAGAATATAATGGCAAGTTTGAAGGACAGAACGGGAGTAATTACGCTCAATAGACAAATTGCTAAAGATATCTATGAGATGATATTGCAATTTGAAGATATGCCCGACGCAATCAAGGGCGGTCAGTTCGCGCACGTAAAGCTCAACGATAAGAGCCACGTTTTGCGCAGACCTTTCTGCATTTGCGACTACGACATGAGCGCAAAGACGATTACAATGTGCTACGCGGTAGTCGGCGAAGGCACGAAGATTTTATCAAGCTATGACGTAGGCGAAAAGTTGCAGGTAATGCTACCGCTTGGCAACGGATACGCTCCCGATAAGAATGTAAAGAAAGTAGTCTTGCTGGGCGGAGGTATGGGTAGCGCGGTATTGCCGGCTATTCCCACGACGTATCCCGACCTTGAATACTATACCTATCTCGGTTTTGCCAATAAAGACAAAGTGATACTCGAAGAAGAGATGAAAAAGGTATCCAAAGAGTTGACGGTGGCTACAGACGACGGCAGTTACGGTAAAAAGGGTTTTGCGACGAATATTCTTGCCGAGGATATGGCGAGAATCAAGCCGGACGTAGTTTTTTGTTGCGGTCCCGAGCCGATGTTCAGAGCTCTTAAAAAAGCTATGGAGCCGTTTGACGTACCTATTATCGTATCTTTGGAAGCGAGAATGGGTTGCGGAATAGGCGCTTGTCTGGTATGCAACTGCAAAGTCAAGAGAGCCGGCGAAGAGGAAACTTACGTCAGAGTGTGCATTGAAGGACCTGTAATGAAGTTGGACGAGGTGGTTCTATGAGCAATTTGAAAGTAAATATAGCAGGCGTGGAATTCAAAAATCCTATTATCACCGCAAGCGGAACTTTCGGCTTCGGCAGAGAATACGATAGGTTTTATAATATAGAGGAACTTGGCGGTATCTGCACAAAAGGACTTACCATTAAGCCTAAACTTGGCAATCCGCCACCCAGAATCGCCGAGAGCTTTGGGGGAATGCTCAACAGCGTGGGTTTGCAAAACCCCGGCGTGGATAAGTATTTGCAGTCTGACGATTTGTATCTTGCAAAGCGCGACGTCGTGGTAATTGCCAACGTTGCGGGAAGTTCGCTTGAGGACTATATAGCAATAGCAGAGAAAATCAACGAAAGCAACGCCGATATGGTGGAACTTAACATCTCTTGCCCCAACGTAAAAGAGGGCGGTATGGCTTTCGGCGTATTGCCGGAGAGCGTGGAAAGAGTGACCAAAGCCGTCAAGAAGGCTTGCCCGAACAAGCCAGTTATAACCAAACTTTCGCCCAACGTGGCTTGCATTGCCGACAATGCAAAATCGGCGGAAGCAGGCGGAGCCGACGCTATTTCGCTCATCAATACCTTATCGGGTATGGCTGTCAACTATAAGACGCGCAAGCCAATACTTTTCAACAACAACGGCGGTATGAGCGGACCTTGCGTAAAGCCTGTTGCGCTCAAAATGGTGTGGGACTGTTTTAATGCAGTTAAGATTCCAATCATAGGACTTGGCGGAATTACAAGTTATACCGACGTACTTGAATTTATGATTTGCGGAGCCAGAGCCGTTGAGGTAGGAACTTATAATTTTACCAATCCTTACGGCGCAAGAGATATTGCAAAGGACCTAGAGGCATACGTCGAAGAAAACAATATGGATATCAACGACCTTGTAGGAACGCTGATACTAAATAAGTGATACAAAATTAATAAAAATAGAGAGGTAAAGAATATGTTGACACAAGAACAAGCGCTTGATTGCTATAGAAAGACGGGAGCAATTTTGAAAGGACATTTCAAACTTACGTCGGGCAGACACAGCGATACATATATGCAAAGCGCAAAACTTTTTATTGACACAAAGCAAAGCGAAATCGTATGTAAGGCTTTGGCGGAAAAACTCGCAGGTGAGAAGATTGACCTCGTCGTATCTCCCGCAATCGGCGGAATACTTATGGGATACGAAGTCGCAAGACAGCTCGGCGTACCAAATATCTTTGCCGAGAGAGAAAACGGCGAGATGACTTTGAGAAGAGGTTTTGCGATAGAAAAGGGAACTAAAGTCGTCGTAGTAGAGGATGTCGTTACGACAGGCGGTTCCGTTAAAGAAGTAGTTAAGCTCGTGCAAAGCATGGGCGCGGAAGTAGTAGCTGTCGCATCGCTTGTGGATAGAAGCAACGGCAACGTTGACTTTGGCGTAAAATACGTCAACCTCATAAGTATGGAAGTAGTGTCCTACGAGGAAGACGAATGTCCGCTTTGCAAAGAGGGCAAAATCCAACTTACCAAACCCGGTTCCAGAGTGGTATTCAAATAATGAACGACAATACGCAAGATATTCTCAATAGAGCGTATATTTCGCTTAAATCTCAAGTAGACTTCAGCCCTAAAGTTCTGTTGACTTTGGGTAGCGGACTGGGCGACGTCGTTGAGAATATGCAAGTGGAAAAAATCGTAAATTACGGAGATATCGAGGGAATGCCCGTCAGTACTGTTAAAGGCCACAAAGGCAGATTTTTGTTTGGGTATATCAGCGGTGTTCCCGTCGCGGTAATGCAAGGTAGATTGCACTATTACGAGGGATATACTCCACAGCAGTGCGTATTGCCCGTGCGACTTATAGGGCTTATGGGCGCAAAGGTGTTCTTTGCCACCAACGTATCGGGTGGAATTACCTATCCGGATAAAGGTACGTTAATGCGAATTACCGACCATATATCATTGATACCTTCACCTTTAAGAGGCAAGAATATAGACGACCTCGGCGTTAGATTTCCCGATATGACTAAGGCATACGACGACGACCTCGGAGCTATCGTCGATAACGTGGCGAAGACGCATCATATAGACCTCAAAAAGGGCGTGTATATTCAAATGCAAGGTCCCAACTTCGAGACGGCAAGCGAAGTCAAAATGGCAAAGATACTCGGCGCGGACGTCGTGGGTATGTCTACCGCTATCGAAGTGATTTCGGCAAGGCATATGGGACTAAAGGTCGTCGGCTTGACGTGCGTAGTAAATCCCGCTTGCGGAGTTACAGACGAGAGCCTCGACAACGTGGTAGAAGAAGACGCATTTAGAATTTCGGGCGAGAGTATCAAAACTTTGATTTTCGAGAGTATAGGCAAAATGGGAGAAAAGCTCTGATGATGCTGAGAATTTACAATGCAAGAATATGGACCGGCGAGAGATATATCGACGGTGGCGAGATGTGGACGGAGGACGGAAAAATACGCTACGTCGGCGAAGTTTCACCGCTCATTTTGTTGCCGTGGGACAGAGAAATAGACGCGGGCGGTAATTTAATTATTCCGTCATTTAAGAATGCTCATACCCATTCGCCAATGGTATTTTTGCGTTCTCAAGCCGACGATATGGCTTTGAACGACTGGCTGTTCAAACAAGTTTTTCCAAGAGAGGCAAAACTTACGCCTGAGGATTGCTATTGGCTGACAAGACTTGCAATACTCGAGTACTTATCGAGCGGTATTAGCGTGGCGAGCGATATGTACTTCCACTTAGAGAGCATAGCTAGCGCGTGCGTGGACAGCGGTTTTCGCAACGTAATACTCGAGGGTGTGACCGCCAACAACTTGCAAGGTCTTGATAAACTTTTGCAAAAAGATATAGATATTCTCGGCAGAATGGGAGAATTGATAAATTATCGCCTCGGGTTGCATGCGGAATACACCAACAGCGAGGAGAGTATAATAGCCTTGGCGGAGTTTGCGAAAGCAAACAAGATGCCGGTATATACTCACCTAAGCGAAACCAAGAGCGAAGTCGAGGGCTGTGTCGAGCGTCACGGTAAGACTCCTGCGGTATATCTTGCTCAGCTTGGCTTATTTGACTTCGGCGGTATAGCGTATCACTTCGTACACCCTACGGATGACGATATAAAGGCTTTGAAAGATAAGGGAGTAAGCGTGACGAGTTGCCCTGCAAGCAATCTAAAACTTGCAAGCGGAATCGCTCCGCTCAAAAAACTTATTGACAGCGGACTTAACGTAGCTCTCGGCACTGACGGACCTGCAAGCAACAACTGTCTTGATATGTTTAGAGAGATGTTCCTTGCGACGGGACTGCAAAAGGCAACGCTTTCAGACCCGACGGCTATTGACGGCGAAACCGTGTTGAAGATGGCTACTGTAAACGGCGCTAAAGCAATGGGACTTGACAGTCTAGATACTATTGAATTTGGCAAGAGCGCGGATTTCGTTATGATAGACATGCGCCAACCCAATATGCAACCTCTCAACAATTCGCTCAAAAATCTTGTGTACGCAGGTAGTAAGGCAAACGTATTGATGACTGTCGTAAACGGCGTGATAAGATACGAAAAGGGCGAGTACTTTGTCGGCGAGGACGTGGACAAAATATACGCTAAATGTCAAGAAATCACCGATAGAATTTTGGAGAGATAATGAAACTCGGATTAAAGGCAAAACGCAATATCGGACTTATTGCCGTGACCATAGCGGTAGTTGTCGCAATTATTCTAGTGGTGTACTTTGTGCAGAAGAGTGATGACGACGGTAAACTGCAGACGGGAGCGATTGGTCAAACCGTATCGACTTCGCAGGCTGATATATGCGTCAAGGATATGAGAGTATTGCAAAGCGTAGACGGCTTGACTGCGGAGGAGGGGAATTGCTTTTTGCAGGTATCCGTCGAGATAAAAGCAAATAAGAAGATTACCGTAGATAGTGGGAAGTTTGAAGTCAAAGACGGTAAAAACGTTACGAATGCAAATCGACATTACGACACTTCAAGCGGAGATGAAATATTAGAGGTTATCGCTTGTGAGGGCGAAACCACTCTCAAAAAGGGCGAGAGTAAGACATTTAATTTACTGTATGAAGTGGAGTATAACAGAGTAGCAAGTTATTATCTTTACGCCTACGGAGCAAGAATAGACCTTGGCGGAACAGTGCCCGCACAAGCGTAAGGAGCGAAAAATAATTTACAGAAAGTATTAGAATAAGTATAGAATAATTAATACTCGAGGACATACATAAAATGACGAAATATAAAAGTAGATTTATTTTATGTATATAATCGAATGAGGAGAGATAATGTTACAAGTAAACGACGTGTTTTTGCAATTTGGCGGAAGAAAACTCTTTGAGGACGTCAACCTCAAGTTTACCGACAACAACTGCTATGGAATTATCGGCGCAAACGGCGCGGGTAAATCTACTTTTTTGAAGATTTTGTCGGGAGCGTTAGAGCCTACGAGAGGCACTGTCAGCGTCGGTAAAAATCAAAGAATAAGCGTACTTAACCAAAATCAAAACGACTTTGACGATTGTACCGTAATGCGCACCGTACTTATGGGACATAAGCGCTTAGTGGACATAATGGACCAAAAAGACGCGTTGTATTGCAAAGAGGATTTCAGCGAAGAGGACGGAATACTTGCGTCGGAACTGGAGACAGAGTTTGCCGAGCTTGGCGGATGGGAAGCAGAGAGCGAAGCATCGTCGCTTCTCAACGAACTCAAGTTTGGCGAGGAATATCATGACAAACTTATGGGAGAACTCGACGGTAAGCAAAAGGTGAAGATATTGCTTGCGCAAGCGCTCTTCGGCAATCCCGACATACTCATACTCGACGAGCCTACCAACAACCTTGACGCGAAGTCGATAATGTGGCTGGAGAATTTCTTGCTTGACTTCAAGAATACGATAATTATCGTATCTCACAACCGTCACTTCCTCAACAAGGTATGTACTCATATCTGCGACGTGGACTACGGACATATCAATATGTACGTGGGTAACTATGATTTTTGGTACGAAACCAACCAGTTGCTTGCTAAGCAGGCAAGAGAAGCCAACAAAAAGGCGGAAGCGAGAGCCAAGGAATTACAGGAATTTATCGCAAGGTTTTCCGCCAATGCCAGCAAGTCGCGTCAGGCTACTTCGAGAAAGAAAGAACTTGAAAAACTTACGCTTGAGGACATCAAGCCGTCAATGCGTAAATATCCGTATATCAACTTTGAATTTGAGCAAGAACTCGGCAAGGACATACTCACTGTCGAGGGCTTGACAAAGAAAGGTTACTTTGAGGACGTAACGTTTACTATCCAAAAAGGCGAAAAAGTAGCGTTTCTTTCCGACAAGTCCATTAACGTATCGATGCTTTTTGACATACTTATGGGTATAGAGAAAGCCGACAAGGGTACTTTCAAATGGGGCAAGACCATCACTTTGAGCTACGTTCCGCAAAACTTTGACAATTTCTTTGACGGAGTGGAACTGTCTTTGGTAGAATGGATTAACCAATACGCGGTCAAAGACCACACGGAGAGCTATTTGCGCGGTTGGCTGGGAAGAATGTTGTTCTCGGGCGACGAAGCCAAGAAAAAGGCTTGCGTGCTTAGCGGAGGCGAAAAGGTCAGATGTATGATGGCGAGAGCTATGCTTCAAGGCGGTAACTTCGTCATACTCGACGAGCCTACCAATCACCTCGATTTGGAAGCAATTACGGCGCTCAATAAAGGAATGATAAATTTTAAGGGCGGAATGTTGTTTGCCTCGCACGACCAAGAACTTATGCAGACTGTTGCCAATAGAATAATCGAAATCAACGGCACAAAGACTTTTGACAAACTTACTACATACGAAGAATATCTAGAACTTATGGAGTGATTAACAATGGATAATTTTGATAACAAGATACTAAAAGTATTGAAAGACGACAGTAGATTTACGGCGGAGCAAGTCGCCGATATCGTAGGACTTAGCGCAAAAGACGTGCAAAAGCGAATTAAGGATATGGAGGACGCGGGAATAATAGCAAAATACACCGCGCTTTGCAATACCGAAAAGCTAAGCGAAGATATAGTGACGGCGCTTATCGAAGTTAAGGTTACTCCGCAGATGAGTAGCGGTTTCGACGCCATAGCTCGCGATGTATATCAATTTGAAGAAGTCAAAGCGGTATATCTTATGAGTGGCGCGTACGATTTGTGCATTACGGTTGAGGGCAAGAATTTGAGAGAGGTTTCGAGATTCGTATCGGAAAAACTTTCGACTATGAGAGATATTATCTCTACCGCAACTCATTTTATACTCAAGAAGTATAAGACTGAGGGCGTAATCTTGGATGACGAGGACATCGAACAAAAAAGACAAGTGATACTATGAATTACGAAAAATATTTGAGCAAGACGGTTATGGAAATTCCGCCGTCGGGTATAAGAAAGTTTTTTGACGTGGCAGACAAGGACAAGGAAGTAATCTCCTTGGGCGTTGGCGAGCCAGACTTTAACACGCCTTGGTGCGCAAGCGAAGCAGGAATAAAGAGTATTCAAAAGGGAATGACGCATTACACCAGCAATAGCGGACTTCCCGCGCTACGCGAGCAGATAGCAAAGTATCTCAAGAGCAGATTCGACGTGGAGTACGAGGCAGAGAAAGAGATATTTATCACTGTAGGAGCAAGCGAAGCTATTTATCTTGCATTGAGAGCTATACTCAACGACGGCGACGAAGTAATTGTGCCCGAGCCTAGTTATGTATCTTATTGTCCAAGCGTAGCTATGTGCGGAGGTAAGGCTGTGCCTGCAAAGTGCTACGTCGAGGATGAGTTTAGATTGACCGCTAAAAATTTGGAAGATGCTATTACGCCAAAGACGAAGGCGCTTATTTTGCCGTACCCCAACAATCCAACAGGCGCGATTATGCCGAGAAAGAGCCTAGAGGAAATCGCAAAGGTGGTCAAGAAACACGATATATTGGTGCTAAGCGACGAGATTTATTGCGAAATGACCTATGGCGAAGCTCGTCATACTTCTTTTGCAGAGATTGAGGGTATGAAAGAACGCACTGTGCTTATCAACGGCTTTAGTAAGGCATTCGCTATGACAGGCTGGAGAGTAGGTTACGCTTGCGCTCCCAACGAGATATTTAAGCAAATGCTTAAGATACATCAATACATAATCATGTGCGCGTCTACAAATTCTCAATACGCCGCTCTGTCCGCATTAAAGGGCGGATTTGAAGACGGCTTTGCGGAAATCAAAGCAATGGTAGACGAGTACGATATGCGCAGACGCTTCTTAGTAAAGAGATTGAATGGAATGGGATTGACTTGCTTTGAGCCAAAGGGCGCGTTTTACGTGTTCCCTTGCGTAAAGAGTACGGGTATGGACGGAGAAGAGTTTGCCAATAAGCTCTTGCAGGAAAATAAAGTCGCCGTAGTCCCCGGAAGCGCTTTCGGCGAAAGCGGTAAGGATTTTGTAAGAATCAGCTACGCTTATTCCTTGGCAAGTCTTAAAAAGGCAATGGATAAGATAGAAGAATTTGTGAAAAAGTATAGAAAAAATTAAAAAGAAAAATTTTTAGTATAAAAGTATAAGAAAATACCGCTCGTTGGCGGTATTTCCTTATAAAATTTATTCAAATTTTGTGAAAAAATATGGACATATAGTGATAAAACACAAAAAATTCTGATTTAACGATAAATTTAAGCCAAAAAATGCGAGTTTTTTATAATAAAAAAAATTTTTGAAAATTTTTTTGAAAAATGGTTGACAAAGTTATTTTATAGTAGTATATTATGAGTGTAAATAAGATTTACACACAAATTAGCTCATAATTTTCCCCCTTATCATATAAAGGAAGGGCGATGTTCGTAAGGATATCGTCCTTTCTTTTTTGTGTTTGGCGAGAAGGGGAGGCTAGGCAAATTTAAAATGCGTCTTTTCCGCCAATATAGCCCTTGGCTCACGCCGACGTACGGCAAGTACGACGACGCTCGTCAAAGACTATCTTGACAAAAAATCCGCTATTTTAGTTTTTGCCTATCTCCCTTCTCGCCAAACGAATGAGGAAGTTATTCTTTCGAGACTGCCAACTAAATAATATTTAAATATATAATAATAAAATAAGAAATCAATATTATTTACATTTTGTCTTTTAAGAGTAGTCGAGAAATCTAAAATTCGATTTTATAATTGTCAAGTTTTGTTAAAATATCCTCCTTTTTAAAAATTGGTATTGACAGGTATTGCCGCGTATGTTAGAATATCACATAAGGCTGTGAAGTGAAACATTATTGAAAAAATCTAGAAAATTAAATATGGAGTAAAATAATGTTTGTTGAAAATAATTCGCTTTGCAGACCTCGAAAGGTACTTTTATTATCAGTTTCCACAGGGGAAGGTCACAATAGCGCAGCACGAGCAATTGCCGAAGTTTTGCGTCAAAAGAACATAGAATGTGAGATTGTCGACTCGGTGGAGTTTAAAGGCAAGCCTGCGCGCAGTTTTATCGTAGACGGTTACAATTGGATAATCAGAAACACCCCAATATTATTTGGACTGGCTTATGTTTTGGGGGCAGCGTATGACAATATGCGATTGCCTTCTCCCATAAAATCTTATCACCAAAGTTATGCGCAACAAGTCTATCGTTATATCAAAGAAAAAAACTTTGATTGCGTAATATGCACGCACTTGTTTTCTATGCATACGGCAACTGCCATTAAAGAAAAGTTTATGCCTGACTTATTGTGTTATGGGGTCATAACCGATTATACCGCAATTCCTTTTTATCGCGGGTCTAAACTTGACGCGTATTTTGTTCCTAATACGTTGACGAGAGATATGCTAGTAAAAAAGGGGATACCTTACGAAAAAATTATATTATCAGGAATACCGGTAAATCCAAAATTTTTGTCAAATCTATCTAAAGAGCAGGCCAGAGAAAAGTTGGGAATACCTTTAAATAAAAAAGTAGTCGTGATCTCTGCGGGCGGTGCGGGATGCGGTAAAATAAGACAACTTTGCAAAAGGCTTTGCGCCAAGACAGACGACAGTCTAATGATATTTGTATTTGTCGGTAAAAATATTCGTCTTAAAGAAAAAATAGAAAAGGATTTCGGCGCTGACGAAAGAATTAAAGTGCTTTCCTTTACGCCGGACATAAATTTATATATAAAAAGCGCTGACGTGGCAATGACTAAACCTGGCGGATTGTCAAGTACAGAATTTGCAATATGCGGGGCGCCACTTATTTTGCTTAAAGCAATCCCCGGATGCGAGACTTATAATCAAAGATACTTTGTCAAACTGGGTATTGCAACTTATTGCAAATCATATCGCAGGGCAGTCGATTGTACTTTGCGTATGCTTTCTCAGCAATTGCCGCCGTCTCAACCTGTCAATATTGACGAAGATAGGGCAATAAATCCCAATGCTGCTTACGATATAGTGGATTATGTGATGACGGAGTATAGGAAAACTTGATTTATAAATTATCTTTACTCTCTTCCCAAGAGATAATCGGCGGACACTTCAAAAAAATCGGCAAGGCGAGCAATATAACTGGCTTTGGGTTCGTTGATGCCACGCTCCCAATAGTCAATGGCTTTTTGGCTTACGCCGATTGCCTCAGCAAGTTTTTGTTGAGATAAGTCTCTTTCTATTCTCAATTCTTTGATGACTTCGCCTATGTTCATAATACAATTATAAAATATTTTATGCGATATGCTTGACGCAAGAAGATAACTTCTTGTATAATAAATCTATCAAGAAGAAAACTACTTGATTTAATATGGTCAACTCCTCCTTTGGAGTTAGTGTATACTTGTGGCGAATTTAAGGGCAAATGATTTGCTACACAGAAAGGTCGCGGATTTCTCCGTGACCTTTTTGCATTTTTGGCGGACAAAGGATATTTATTTTAGTATTTAAAATACCCTTTGTTCGCCTTGGCGAGGTAAGTTAATACATACGCCTACGCCAACGCTCTAAAGCGGTCATTACTGTTCTTTATAAGAACAACCGCAATTAGAGCAACTCTTTGTTTGAGACTTTTTGGCGCTAGTAGACTTGCTCTTTTGAGAGTTTGTACCACTGCTTTGTTGTGAATTTCTTGCCATAATCTCCTCCTGTTTTTTGTAACCGTCAAGCGATTACATTAGTATTGTGTACACTAATACGAGAAGTATACGCCAATATTTTTGGCATTTTATGGCAAAAGCCGATTAAATATTTGCCACCCAATTTTTCATAAGCGCGCTTGCGTTCGCAGATGCGTTGTCTAAGCAGGAGTATAGACCGTCAGGCGTGGCAATTGAGAATTTATAAGTTGAATAGTATTCTTGCAAGGCTTTGAGCAACGCGTCTTTTCCCAACATATCTTGCAAGTATTTCCACATAATCAAAGACTTATTATAGGTGATATTGGTGTAATAATAATTGCTTGGGAAGTCTGTCAACTTTCCGCCAAGTACGCCTTTTGCAGATTCTCCGACGGAGTTTTGAATATCAATAAATCTATGGAATTGAGAGTATGCGTCGGACAGCATAAGTGAAGAGTAGTCCACATTGCCAGTGCTCACGAAATAGAGATACGTAGCATAACTCGTCAGACCTTCGTCTTGCCAAGCGTCTATAAGGTTATTGCTACCCACTGCGCCGTACCACCATTGGTGTGCAATTTCGTGCGCTACGACTTCTTCGTAAGTCGCGCCGCCTAACGAAGCGTTGATGACGCACAATGCGCCGTATTCCATACCGCCTGCAACGAATGGCATATCTGCAATAGCGAGTGTATCATAAGCGTATTTGCCAAAAATAGCGCCGTATATTTCCAGCGCTTTTTGCGCGTAAGCAAGCGTGTCTGTTTTTTCGCCGAGATAACTTATCTCTACGCCGTCGTATTTGCTTGTGCTTTTGGTAAGAGTTGGGGAAAGTATCAAGGCAAAATCACGTATATTTTTTGCGCTCGCAGTCACAATCGTCTCGCCGTTTTCTTCGCCTTGTTTGCTCTTGCCGCTTGACACGTACTCCCAGCCGCTTGGAAGATTGAAAGTCACCTCGTAATTTGCTACGTCGGAGAAGTATGGATCGCCGATGGGGGAATAGTTGTCGTAAAACCACTCTCCGTCTACGAATGCGCACAGCATAGGATAAAAGCCTGTCAAGGATATACCTTTTTCATTGAATCCGTACCTACCGTTGGTGTGCGGAAGAGTCAACGTATATTGCATATCTACGCTGATTTTTTCGTTGACTTGAAGAGGGGCGTTGAGTGGAATGGATAGTATATTGCTTTCAAAATCAAAGTCGTATTCTTTGATGTCTCCGTATACGCTCTTGAGCGAAAACTCGCCGTAACTTATATCCTCGGGATAAAAATCGCTCTGTTCTTCCTGCGTGCAAGGCAACGGCTTTTGCTTGTCAAAGGCATTAGAGTATACGTTGAACTTTAATTCCTCTATTGGCGCGCCGTAGTTGTTTACGACGTCGACTTTTTGCGAGCATACCACGGTATTGTCATCTGATATATCGAGCCAGATGTTATACGTCGTTACAGGCTCTGTAATTTTATTGCAAGACACCGCGACGACAAACAAAGAGCATACTATGATTGCGATACTTATAATGGATATTATCTTCTTTTTCATACAAGATTTTATGTCGAATACGTTAGGGATATGACTTAATACGACAATAGATTTCTTCTCTGCGATCGAAATGACGGTATAATTGCAGCAAGGTCGAAGATTTTATTATTTAGTATAATCACGAAATTTTTTGTAAAATCTACAATAATTGGCTCTTGACATATAATGAATAATGATATTAAAATATAATATATAAGAAAACGCGGTGCGCTCCTAAATATGATTCGTATAGACTTATGTCGTTAGCGCCAAATCGCGTAAAAAGGAGATAAAAATGGGATTTTTAAAAAATCAATTTAGAAAGGTAATTCAGTGGGAGAGTGATAATGTCAACGACATTATATACAAATACCCGCTGGAGAGAAAAGAAGAGATAATGCGCAAGTCTACTCTTGTGGTAAGAGAGGGACAGAAGGCTCTTTTTATTCAAGAGGGTAAACTTGCCGACGTATTCGGACCGGGTACTTATCAACTCAACGATATTCGCAATTTTCCGTTGTTGACTCAACTGTATAATTGGAAGACTCTTTGGGAAAGTCCTTATACCGGTGACGTATACTTCATTTCTACAAAGCAATTCTTGAATATGAAGTGGGGTACGTCCAATCCCATAATGATGAGAGACCAAGATTACGGCGTAGTGAGAGTGAGAGGCTTTGGCGTATACTCGTTTGCCGTAGGCACGCCTACCAACGCTTTGAGAGAACTCATAGGTTCTATGAGCAGTTTTACCGTGCGCAACGTCGACGAGTATTTTAAGAAGATTATTACTTCTACGCTGTCCAACGTAATTGCCGAGTCGAATATCCCCGCATTGGATTTGGCAATGCACTATGACGATTTGGCAGAAATGGCAAAAGCAAAACTTGCCGACGAATTTGACAAAATAGGTATTGAGATAAAGTCTCTTGTGATTGAGAATCTGTCGTTGCCGGAAGACGTGGAAAAAATGCTCGACAAGCGTACCAATGTCGGCGTAATGAAAGGCGCAATGAGAGAATATACTCAAATGGAGAGCATTGAGGCAATGAAGAGCGCTGCCAAAAATCCGGGCGGTATGAGCGGAATGGGCGTCGGTATGGGCGCAGGCTTGAGTATGGGTAAGATGTTTGTTGACACTATGTCTTCGGTATCTAATGCGCCGGCGGAAAAACAAGTCGAGGAGAAGGTGCAGTATAACGATTCCGTGGTGTGCCCTAAGTGTCACGCCAGTGTACCGAGCAACAGCAAGTTCTGTCCAGAGTGCGGCAACAATATGACCCCGCCCAAGAAAATCTGTCCGTCTTGCGGAATAGAAGTGGGAGAAAAAGTCAAATTCTGTCCAGAGTGCGGAGCAAGAGTTGACGAGATAAGATGCAAAGAGTGCGGCAAGATACTCAAGGCAGGACAAAAGTTCTGTCCCGATTGCGGAACGCTTCAAAAGTAGGATAAACAAATCTAAAATATATCCGTTTGTCAATTCGGCATTTGGCTTAAGTAGACGTACGGCAAGTATGAAGACTTTCGCCAAAGCCATTTTGACAAAAACTATTATTTTATTTTTGACATTGCTACTTTATTAAGAAATAAGTTTAAAAGTTGAGAGACGGAAGTGAATTGATTTATGGCAATCTCAACTGATTATAAAGGGAATGTATGCAACAAGATAATGTGCAGACTCAAGATGAGTCTTTAAATAGTCAGATATTTAAATGCCCCGGATGCGGCAATTTTTTGTATTATGATCCGGAAAGCAAAAAAATGAAATGCGATTACTGCAATACCACTGTCGATACCGAAGAAGTGGGATTGGCTCAGGAATTGCCCTACAATGAAGGCGTTGAGCAAGGCTTTGTCAAGTGGGGCGGAGTCAAGAGCGTCAAGTGTAAGTCTTGCGGAGCAATATCCGTCTTGCCGGATTACGAAGTGGTGTCGAGTTGTCCTTTTTGCAATGCAAGCAACATCGTAGATACGGATGAGATAGACGGACTTCAGCCCAACGGTATATTGCCGTTTAAAATAACTAAAGAGCACGTGCCTATCGTATATGAGAATTGGCTCAAGAGCAAAAAACTTGCGCCCAACAAACTCAAAAAAGAGGCGAAGCGTCAACCTGCAAGGGGCGTTTACGTGCCGCTTTTTACGTTTGATTCGACGGCAGATTGCGATTATACTATAAGATACGGTCAGCATTATACCGTCACTGTGGGAAGCGGAAAGAATAGACGAACTGAGACAAGGACGAGATGGTATACCGCAAGCGGTCACGTCAATGATTTTTTTAATGATTTGCAGGTGGAAGCAAGCAAATCTATCACGCAAAAAAATCTCAGAAAACTTGGAGGATTTGACACCGATAATTCTCTTGAATATCATCAGCAGTTTATCAGCGGTTACAGTGCCGAGCGGTATGACAAAAGTTTGGACGAGAGTTGGAGCGAAGCCAAGAGTTTGATCAAGGCGTCGTTGCGCCAACAAATAGTGTCGAGATATCGCGCCGACGTAGTTGATTACGTCAATATGAACTGTACATATTCTGACAGAACTTACAAATACGTGCTTGTGCCGGTGTGGATATTCAATTATCATTATGCCAAGAAGAACTTTGAGTGTATCGTCAACGGTAGGTCTGGCAGAGTCGTTGGAAAATATCCCAAGTCGAGTGTCAAAATCGGCGCTATCGCATTGTCGGTACTTGCAGTCGCAGGTGTGTTGATATGGCTATTTGTCAAATATTTTGTTTAAAACGATAGCCAACAGGGCTATAATAATATATAATATATTTATTAAATAATTTGGAGGCGCATTTATGGCAATAACAAAAGATATGCTGATCGCAGAAGCGTTGCAACAAGAAAACAGCGAGGCTATTGCAGAGACTCTCTTGAGTATAGGTATGCATTGTTTCGGTTGCGCAATGGCGAGAGGCGAAACTATTGAAGAAGCCGCTATGGTGCACGGCGTAGACGTGGACGAACTTGTCAAGAAGTTGAATGAAGTTTGACTCTAAGATAGGCTAGGCAAATTTAAAATGCGTCTTTTTCGCCAATCTGGCCTTTGGCTCACGCCGACGTACAGCAAGTACGACGACGCTCGCCAAAGACAATCTTGACAAAAAAACCGCTATTTTACTTTTTGCCTATCTATCTTTTCGTCAAACTATTGGCTCGAAGTCATATGTCATTTCGAGCGAAGTCGAGAAATCTAAATATACAAAATAGACCCTTCGGCTACGCTCAGGGTGACAGAAAAGTATTGTCAGTATAACTCGTTTAAATCGAGAAGCGTTTGTCAAAAATTTAACGATTGTTAATAATCTACAATTATATAATTACATCATTATAAAATTCCGATACAAAAAATTAAAAAATTATTAAATTAAATATTTTGTGATATTTCCAAATAAAATTTATTGGTGTAAAATAAAGTAGAATATTGTTATAATCATAATTACGCGTATTAAGTCGCGCGCGTGCAAGATTTTCTGGGAAGGAAGTGGAAAGTATGAGAAAGTGGAGTAAATTGATATTGGCGGTAATGCTTGTCGCAATGACATTGAGTATTTTTGTTGCCTGTAGCGTAAAAGAAAAGGAGTTGTCGTTGACTTTCGTAAGTGACGAAGAGCAGTATGCCACGACGATAGGCATTGAGCAGGCAAAAGAAATTTTGGCAAGTCAACCGACTAGAGATGGATATGTCTTCAAAGGCTGGTATCTTGACAAGGGAACTTGGACGCAAGAAGTTGCAAGCGCCAACGTAGAAGAGATTGCCAAAGACAATAAGAATATCAGCGTATACGCCTATTGGGTAGAGATAGTCAATAAAATTACCGTATCATTCCGCGATTACAACGGTGGTATTTTGCTTGAAAAAGATTACGAGCGCACAGACGACCAACTTGCAAAAGATATCGCAAGTTTGCGTCCGTCAAAGCGCCCCGACGACGAGAAATATACATATACTTTTGACAAATGGGATTGCAATACCGACGATTTGACTCAAGGATATTTTCTTGCGACGCCCATATATACGAGCGAGTATAGATTTTTTGAGTTTAATTATTACGTTGACGGCGAGTTGATCTATACAGACCACGTTAGATACGGCGAAGACGCTGACGCTAATCTTCTTGCAAAACCTCAAAAACCGTCTACTGAAAAATATGATTACGTATTTGCCGGTTGGGAAGGAAATTTCAATAATATTACTCAAGATACAGACGTTCACGCAAAATTCCAAGAAAATATTAAAAAATTTGACGTAACGTTTAATTTCGGCAACAACAAAAGCGTGACTCGCAAAGTGGAATACGGTGCTGACGCAATTGCTCCGAGCGCATCGGAAGTCGTCAAGCCAAGCACTGCGCAATATACTTATACTTTTTCAAAATGGGATAATTCTTTTGAAAATATTAAAGAAAATACCGTTGTCAATGCAAAATACATTGAGCAAATCAGAATGTATGACGTAAGATTTTTTGTAGATAACAAATGTATCAAGTACGTTAACGTGGCTTACGGCTCAAGCGTTGAGCCGCCCTCTCAGCCAATCAAAGATCTAGAAGACGGATTCACTTATGAATTTATTGGATGGGACGTGGCGTTTGGCAATATCGTATCTAATCTTGACGTGCACGCAAGTTTTAAAAAGGTGTCGCACACCTATACCGTAGATTACGTAAATTGGGACGGAAGTTTGCTTTTCAGTGAAAAAGTAGAAAGCGGAGAGCCGTCGATTTATGACGGCGATACTCCTAGCCGTCAATCCAACGATAAGTATGATTATATATTTGACGGATGGACAGACGAAGATAAACTGAGCGCGATTACTCGCAATATGACGGTGCAGGCAAAATTCAAACAGCAAATCAAGACTTTTACCGTTACGTTTAATTACGGTGACGGCAAAAAGTCTGTTTTCCCAAATATAGAATACGGCTCTGATTTGACCAATTCCAATCTTGTGCCTACTGACGTTGCTAAGGCTTCGACGGCTCAATATGAATATGAATTTATAAGTTGGGACGGTACTTTTAACAATATAACTTCAAATACTGTGATAACCGCCGAATATAAGCAAATCGTGAGAAGTTATACAGTCAAGTTCTTTGTCGACGATACCTGTATCAAGTCGGTAAGCGCGCTTTACGGCTCAAGCGTAGAGGCTCCGTCGCAGCCTGTCAAGGTTTTGAATGACGGTTTCACTTACGAATTTGTATGTTGGGATAAAGATTTTGACAATATCGTAGAAGATGTTGATATAAACGCTGTATTTGACAAGATTGCAAATACATATACCGTGCAGTATGTAAACTGGGATGGGACGTTGCTCTATACCGACAGCGTAGAGAGCGGAGGAAAGTCGACTTATGTTGGAGATACGCCTACACGTGAGTCTAACGACAAGTTCACCTATGAATTTAAAGGTTGGACGAATACCGATATGCTTGACAATGTTACGCAAAGTTTTGCCGCGCAAGCAGAATTTGAAGAAGTGGTGAGAACTTATACTGTTACGTTCAATTACGGTCACGGTTCGCAAAAGGTGCTTGAGGGTATTCCTTACGGTACGAACTTGACAGGCTCAACGGAAATTCCGACAGATACCGATAAAGAATCGACAAAACAATACGACTTTACATTTATAGATTGGGATAAATACTTTGGATACGTCTCCACCGATATGGAAATCAATGCAATCTATAAAGAGACTATAAGAAAATATATCGTCACGTTTATCAACAACGGCAGCGCTGTCAAGACGCAAGAAGTTGAGTATGGCAAATGTCCGGTTACGCCGACTGAAATGATTTTCAAGAACGATACAGTTCAGTGGAAATATACTTTCCTCGGTTGGGAAGTTGCAGAAAACGACATCGTTGATAACGCGGATGACTTTGTCGGCGTGGACCCCAATGAGAGCGCAGTCGAAGACGCCATCACTTATACAGCAATATATTTGAGAAATATACAAAGATATACGGTCAAATTCTTCAACGAAGAGGATAAGAAATCGCTTATTGGCGAAATCACCGTTGATTACGGCACCAACGTAATAGAAAGTTCGCTTGCGCCTGTTCCTGCCAAGGAATCTACTCCAAAGTTTGACTATACATTTAGCAGTTGGAGCAGAGATTTGACGTTTATCGACGCAAATATCGAGGTATACGCAAACTATGACGCAAATATAAGATCTTATAAAGTAATCTTTATGAACGGAGAAGACGTGTTTGAGGAATTTACTGTTGAGTACGGTTCAGCATCACCAAAGCCAGAAATAGATCCAACAAAACAGTCGACCGTTCAATATGACTTCATTTTCATTGGCTGGGACGGTTTGATGAGTTACGTCGAAGGCGAAACTATTGTCACTGCCAACTATCGCAATGATTTGAGATACTATAAGGTGACCTACTTCAACCTTGCTACTTACGAACTTATTTCCACTGTGGAAATGGGTTATGGCTCTTCGATAAATATTACGATATCAAGAGATGGATATGACTTTGACTCTTGGTATAGAGACCCGAATTGCAATACTGTATTTGATATGCAAAATGATTTTGTTGACGGTACGATGATGCTGTTCGGTAATACCGTAATGCAAGGACTGATTTTCAATGATAATAATGAGATTGTAGGTTATGAAGGCACTCAACCTAATCTTGTAATTCCTATCGCGGCAAACGGCAAGAAAGTCACCACGATAAAAGAAGAGGCGTTCAAGGATAATGCGGTAATAGGCAGCGTATATATTCCAAATACCATTTCAAAGATAGAGACGTTTGCGTTCTCCGGACTTAATTTGACAGAGTCTGGAGGTATATATGTACAATCTGACAAGAGTATGACTGGCGCTCCGTCTGGCTGGGCATTGCGTTGGAATTGGAATGGCACTTGGAGTGACGGTTCTGGCAATCGTCCAGTTACCTACGGTGTTGACGGTATCTATACGGTCGGCGATTTCCAATACATTCTTATCGCAAACGGCAATATTGCTATTGTCGATAAGTTTATCAACAATACTACAGCCAAGGCTTATATCTCAGATCAGTTTGACCACAGCAAAGCATATTTTACTTCCGTAGTAGAGACTGACGAGAAGACTGGCATACAACGTGACGTGTATACTATTGAGTATACAACCAATACTTACAGCATTACGCAAGTTGCAGTATCGGCATTTGAGGGCTGCTCAAACGTCGCAACTATATTTATTCCAGATACAATTTCCAAAGTTGGCAACTATGCGTTTAGCGGAGTAACGGCAAATATCTATATCCAAAGGAAAAAACCTGCAGTAGGCGAAGTGCCAAGTGGCTGGGGATTATACTGGAACTCTAACCGCAGCGGACAGGACGGCACGAGAACGCTTTATTGGGGCGTAATAGATATGGACAGAGTGGGCGTATTCAGTTATATCTTTATGGCAGACGGCACAGCAATTGCAGTAGAGTACAATGGCAGTACTTCCGTGACGAGCGTAGACGTGCCTGGCAGCGTAGTATTTGGAGATGTTACTTATACCGTGACGGAACTTGGAGATGAGTTGCTTGCAAATATGGCTGTGCTCAATACCGTGACTCTCAACGAAGGACTTAAGAAGATCAATAGCAAAGTCTTCTATATGGATATTATGCTTTCTTCAGTGACTTTGCCTTCGACGCTTGAAGAGATTGGCACCCAAGCATTTGTGGCGTGTATGTCGCTCAAGGAGATTTATATTCCTGCCAACGTATCCAAGATTGGTTCGCTTGCATTTATAGGTATTGATAATCTGACGATATATTGCGGCGCTAAAAAGACACTTGTAGGAACTGCTCCTACAGGATATGCTTTAGGCTGGAACACCAAGATTGGATTCAGCGATCTTGGAGATCTAGATATGTCAAATATTTTAGGCAGTATCGGTACTATATTGGGTAAGTTCACGCAGACTCACGAAACAATTTGGAACGTTGCGGCTTTATATACCGATACGGCAAAAGAGACCGGTAGAGAAACCAAATTCAAGTATGTTCTATTCAACGACAATACGGCAAAGGTAATTTCGTCGAGCAATACTATTCTCAACGTCGAATCGTATACTATACCGGAGACTATATCTTATAATGACACGACGTATACAGTTACGGCTATCGGGGCAGGAGCGTTTGCAGGTAACACTGCAATTAAGAATTTGATTATTCCGACTACAGTGACGAGTATCGAAGAAAACGCTTTCCAAGGCTGCACTAAATTGATAATCAAGACGGCGCATACTTCAAAGCCGAGTGGTTGGAACAACAACTTCAATCCTGACGGCAGACCTGTAGAGTACAGTTATGGCTTAAGCGCAGAAGTAGAGGCGACGGAAGAAGTCGCATAATTGACGGATATTAAACAATTTAAAAAGAGGAGTATATGATCAATATGCTCCTCTTTGTTGTCTCAACGTATAATAAATCTGGGCTTTGACACATATAATTCATTGAAAGAAAAAGTTATTTAATGCTAACTTTTTCTTGACAAATAGTTTTTGACATACTAAAATATAAATGCAAAACGCTGAAAGCGGTTTTTTTAAAGCCGATAAGTTAGTCGTGGCTAATATGTGGGTTTTATTATTTTACCGCAAAAGTTAGTTTTGACTAATTTAGTATGCATAAAGCAGAGGGAGCAATAGTGCAGAAAGATAAAGATATAGAAGTCGTCAATCTTATGATTCAACTGTATTGCAGAAAAAAGCATAGGCAAAAGAAATGTCTTTGCGACGATTGCGCAGAACTCGCCGATTATGCGCGAGCACGCCGCGAGAGGTGTCCGTTTGGAGATCAAAAGACATTTTGTTCTAATTGTAAGATACACTGTTATAAGCCGTCTATGCGAGAGAAAATTTCTCAAGTAATGAGATTTTCAGGACCGAGAATAATGTTTTATCACCCAATTGTTGCTTTCAAGCATATTTCGGAGACTATTAAATTTAAGCGTAAAGCAAAAAAAGAAGAGAAAAACAACAAGTAGATAATAAAGGAGATTGATATGAAAAAAAAGATTTTAATAAGCGTTGCCATATTGAGTATAATGTGCATAGTTTTTGCAGTTCTTACGGCGTGCAATGATTCAGGACTTGACCGCGAGAGCGGTCAGGATAAATTCGGTAGAAATTACGGAGAAGTTTACAATATAGACGAATATCAAAGCGGAGTATACGCAATACCATACGAAATCGGCGATACAAGCGCTATGGGCAAGAGTATGATTGGCTCGTATTGTTACGATAAGATAAAACTGGCGGTAACTGACGGCGAGTATACTTTGACTTTTTATTGCAAGAACACTTCTTTTTCTGACGTCAAAATCAATGGTGAATTGGGGCAAAGTATTGAAGAGAGCGGAATGTTCGGCTATAAATTCCAAATTAGCAGAGATGATTTAGACGGTAGTCTAGCAATGACAGGCAAGGTGGCTTTGATGAATAGAGACGTTGCTTTTTCGATAAAAGTCGATTTGTCAAAATGCGCGCTTATCGGCAATGCCGCAATCAATAAGGACGACGTCGAAAGCGGTAACAACTAAAGGCGGGAGTTATTTATATGTTGGATAAGGATTTATTCAAGTTATTAGATGACAAAAAGGATATTGCAAAGGTAATTATAGTGTCCATATTGGGGATTATAGTCAATATGGGCATTACCGCTTGTATTTGCTGGGTGATAGGAATTGCTTACAAAGGCGAGGCGTTGAAAGAGTATCTTACGCCTGTAATTCTTTTAATTGTCGGAGCGCTTTTAAGAATGTGTCTTAGCATAATAGGCGGTAGAATTAGAGCATCTCTTGGGGCTAAAGTAAAAAAACAACTTAGGCAAAAAGTGTATGACAAGACGCTTAAAATGGGGCTGAAAAGCGTTGAAGGTATGAATATTGCGGGGCTTACTCAAGTAAGTATAGAGGGAGTAGAGCAACTCGACTTATACTATTCTCAATATCTTCCGCAGTTCTTTTACTCAATGATTGCGCCTATTATTCTTTTTGTCATTTGCGTATTTATAGATTGGCAGACGGCGCTAGTCCTTTTGGCGTGCGTACCTCTTATTCCCATATCTATAGTGGCGGTGTCTAAGTATGCAAAGAAGATATTTGCAAAATATTGGGGCAAGTATATCTCAATGGGCGACGGATTTTTGGATTGTGTTCAGGGACTTAAAGAACTTAAGATTTTTTCTGCGGACGGTATATACAATGACAAAATGAACGCTAAATCGGAGGACTTTCGCAAGATAACTATGAAAGTGCTTGTTATGCAACTTGCAAGCACGACTATTATGGATCTCGTGGCTTACGGCGGCGCAGGCGCAGGAATAGCAGTTGCGATATGGGGAGTTGCAGAAAGAGGACTTAATCCAATTATGGCGTTGTTTTTGGTGTTGACGGCAGTGGAATTCTTTTTGCCTCTCCGTGCGCTCGGTAGCGCCTTTCACGTTGCTATGAACGGCGCAAGCGCAGGGAAAAAAATCTATGGGTTGCTCGGCGCGCCTCTGCCTGAATGGGGAGACGAAAAGGTGGAAGGTTCCGTCTTGGAAATTAACGACTTGGATTTTTCGTATGACGGCAAGAGAAACGTACTTCAAAACGTGAATATGACTTTCGATAAAGGTATGACGGCTATAGTCGGCGAAAGCGGAAGCGGTAAATCTACTATAGTCAATCTTATAGCAGGCGCGTTGCGACCTTGCCAAGGCAATATTAAGATAGGCGGCAAAAATTTGACGGCTTTGTCGAGAGACGATTACTATTCGCATCTCGGCGTTGTGAGTTACAATACGTACATATTCAATGAAAGTATTCTTGACAATTTCCGTATGGCAAATAAAGACGTGACTCAAGACGATGTTTTTGAGGCTCTTAAGAAAGTTAATCTTTATGATTTCGTTATCCAGAACGGCGGACTTGAAAAGATTATCAGCGAAGACAGCGAGAATATTTCGGGCGGACAGAGACAGCGACTTGCATTGGCTGTCAACTTGGTTGCAAAGAAGAGTATCTACGTATTTGACGAGGCTACTTCCAATATAGATATAGAGAGTGAGGCAATAATAATGCGTGAGATTGAGAGTCTTGCAAAAGAAGCGACTGTAATCGTAATATCGCATAGACTAGCCAACGTTGTCAACGCGGATAGAATTTATATGTTAGTCGGCGGTAATGTCGTCGAAGAAGGAACGCACAGTCAACTCTGTCAACAAAACGGTGAATATTGCAGACTTTACACGACGCAAAAGACGCTTGAAGAGGGATATAAACAAGTTAAATCGGAGGTGAAAGTATGAAAGATAAGCCTTTGAGAAGGAGCGGTATAAAAATTATGGCAGGGCTTATTGCTTTGCTTGGCTCGCTTGCTTATATAATGATTTTGGCGGTATTCAACGGCTCTTTGGGCTTCATTAGCGCAATGGGCGTGACTGTTTTTGGCGCGGTAGGCGTGGCAAAGGCGCTTGGCGAAAATATCGCTATGTCCTACGGACTTATTATCGGTTTGGCCGTGGGGTGCGGAGTATTGAGAGGCTTTTTGAGATACTTTGAGCAGTATTCCAATCACTTTATTGCCTTCAAACTTTTGGCAACTTTGCGTGACAAAATCTTCAAGGCGTTGAGAAGGCTTTGCCCCGCAAAGTTGGAGAGTAAGAAAAATGGTAGTATTATAGCAATGATTACTTCCGATATTGAGACGCTCGAAGTCTTTTACGCACATACCGTATCGCCTATCTGCATTGCTATTATAGTGTCGCTTGCAGTAGCGATTTTCGTGGGTATTATTGCAAGCCCTTATCTTGCGCTTATTGCCGTTATAGGCTATTTGACGATAGGAATTGTTTTGCCGCTTATATCTTCCAAGTTGCTCAAGAAAGGCGGCGTGGAATATAGACGTTCATTCTCGCTTTTCAACGCTTATTTTATGGACAGCATCAAAGGTATTAAAGATATTATCTATCACAACGCGGGCGACGAACGAAAAAAGCAAGTCGACAAAAAATCCGATGAATTACTTGACCTAACTTACGGTATGAAAAAGAATATAGTCAATGCAAGCGCGGTTACAGAACTTGCGGTATCATTGTTTATTATAATATCGCTATTTGTAGGAGTAGTACTTTATACTCAAGAAATGATTACAATTGGTTCAATGATAATTGCCGTCGTTGCAATCTTTGGCAGTTTTGGACCAGTAATAGCAATATCGGCTTTGCCAGGCAATTTGACGCAGACGTTTGCGTCGGGAGACAGAGTGCTCAATCTTATAGAAGAGCAGCCTGCGGTATTGCCTATAGAAAACGCAAAAGATATGGATTTCAATTCTCTTGAAATAAAGGATTTGAATTTCGGTTACGACAAGAATATCGCAGTATTAAAAGATATTGATATGTATGCGCGAAAAGGAGAGATTGTAGGTATCGTTGGCGAAAGCGGTTGCGGCAAGTCCACTCTTCTCAAATTGCTTTTGAGATTTTGGCAAAAGGACGGCGGAAGTATAGAGTACAATGGCGAAGATATAGAGAATATCAACACTCGCAGTTTGCTCTCTAACGTAACGATGGTAAGTCAAAGTACTTATCTTTTCGACGATACGGTAGAGGCAAATCTTAGATTGGCAAAGAAAGACGCAACTATGGAAGAAATGCAAGACGCCTGCAAAAAAGCGTCGGTACACGACTTGATAATGAGTCTGCCTGGCGGGTATCAGTCCAAAGTCGGTCTCTTAGGAGATAATCTCAGCGCAGGAGAAAAGCAGAGAATAGGACTGGCAAGAGCATTTTTGAGCGGAAGCAAACTGATACTTCTTGACGAGCCGACCAGCAACGTCGACAGTATAAATGAAGGAATTATATTGCGTTCGCTTGCCGAGCATAGAAGAGATAATTGCATTATCTTAGTATCTCACAGACAGTCTACGATGGCTATTGCCGACAGAGTTTATACGATAAAAGACGGACGTATAAGTCAAAGTGTAAAAAATTAAAGTTTAAAGCAAATTATAGAGGTGAAAAATGGAAGAGGATAAGAAAAGAACGCAACTTAACAACGGCAAAATAGATGACAGTATTGCCGATTTGTTAATTGAAAATCTTCAAAATCCCGATGCGGAGCAAGAGGCGTCGGCAGAACTTGTTTCGACTGCAAGCGTAGGCAAAGATATGCAATGCGAGGAGACAATCGAAAATAAGATCTTTCAAAAATATAAGATAAAGGACATTGTATTTTTGGCAATAATCACTGCTTGCACATTGGTCACGGGTGCAATTATGCCGCTTCTTGTCAATGTTCCGCTGTTTGGAATTATTCAATTGGGCTTGGGATTGCAGTTTTCTATTTTTCCGGTAATAGGAATGATGAAAGTGCGTAAAGTTGGCTCTTTGCTTTTTATGTCTATATTTATATCTTGCTTTTTGATTTTTATGTTTCCGCCTATGGCGTTGCTTATGGTCTGCGCGTTGATTGTGGAAATATTGGTTGTATTGATTTTCAGAGGATATAAGAGCGACTGGGCGTGCGTACTTGCAGGTACGTTATATATGCCTATGACCGTGCCTTTCTTATATTTGTATTACAACGTGTTTTATTCCGTGAGCGGAGACGAAAAGAAAGCAGTATCAATGTTCTTGGGCGGAACAAATCCCGGCGTGATTATTGGAATGACTGTCGCGATAGTTGCGCTGTGTTTCGTAGGTTCTATCGTGGGTATGCTGATAGGCAGAGAACTCCGTAAAGCCGGAGTGTTGAAAAAATGAGTTTTTTTAAAGTCAAAAAAGGTATTTATCCGTTGATAGCCATTGCGGCGAGCCTTTTTTTGCTCGTCTTTGGACTTGTTACGGCAAAGTCGGAGAGATGCTGGTACTTTTTGCTATGCGCTTATGCGTGGCTGTTGATTTTTGGATTATATAAAGGCTGTTTGAGAATACTTCCTGCATTTATAATAATCGGCGGAGCGTTTGCGGGGATTTTTTATGCTGTCACAGGCTCTATGATTTCGGCGTTGTCTATGGCAAACCGTTTTGGGTCGCTGTTTTTAGCGGCGGCTATAGGAATGAGCGTTGAGTCTGTAGCGCTGACAAGAAATCTTTCACAGATGCGCGCGCCGAGAACAATTACGTTGGGTATGCTTATCTCAACCTCTTTCGTACCTGTGTTGAGAGCGGAAATTAAAAGAATAAGAGAAGCGGTCAAGACGCGAGGCGCGGGAAGCGTATACAATCCCAAAGTATGGTATAGGGCATTCTTGATCCCACTCGTTATGCGACTTGTCAAGATTTCCGATACGCTGTCTTTAAGCGTAGAGACGAGAGGCTTTGCGTTGGGCAAAGTAAAATACAGCGTGTATAAAAAAGAAATATTCGCTTGGACTGACTTATTGTTTATAGTCGGTCTCGTATGCGGCGGCGTGTTGGCGGTGGTATTATGAGCGCAGTTTTGTTAAAAAAGATTACGTTTTCCTATGACGGAAAAATCAAGATTCTCGACGGCGTGGATTTCAATATGGAATACGGCGAGATTACGCTCATAGCAGGACACTCGGGAGAGGGCAAAAGTACTCTTGCGTCGATAATATGCGGAATAATTCCCAACGTCAACGGCGGTACGCTCGAAGGAGAAGTTGTCATTGACGGACAAAACATCGCCGGTAAGAAGATGGGTGATATATGCCGCAAAGTAGGTGTCGTATTGCAAAATGCCGACGAACAAATCGTACACAAAATCGTCGAGGACGAAATAGCCTTTGGTTGCGAGAACTTAGCGTTTGCTCCGCAAAAGATAGAAAAGCAAATAGATATAGTGTGCAAACTTATGCGCCTTTCGCCTGAATGGAAGACGCGGTCGCTTTCAGGAGGGCAAAAACAGAGACTTATCACCGCCTCGACTCTTGCAATGGGACAGAAAATTATCATATTGGACGAGCCTCTTGCCAAATCTTGACAGAGAGGGCGGCGCTTTGCTTATGGATACTCTCAAGTCTTTGGCTAAGGCAGGGTATGCTGTACTTATCGTCGAACACAGACTTGATATGGTTATGCCTTTTGTCGATAGGGTTTGGCACGTTACTGGAGGTAAAGCCGTTGAGGTGTACGATAGAGATGCGTTTTTGAGAGCGCAGACAAAAGTCATAGAGGACAAGTGCCCATTATTTGAAATCAAAGACAGCGTTTTCGATATAAAGGACGTCAAGTTTTCCGTAAAAAAGAGAGAGATTTTGAAAGATATAAGTTGTCAGATTCCCAAAGGCGGAAGAGTTTTGTTGCTTGGAGAAAACGGTTGCGGAAAAACTACGTTGCTTAGGCTGATTGCAAGATTAAGCAAGCCTAGCGACGGTAAGATATATCAATATATTGACGAACGTCTAGGTCAAAGCCGAGGCTCAAGAAAGTTTTATAAAAGAGTAGGCGTAGTATATCAAAATCCCGATTATCAACTCTTTATGCCAACGGTCAGAGAAGAAATCGAACTGTGCGCGGAGAGTAAGGATTACGCAACTCATATCGAAAAGATTTTGGGAGTATCGCATTTGCTTGACAGACATCCGCAGTCTCTTTCGCAGGGACAGAAAAGACTTGTGTCAATAGCGGCTGTCGTTGCGAGCAATCCAGACGTACTTATATTGGACGAGCCTACCGTGGGACAAGACTACGACGGACTTAAGCGTCTTGTCAATGCGCTCAACGAGATACATATTCAGAGCGGCAACACTATGATAACAGTCACTCACGATATACGATGCGCCGATGCGCTCTGTGACGTTGCTATCCATATCAAGGACGGCAAAGTGTCTCGTTTTGGCGGCAAACAAATCGTCAAAGACTTTTTTGCATAATTATTTATTATTGAATATTTTAGAAAAGTCTGTTGCTTGCAATGACATACCGAATGCTATTTTTGCAAGTTCTGCACTGGATATTGGGAAATCGTCTTTTATCCATTCGCGTAGCAATCCCACAACGCCGTTTATACAAAACATATAACCGTACTTGGATATAAGAGAGTCGTCGGAGACAGTCAAGGCTTTGTATTTGTCGAGGATTGACGATATCAATCTTTTTTTAAAATCGTTGCTGTCGAGTTGAGAAAGAAGTAATATAAATTGGTTTTTGTTTACTTTGATATATTCAAAAGTGTCTTTGAGCAAGTCAAGATACTGTTCTTTTTGCGACAGAGTGCCTTCAGTCAACGAAGGGTAGGGAATTTGATCTAAAATCTCGTCTTCGATTTCTTTGACGAGTTGATTGACGTCCTCGTAATGCATATAGAAAGTCGAGCGATTTATGTCGGCTCTTTGACATATTTCCGTAATAGATAATCTTTTGTCGGGATTGATTTCCAACAATTCTATATAGGCGTCTTTTATCATTTTTTTAGTCATTCTGACTCTTCTTGTCTCTTGCATTTCACCTCGCTCTTGCATAAATTTTACACGACAAATCTAGATATTTTGTCGGTTTAGAAGCAAAATAAGATTATAATATTTTCAACAATACATTTATAAAAATACTGTTTGTTGATTTTCCGACAGTATGTCTATATAATAATATCAGACATATTGGCAAAAGTCAATATAATATGCATTTTATTGCAACCAGTTGCATATAGGTAATATAAATGAAGAAGATGTATAACGTAGCAAGTCTTGATAATTTCACACAACTTATCAATATTTCCTCAAAGAAATATTCGTCAAAGACAGCCTTTTTGCTGAGAGAAAAAGACGGCAGTTACAGAAAGATAAAGTATAGCGAGTTGAGACAAAGATATTATAATCTTTGCTCATATTTTATTTCGCAGGGCTTAAAGGGAAAGTATATCGCAGTCGTAGGCAACAATTGCTATGAGTGGACCTTGGCGTATCTTGCGGCGGCAAGCGTAGGCATTGTTGTGCCTCTTGATAAAGAGTTGAGCGTTGAGGATATAGACAACTTTTTGAATCACGCGCAGGTCGCTGCGGTATGCGGCGATGAAAAAATTCTTTCAAAAGTCGCATTTGAATTACGCACTCCGCGTAAGTATTTCTCATTTGACGCAATAGATTGCGAATATTCGTTAATTCCTTGTCAAGACGAAAGCGAGATTGACAGCATTACAATATCCAAAGACGATACAAATATTTTGATATTTACGTCGGGGACGACTGGCAGCGCAAAGGGCGTCTGCCTATCCCAACATAACGTGCTTTCCGACATACGCTCGACTTTGAGCGTAGTTAATATAAAATCCAGCGATAGGACGCTGTCGATTTTGCCGTTGCACCATACTTATGAGTGTACGCTCAATTGCATTTTGATGCTTTCAAGAGGCGCTTGCATCACGTATTGCGATTCGCTTCTAAAGGTAGCAAAAAATATCGTCGAGTATTCTCCGTCGATTTTGGTAGTCGTGCCGGCATTGCTCAAGATGTTAGACAAGAAGATACGACAGTCTGTATCGGAGAAGTGTCCTGACAAATATAGACATTATTTTGACGACAATTCTTTTGCCGAGGCTATGGGAAAGTTGCCTTGGCTTGTCCGCAAAGTTATCTCTTCCAAAGTTGCCAAGTCTCTTGGCGGCAACGTGAGACTATTTATTGTAGGCGCTGCCGATCTTGACAGCGCGATAGTGGACAACTTCAATGCGATGAATATGCGAGTATTACAGGGATACGGATTGACCGAATGTGCTCCGCTCTTAGCAGGCAACAGTGATTTTTATTTCAATCCTAAGTCTACCGGCATAGCAATCCCCGGCGTTCAACTCAAGATAGACGAGCCAAACTACGAAGGTATAGGCGAGATATTGGCAAAGGGTGAAAATATTATGTTAGGGTACTTCAAGGATAAAAAGGCAACGGACGCGGCGTTTAAGGACGGATGGTTCCGCACAGGGGACTTGGGTAGAATGGACGCAGATGGCGCGCTTTATATTGCAGGAAGAATAAAAAATGTAATCGTTACGGAAAACGGCAAGAATATTTATCCAGAAGAACTTGAGGCGAGACTGTCTGATTTTCCCGAAGTCGGGGACGTACTCGTGGTCGCGTCGCAAGAGAGAGGCAAGACGGAAGTCAAGGCAAGAATTTTTCCCAACATAGACGTCATAAAAAAGAAGTTGGGACATATGCCTAGTCTTAGTGATATAAAACATTCTCTAGGCAGAATAATAAGTGACATCAACGCTAAGATGCCGGGGTATAAACGTATCAGTAATTATGAAGTGCTTGATTGCGCTCTTGAGAAGACTACGACTTGCAAGATAAAACGGTTTGGCAAAAACGTCAACAAATAATCTCCTAACGGTTGCTATGCAACCAATATAATTTTACTAAGACAAGGTCAATGCCTTGTCTTTAAAATTTTGTATCAAAGTTTTACAGCAATGGGTTTGTGCGACAAATACTTAAAAAGGTATTTAAAGCCGTTTGCTTTAAGCCAGTCTGAGACAAGCGAATATTTTTCGCCTATACGTCCGCAAAAGTGAGCGTCTGAGCCAAACGTCAGCAATTCGCCGCCAAGGTCTTTGTACCTCAATAAAATATCTTTTGTGGGTAAAAAGTCAAGTCCGGTGCCTTTACTTTGGGAGTTGATTTCCAAGGCTTTGCCTTTTGCAATAATAGTAGTCAATATGTCGTCGATAATATCTGCAAAGTCTTTGTATTCCAGCGCTTTGTCTTCGTACGTGCTTTTGCGCACGACGTAGCCGATATGACCGACACTGTCAAAATGATATGGGCAGTCCAGACTTTCTCTCACGGCTTTGAGATATGCGCCGTATGCTTGCGCTTTTGTGCGCTTTGCAAAGTAAGAGGGCATATAGCAGTCTTCATATTCGATTGTGTGAATAGAGTTGATAATAATATCCGTGTCAAACTTGTTGAGTTTTGACAGATACAATTCGTTTGCTTCTTTCATATATCCGCATTCTAAGCCTACGCCGATTTCTATTTTGCCTTTATATTGCTCTTTGAGCGAGGCAATTTCTTCAAAGTGTTTTTGAAGATCTATCTGCGGTATGTAGTCAAATTCGGGAAGAAAAGTAAGTTCGCCGTCAAAGTGATCGGTGAAAGCAATATAGTCCATACCCAAAGATATGGCGTGTTCTATCATTTGTATCGGCTCTTCTTTGCTGTCGTGAGAGTGCTTGCAGTGTGTGTGCGTGTCAAACATAACAAATATATTTTATACTTTTTATTTTTGTCTGTCAAATAGGATATATTGACAAATTTCGGCAAATCGTGCTAAAATTATAAAAAAGTTTAGGGGGCTATTATGTCGTCGCATTTAGGCAATAGTTGGGATGAAAAATTAGAGTGTGAGTTTTCGCAAGATTACTTCAAAGATATTCGCAAGTTTTTGGCGCAAGAATACAGCAACTTCAAAGTATATCCGCCAATGAAAGAAATACTTTCTGCGTTTGAGCATACGCCGTATGAAAACGTCAAAGTAGTCATTTTAGGACAAGACCCTTACCACGGCTACGGACAGGCTCACGGTATGAGTTTTTCCGTGCGCAAGGGCGTGAAGTGTCCGCCGTCACTCGTCAATATCTATAAGGCGCTCGAATACGATCTCGGCATACCGCAAAGTAATTGCGGAGACCTGACGGGTTGGGCAGACGAGGGCGTATTGCTTCTCAACACCGTGCTCACGGTGCGAGAAGGCAAGCCACAAAGCCACGCGAATATAGGCTGGGAGCGTTTTACAGACAGCGTTATCAAAATGATCAACGACTCTCCGTATCCCACCGTATTTATGCTTTGGGGAAATCCTGCAAAAGCAAAGGCGAAATTTATTGACGAGAGTAAGCATCTCGTGCTCAAGTGCGTACACCCAAGCCCGCTTTCTTTCTACAACGGATTTTTAGAGTGCAAGCACTTCTCAAAAGCCAACGACTTCTTGACTAAGCACGGCAGAACGCCAGTTGATTGGAGTAGAAGAGGAGAATAAAATATACCCGACGCCAATTCAATAGCGTCGGCTAATTTTTGGAGTTTGTTTATTTACGTCTTTTGCCGTCAATGTCTTGAATAGACACTTTCCAAATAGCGGTTGCGTTGAAATATTTTTTAATTTCGTCGTCAAAGTTTCGCATATTTAAAGGCGTGTGTCTTTGACATATCGCTCTCAATGCCGCAATCTTTTCTTTGTCGTCTGATACTTGCGATATTTTGCCACGTACTATTGCACTTTCGTAATTGGTGGCAAATTCGTCGTCTAGTCTCAACGTGTCACCGACGCAGGATATACACACATCGTCGTTGTGCTTAAAGCAATCTGTCTTTTTTCCTTCCTTTGCGCAGTGGAAGTATATTGCGCCGTCAATTCTTGCTATGCTCAAGGGTATGCAGTAGGGCATACCGTCGGTATCTATCGTTGCAATCGTAGCCCAATGGCATTTGTCTACGATTTGCATTGCCCACTCTTTTGGCATTTGTCTGTCCTTTCTTCGCATTTATCTCCTCCTTGATTTAACCGAAAATCTCTATTGTAGATATAAGTCTTAATCTCTCAATATCCACAAGGTCTTTTCCGTACGCGTCTATAAATCTTTTTGCATATTCGTGAGTATGCAAATTGTAAAACAGCGTATAAATGCCCCAGAATATATCTACGTGTCTATCGCCTACGCCGCCGTTGCCTACGTCGATAAAACCGCTCAACTTCCAATCGTCAAGTATTACGTTGGGAAGACAGTAGTCTCCGTGTAGCAAGACTTCGTTCTTGAGAAGTTTGCTTTTTGCCGTTATCAACTTCCAAGCGTCGGCAGTATTTTTTAAGTCGAGTTGCTCAAACATTTCTTTGTCGCATAAGCCTGCTTTATAGTTTTGTTCTGCCGTTTTGAGAAATATAGCGGTGTGATTTTTGATGGGGCAGTCTACAAAGTCGATCGAATGTAATTCTCGCAAAAGATGCGCAGTGGTATCGCAAAGTTTTTTGGGATTTTCCAGATATCTTTGGCTTATGCAGTCGTTGCCTTTGACTTTGGCAGTGACGAGATAGTCATTTGAGTCGGAGACGTATTCTAATACTTGCGGAGCAAGTCCCAAAGAGTGAAAATAATTCGTCATAGTATATTCGGAAAATAACGACTCTTTAGGAGAAGTTTTGATAAAATATCCGTCGTCTTTATCGGAGAAAATTACTTTAGCCTGCGGAGAGCAACTGCTGTCAAAGATTTTTGCGCCTTCAAGATAGGTCCGGATTGACGGAGGATAATCGTTTAGGTTTATATTTATCGGTCTCAAGTTCATATAATGAGTATAATCAAATTTACGATTTATGTCAACGCTTGATTTAAAGCGTTTTGCCGGCGGTCTTTTGCCATCTTTTTGAGAGATAGAATACGACTGATACGGCTGCACCGACGACCCAGCCTATTGGCCAACTCCACCATATTGACACGTACGATAGATGGCACGCCTTGACGAACAGAAAACTCAGACCCACGCGGAGCACCAAGTCTGTCATAGTACTAGTGGTGAATCCCGCCATATCTCCAGCGCCTCTTATAAATCCGTCGAAGATTATCTTGATGCACACCACGATATAGAACGGTGACAGAATATACAAAAATTGCGAGCCTATTGCAATTATTTCGTCGTTTTGTCCGTTTACAAAGGCGCCCACGAGCGCTTTTGCAAATATCAGATATATTGCCGTGGAAAGCAAGGCAATTGCCACCATACTTATCAGTCCGCCTTTAAGACCTTCTTTTGCTCTGTCTAAGCGATTTGCGCCTATATTTTGCGACGTAAAGGTTGCCATTGCATTGGATATCGTCAGGAATATAGATATGATTATGTAATTTATTTTAAAAGCCGAGCCGTATGCAGCGACTAGATTTGCGTTGCCAAAAGAATTGACGAGTCCTTGCACGAAGAGTTGTCCTATTGATACGGTGGAGTTTTGCAAAATACTTGGCAAAGCCATAAGCATAATGCTTGACCATATCGACAGCGAGAATACTGAGTTTTCTTTCCAGGACTGTTTTGTTGAGTTTTTGGGGCAGTAGTAAAAAGTGCTTTTATCACCCGATTGACATTGACTTTCGTCAGATATGTTTTCCGCCGTATCTTTCGGAAGTTTGGATATATTGACAAGCAATAGGATCAAGGACAACACGCTTGCAATGCCTTGAGCGAGAAAAGTACCCCAGGCAAGTCCTTTTACTCCCATATTGCAATATTTGACGAATATAATATCAACTATCACGTTGAGTACAGTAGAAAATATGAGCAGAAAAAGCGGCGTCTTTGAGTTGCCGAGCGCTTGGAATATACAACTTACCACATTGTAGACAAATAAGAAGGTCAGTCCGTAGATGTATATGCTGAGATAGTCGACGCTTTGCGCAAAGACTTCCTGTCCTAGGTCTTGCGAGTTCATAGTCGAGAGTAGAGGCTTGCAAGTAAATACGCCTATCACGGTGAAAATCAAAGCGAATATAAAGATGTTGATCAAAGCAGTCAGAGTAGCCGTCTTTGTGCGGGAGTATTGTTTTGCTCCGAAGATTCTCGAGATAGCCACGCTACCGCCCACGCCAAAGCCGTTGCCTATGGCAATAAATACTACGGTCACAGGATACGCGGCGTTGACTGCCGCTAAGGCAATGCCGTTGTCGTTTATAAAATTGCCTGCTATAAGAGAGTCTGCAATGTTGTAAAACTGTTGAAATAATACGGATATTATCATTGGCAATGCAAACGCGTACAGAACTTTGATAGGTTTGCCTATCGACATATCTTTAGTAGCCATAAATGCCTCCGTAATTTCTCTTAAAAAATTACCATATATGTTATACGCTCAAATATCCCAAAACGCAAGCAAAAAAAATAAAAAAAATTAACATTTTCATAAATTCGGTATTGTATATTAAAATTAAATATGGTATAATTTGGATAAGTATGAAAAAGGAGAAAGAATAATTGGACAAAAAAATACCAGTATATCTCTTTCACGAGGGTACAAATTATGAGGCTTATAAGTTTATGTCGCCTCATCAAAGTCAGAGAGAGGGCAAAAGCGGTTGGGTCTTTAGAGTGTGGGCGCCGCACGCAAAGTCAGTCAGCATAGTTGGTGACTTTAACAATTGGGATAGAGAAGTCCATCCGATGAGCAAGATAAGTGACGGTATATGGGAGGGCTTTGTAGAAGGTCTTAAGATATACGACATATATAAATTCAGTGTGGAGACTGCCGACGGCAAGTTGAGGCTCAAAGCCGATCCTTATGCAAGACACAGCGAGACTTCTCCTGCAAACGCTTCTAAACTTTATGAGTCGAGTTTTAAGTGGACGGACAAAAACTGGATAGCCGAAAGAGAAAAGTTCGACGCTTTTCACAGTCCGATGAATATATATGAATTGCACGTAGGCAGTTGGAGAAGATACGCCGACGGCAATATTTTAAATTACCGTGATTTGGCGGACGAACTCGTACCGTATATCAAGCAGATGGGATATACTCACGTTGAGATACTTCCTATATGCGAGTATCCTTACGAAGGTAGTTGGGGCTATCAAGTGAGCGGTATGTTTGCGCCCACTTCAAGATACGGCACGCCCGACGATTTCAAATATTTTATCAACAAATTACACAAAAACAAAATAGGCGTCATTCTCGATTGGGTATGCGCGCATTTTCCAAAGGACGCGTTTGGACTTTACGAGTTTGACGGACAGCCTTGTTATGAATATTCAGACCCTCTCAAGCAAGAGCATAAGGAGTGGGGTACGAGAATTTTCGATTACGGCAGAAGAGAAGTACATTCTTTCTTAATATCTTCGGCGGACTTTTGGGTCAGTGAATATCACGTCGACGGCATAAGAGTAGACGCCGTTGCGTCAATGCTATATCTAGATTACGGCAGACAAAACGGAGAGTGGCGTCCCAACGTAAGCGGCGGCAACTATAATCTTGAGGCCATAGACTTTTTGCAAAAACTCAATTCGCATATGTTGTCAAAATACAAAGGACTGCTTATGATTGCCGAAGAGTCCACTGCATTCCCCAACGTGACAAAGCCGCCTCACGACAAAGGACTGGGCTTTAACTTCAAGTGGAATATGGGCTGGATGAACGATATGCTTTCTTACGTATCGTTAGATCCGTTCTTCAGAAAAGACAATCACAACAAAGTTACTTTTTCTATTACTTACGCTTACAGCGAGAATTATATCTTGCCTTTATCTCACGACGAGGTAGTTCACGGCAAGTATTCGCTTCTCAACAGAATGCCGGGGTCTTATATGGATAAGTTCAATTCTCTTAAAGCCTTCTTTGGATTCACGATGGCGCATCCCGGCAAGAAGTTGCTCTTTATGGGTGGAGAGTTCGGACAGTTTATAGAATGGGATTACAAAAAACAACTCGATTGGTTTTTGCTCGATTACGATTCGCATTTCAATTTGCACGAGTTTGTCAAAGACCTCAACGCATATTATCTTGCCAACAGAGAGATGTATTATCTCGATACGACTTACGACGGATTTAAGTGGATATGCGTAGACGACAATACTCAAAATATCGTATCTTTCGTCAGAAGCGACGGCGAGGGAAATTATACTATCGCAGTTGTCAATTTCTCGCCTGTCAAGAGAGAAAAATACAAGATGGGCGTGCCCGAAAAGAGGGCTTATAAAGTTGCGCTCAACAGTGACGACAAGAAGTACGGCGGAGAGAGCGATAAGATGAGTTTTACTGCGCAAAAGGGAGATATGCACGGCTATCCGTATTACATTGAAATGACGATACCAGGCAATAGCGTAATGTATATCACGCCTGCGAGAAAAGTCAAGAAGCAAGACAAGGAAAAAGCGAGCAAATAACGCTCGCTGCATAATTTGCAATAATATTTAGGTATATAAGATTATAGGAGGGAAAATGCATACCAATAAAAAAGAATGCGTCGCTATGTTGTTGGCGGGCGGACAGGGTACAAGGCTTTATTCATTGACGAGAGATTTGGCAAAGCCTGCCGTATCTTTTGGAGGAAAGTATAGAATCATTGACTTTCCACTTTCAAACTGTATCAATTCAAATATTGACACGATAGGCGTGTTGACGCAATACAAGCCTTTTGATCTCAATCAGTATATCGGCAACGGTCAGCCGTGGGATCTTGACAGACTCAACGGAGGAGTATTCGTACTGCCACCGTATATGAAGGGCGAAACTTCAGACTGGTATAAGGGTACGGCAAACGCTATATATCAGAATATAGAATTTGTCGACAAATTTTCACCTGAATACGTTTTGATACTTTCGGGAGATCATATCTACAAGATGGACTATGCGCAAATGCTTGCCTACCATAAAGAAAAGGGCGCTGATTGTACTATTGCCGTCATCAACGTGTCTTTGGAAGAGGCGTCGAGATTTGGCATTATGAATACCAATGCGGATAATTCTGTGTATGAATTTGCCGAGAAGCCAAAGCACCCAAAGAGCACCAACGCGTCTATGGGTATATACATATTCAATTGGGCAAAACTTCGCAAGTATCTGATAGAAGACGAAGAAGACAAGACGTCTCAAAACGACTTCGGTAAAAATATCATTCCCAAGATGCTTGCCGACGGACAAAAACTCTTTGCTTACAATTTCTCTGGATATTGGAAAGATGTGGGTACTATCTCTTCTCTTTGGGAAGCCAATATGGACGTGCTTAACACTTCAAGCACCATCAATCTCGACGATAGCGCTTGGAAGATATATGCGAGAAATACTGCCGAGCCGCCGCATTACGTCGGCAAAAATGCCGTAATCAGCAATTCGCTTATCACAGAGGGCTGCGAAATCAACGGCAAAGTCGTCAACAGCGTGCTGTCCACAGGCGTGGAGATTTGCGAGGGCGCGACGGTAGAAGATTCTACGATAATGCCTGGCGCAAAGATTTGCAAAGGCGCGGTAGTCAAGTATTCTATCGTAGGCAATAACGCTGTCGTGGGCGAAAACGCAGTAGTAGGCGATACGCAAGAGGGAATGGTTGACGGACAGTGGCAAATCACCGTCGTAGGTCCCAATGCAAAGGTAGCCGCAAATCAAGTCGTGCCTGTCAAGGCAATGGTAGATTAAGGAGGATAGGCAGATGAACAATGCTATGAGCATAATTTTCGCAAGTGACAATGAGTCAAAACTCAACGAATTGACTTTGCACCGCACTACGGCTTCTTTGCCGTTTGGCGGAAGATACAGATGTATTGACTTTGCGCTTTCCAACCTTGTCAACAGTTCTATTACCACAATAGGTATAATTACGCGCAACAACTATTCCTCTCTTATGGATCATATCCGAATGGGAAGAGACTGGGATCTCAATAGAAAAAACAGCGGTATCGTAGTATTTCCGCCGTACGCGTCCAACACGTCTACCAACGTGTTTAAGGGCAAGATAGAGGCGTTATACGGCATACTCGATTACATAGAGAGTTCTGACGACGAGTATGTAGTCGTCACCAACAGCAACATCATTGCAAGCATTGACTTTGACGACGTATACGAGTCGCACGTTGCAAGCGGAGCAGACATAACTATGTTGACTTACAATGCTTGTCCTACGACTTCAAGAAGAGTAATTGTCGAGAGTGATTTAAGCGGAAGAGTGAGAGGTATGAAAATCACTCGCAACGCAAGCGAAGATGAATGTGAATTGGGACTTTTCTGCTATCTTTTCAACAGAAAACAACTTATTCAACTCGTATCTGACAGTTACGAGAGAGGCAAGATAGACTTTGAAAGAGATATTTTGCAATCTAATATAGACATACTCAACATACACGCTTACAAAGTCAAAGGACACGCGGCGCTCGTGGACGACATAAAATCATATTATAGAGAAAGTATGGTTATTTTGGACACTGACGTGCGCAACAGTCTTTTCGACAGCGCGGGCAAGGTGTTCACAAAGGTCAAAGACAGTGTGCCTACGAGATATTACAGCGGCGCGACCGTAGTCAACAGTTTGATTGCCGACGGTTGCAAAATCAACGGCAGAGTTGAAAATTCAATTCTTTTCCGTGGCGTCGTAGTAGAGGAAGGCGCCGAAGTCGTCAACAGTATCGTTATGGAGAGCGGCAAGATTATGAAAGGCTCTAAACTCAACTTTGCTATCACCGACAAAAACGTCACAGTCACCGAAGACAAGGCGCTGAGCGGCAGTGACGCTTATCCTGTCGTCGTGGTGAAGAATAAGACGGTTTAGATAGATATAGAACTTCGACTTTGTCGCGTCAAAGTATAAAGGCGCGCCTAAAGTCCGCAGGACAATATAACTCGCCAAAGGCGAATAAGGAGGTAATACTATGCCTGTACAAAGCAAAACAAAGAAGTCTACGGCTTCCAATCAACAAGAGAAGAAAACCAAGATAGATTTTGACAAAAAGATATTATTTGCGACTTCGGAGGCAGTGCCGTTTATTAAGACAGGCGGACTTGCCGATGTGGCGGGATCGCTCCCCAAAGCATTAGTGGACGGCGGAGTTGATTGCAGAGTTATATTACCGCTTTATATGGATATAAAGCAAGAATTGAGGGACAAGATGACGTACGTGGGTAATCTATACGTCAATCTCTCTTGGCGTTATCAGTATTGCGGACTTTTCAAGGCGGAGATCGACGGCGTAACATATTATTTCGTCGACAACGAGTATTACTTCAAGCGAAGCGGACTTTACGGATACTTCGACGACGGAGAGAGATTTGCATTCTTTGCTAGAGCGGTGATAGAATGTATAAGGCTTATGGACGGTTTTGCGCCTGATATCATACATTGCAATGATTGGCAGACGGCGCTCGTTCCGGTATTCCTAGACGTATTCTACAGAGGTGACGATCTTTATAAGAATATCAAGACGGTATTTACCATTCACAATATAGAATTTCAAGGCAGATACAGCGGATTTATGTCGGGAGACGTGCTTGGACTTCCCGCTTGGGCAAGAGAGTACGTCGATTTCGACGGCGACGTCAATTATATGAAAGGCGGTATCGAGAGAGCCAACAAGGTCACGACAGTGTCGCAAACCTACGCTCAAGAGATTCTCAACTCCTACTTTGGTTACGGTATGAATAATATTCTCGTCAACAGACAGTTCAAGTTGTCGGGAATTATCAACGGTATCGACGTCAAGTCAAACGATCCCAAGACGGACAAATACGCATATACCAACTACGACCTAAAGTCGTTTGAATTGAAGTCGGAGAATAAGACTGCTTTCCAAAAAGATTTGGGATTGCCTGTAGATAAAAATATCCCTATGATAGGTATGGTGGGCAGACTTACGCACCAAAAAGGCTTGGATTTGCTTTCGCCTGTCATTACGAGAATACTTGATATGGGCGTTCAACTCGTAATCTTGGGAACTGGCGACTATAAATACGAAGAAATGCTGAGAAGTTGCCAAAGCAGATACCCCGGCAACTTGCGCGCGCTGATCACTTTCTCGGGCGAACTTGCAAGCAAGATTTATTGCGCAAGTGATATGTTTTTGATGCCGTCCAAGTTTGAGCCGTGCGGACTTTCGCAAATGATTGCAATGAGATACGGTTCTTTGCCTATCGTGAGAGAGACTGGCGGGCTTAAAGACACGGTTATTCCTTACGACTACACGACTGGCAAGGGCACTGGCTTTACTTTCTATTCTTACAACGCTTACGATATGCTTAATGCTGTCGAGAGGGCTGTGGGAATGTATAGAGACTATAAGCAAGATTGGCAAAAGATAGTCAACAACGCTATGACGCAGGACTTCAGTTGGAAAAATATTGCTCTTCGTTACGTAAATTTGTACAAAGAGTTGTAAATATTCAAAAAAAGTAGGTAAAAATTTATAAAATATTGATTTTTTATAAAAAATATCTATTTTAGGTCGCAAAATGTAGCACAAAACCGAAATATATGATATAATTTTAAAGTGCAAATTTGTCGAAACCGCAATTTAAACGCAATTTTGGACGGATTTGTCAATAATGTTTGCTTATTTTGGAGAAAGTAATGGAAAATCAAGTAAAAGAACTTAAAAAAATAGTAGCGCTCAAATGTCAGACTTATTTCGGCACGACTATTGAGAACGCAAGCAAGAATCAAATCTACAGAGCAATCTGTATGACTGTCAGAGACATACTCACAGACAAGCGCCTCGCATTTAAGAAAAAGAGATTGGATCAAGGCTCAAAGCAAGTCTATTATATGTCGATGGAGTTTTTGCTTGGTCGTTCGCTCAAAAACCACCTTTACAACCTCAAGATGACAGAGGTATTCGACGGCTTGTGCAAGGATCTTGGATATTCTATCGAAGATATGTACGCTATTGAGCCGGACGCGGGACTTGGCAATGGCGGTCTTGGCAGACTTGCGGCGGCGTATATGGAGTCGCTGACAAATCTCAATTACGTTGCGAGCGGCTTTTCTATAAGATACGATTACGGTATATTCAAACAAAAGATAGAGGACGGCTGGCAGGTAGAACTCCCGGACGAATGGCTTGAGAACGGTAGCGTATGGCTTTCTCCGAGAATGGAAGACACCTTTGAAGTTAAGTTCGGCGGTTATATCGATGAGAGATGGGACAACGGCAGACTTTATATAGACCAAAAGGATTGCTATACGGTGCACGCTATTCCTTATGATATGAATATAAGCGGTTATGATGTGCCAGCAGTCAATAAATTGAGACTTTGGACGGCAAAGGCGCCTGTAGATTTTGATATGAAACTTTTTGCCGAGGGCGAATACGTCAAGTCTTTGGAACAAAAGGCTTTGGCAGAGAGTATCTGTAAGGTTTTGTATCCTGCTGACCACCACCAAGAAGGCAAGATGTTGAGACTCAAACAACAGTATTTCTTCGTCTCGGCGTCCATTCAGTCAATTCTCAAACAGCACTTAAAGGATTACAAGACTTTGGATTCGCTTCCTGAAAAGGTTGCTATTCATATCAACGACACTCACCCCACACTTTGCATACCCGAACTTATGAGACTTCTTCTCGACGAGTACGGTTATTCTTGGGACAAGGCTTGGAAGATAGTCACGCGCACGACTTCATACACCAACCACACGGTTATGGCAGAGGCGCTCGAAAAGTGGCCGGAGGGCTTGTTTAAACAACTCTTACCGAGAATTTATCAAATCGTATGCGAGATCAACCGCAGATTTACCGACGAACTTTGGGCTTTCTATCCCAACGATTACGGCAAAGTAGATTACAATGCAGTATTGTCGGGCGGTCAAGTCAAGATGGCAAATCTCTGTTTGGCGGCTTCGCATACCGTCAACGGCGTATCGGAATTGCACTCGCAGATACTCAAAGACGAAGTCTTCAGAGACTGCTATAATATGCATCCGAAGAATTTTACCAACGTCACCAACGGTATTACCTATAGAAGATGGCTTTGCCAGTCCAATCCGTTGCTCAGCAATTATATAGAAAAACTTATTGGCAGCGGCTTTAAGCAGGACGCTGACAAACTCAAAGACCTTGCAAAGTATGCAGACGACAAAGCGGTACTTGACAAAATCTTGGAGATAAAGAAAGAAAACAAGATTAGACTTGCCAAGTATATCAAAGAACACAACGGAATAGACGTTGATCCGAATTCTATATTCGACGTACAGGTCAAGAGACTTCACGAGTATAAGAGACAACTTCTCAATGCGCTCCACATTCTTGATTTGTATTATAGACTTAAAGAGAATCCAAATCTTGATATCAATCCAAGGACGTTTATCTTTGGCGCAAAGGCGGCTCCGAGTTACTATATGGCAAAGCAGATTATTCGCCTTATACATTCGCTTGGCAATCTTATCAACAACGATCCGGATATAAACGGCAAAATCAAAGTCGTATATATTGAGAACTATAGAGTTACGCTTGCAGAAATCATTATGCCTGCATCCGACGTGTCCGAGCAAATCTCCATTGCAGGTAAAGAGGCGAGCGGTACCGGCAATATGAAGTTTATGATCAACGGCGCAGTGACTATGGGTACTATGGACGGCGCAAATATCGAGATTTACGAGAACGTAGGCAAGGATAACATCTTTATCTTCGGTATGCTTGCAAGCGAGATAAACGAACTCAACCGCAGAGGTTACAACCCAAGAGAGTATTACAACAATAATCCAAGGATCAAGGCGGTAATCGACGGTTTGAGAGGCGGTATCGCAGGTGTGAATTACGGTGAGATCGCAGACTCTTTGATTTCCAGCGACGGTTACAAGGTGCTTGCAGACTTCCAATCTTACTGCGATTGTCAAGACAGGTTAGATAAGGCTTACAGTGATAAATACGCTTGGGCAAAGATGTCTCTCCTCAATACGGCAAACGCGGGCTTCTTCTCTTCGGACAGAAGCGTAAAGGAATACGCCGACAGAATTTGGAAGATGAAACCTGTCAATTACGCGTCGACAGCGACGGCAGAAAAACCTGTCGAGAAGACAATCAAAAAACCGACGGCAAAGACGACGAAGAAGAAGTAAGATTTGTCATTACGTCATTGACGCTCGCGACTGTCATTTCGACCGAAGCGCAGCGAAGTGGAGAAATCTCAATCCTTTTGATGTCATATTGAGCGAAACGAAGTGAAGTCGTAAGGAGCGTAGCGACGGCATAGCGAGCAAGCAGGTGCGTCTCGTGCGAGCGTCAATATCTCAATTTGATAAGAGACCTCTCGACTATGCTCGAGGTGACAATATAATAACTCAAAAATTGAACCTAAATAGCCTTATTCGATAAGAACGAGGCTATTTGACTAGAGGAAACACAGTGAGAGAACTGATATATTTCGACAGCAAAAACCCGCATTGCAAATCCCCATTCGGAAGCGTTGAGCAAGACGAAGAGATGACCTTCAAGATCTTCGTCAAAGACGGCGTATATATAAATTCTGTGGAATTGCATATCTACGAAGACGGTGCGGATTGTCCTTACGTCTTTTCTATGTCTTTTAATTGCAAGAGGGGTGACGAAAGCGAATATATCGCAAAGATTTCTCTCAACAAGGTGGGACTGTATTGGTATAGATTTTTATTCAAGACAGAGAATGGAGAATATCAGTATCGCAGAGAGGGCGACGACTTCCAACTCACCGTATACGACAAGAATTACGTTACGCCTGATTGGGTAAAGGGCGGTGTGATATACCATATCTTCGTCGATAGATTTAATAAAGGCAAAGACCCTAATGCCACGTTTAATAAAAACGGCGTTTTGAAAGAATGGGGCGAAGAAGTGACAATCGTTGATTCGGACGGTGTTTTCCGCGCCAACGATTTTTACGGCGGAAACTTCCAAGGCATAATAGACAAGTTGCCTTATCTTAAGAAACTCGGCGTAACCATACTTTATCTTTCGCCTATCTTCAAGTCTTCGTCAAATCACAGATACGATACGGGCGATTATGAGGTCGTGGACGAACTGCTCGGAGACGAGAGTAAGTTGCAAGAACTTCTGCAAAAGGCGGAGGGTATTGGCATACGCGTTATGCTCGACGGAGTATTCAATCACACCGGCGCAGATAGCAAATATTTCAACAAATTCGGCAGTTATCCCACGCTTGGCGCATATCAGTCCAAGCAAAGTCAATATTACGATTGGTTTGACTTCTATAATTTCCCCGACGAGTATCACTGCTGGTGGGGCATTACCGTCACGCCTACGATAAGCCAAAGAGCCAAGTCATTCAGAGATATGATAAGCGGCGAGGGCGGTATCATAGACAAGTGGACGAAGTTGGGTGTCAAAGGTTGGAGACTCGACGTAGTCGACGAACTTAGAGAGGATTTTGTCGAGGACATACGCAAAGCAGTCAAGCGTAACGGCGAAGACAACTTGCTCATAGGCGAGGTGTGGGAAGACGCGTCCAACAAAATTGCGTATTCTTATCGCAGACATTATTTCCAAGGCAAACAACTTGACGGCGTAATGAATTATCCGTTCAAAGAAGCCACTTTGGCTTACGCAATGGGCGGAAGCGCAAGCGACTTTGCTAATACCGTGATGACTATCGTCGAGAATTATCCCAAGCAGTCTTTGGACGTGACAATGAATCTCATTGACTCGCACGACACGGCAAGAGCCTTGAGCGTGTTGAGCGGTGTGGATATGAGCGGTACGGATAAAGAATATCGCAAGAATTTCCGCTTGAGTAAGCAAGGCTATGACTTCGCCAAAAGTAGATTGATTATTGCGTCGACTTTGCAGTTTATGCTCCCTGGCGTACCGTCGATTTTCTACGGTGACGAGCAGGGTATGGAGGGTTATGAAGATCCGCTGTGCAGAAGATGCCTTGATTGGAAAAATATAGATAATGAGTTGTTGACGCACTATACTGGGCTCGGCAAGATTCGCAAAAAGTTCAAAGACCAAATATGCGGAGACACTTATTTTGAAAATCAAAACAATCTTCTCGCGCTCTGCCGTAAGAGCGGAAACAAGACTTTAAAAGTCGTCGCAAATAATACCAATCAAACACAATATTTCTACTGTCCAAAAGCAAAACAAGAATTGCTGTCTGGGCAGAAGTTGCAAGGCGATAGTTTTGAGATTGCGCCTAACAGCGTAAAAATATTTTTGTAATGACGTTCGCGTTTGTGTCATTGACGCTCGCACAAGACGCACCTGCTTGCTCGCTATTCCGTCACTTCGTTCCTTACGACTGTAGCGAAGCGTAATGGAGAAATCTCATACGGATTTAGACCTCTCGACTTCGCTCGAGGTGACATCTAAAGATTAGTTAAAATGTTAAAATATAATAACAAGTCTTTTACGGTATTGCATATAATACATTGTGAAAGACTTATTTTTTTTATCTAATATATGCGAAGTAAATTTTGATGCGCCGTCACCGTCTATGTTCGGTAGCGGCGGCAATCTTGTTTGCGTGGTATATCCGCGCACGGTAGAGCAACTTGAGCAGGCTATACGCGCCTTAAAGAGCGAAGGCTTGAAATACTGCGTGCTGGGCGCGTGCTCCAACGTTCTTATAGACGACAACGGCGTGGATAGCGTCGTAGTATCTACGCAAAAGTTGAAGGGCAAAGACCTTGACGGAGAACGACTGTATTTGCTTGCAGGCGAGAGAATGACTGTCATATGCAGATACGCCGCAGAAAACTCTTTGAGCGGAATAGAAGGGCTGTGCTCCATACCCGGCAGTATGGGCGGCGGACTTGCTATGAATTGCGGAGCCTTTGGCAGAGAACTCGGTGACGTCGTGGAGTATGCGGATATTCTCATTGACGGAAAGATAGAGCGGATCAAGGCAAAAGACTTGGGTTTTGCCTATCGTCATTCCAAGGTCAAGGATATGGGGATCGTCGTCGGTGTGGGAATTAAACTCGTCGAAGGGGACAAAAAGCGTATCGGCAAGGATATGAAAGGATATGCTATAGCGAGAGCGATGTCCCAACCTAAGGGTAAGTCTCTCGGCAGCGTATTCAAAAAGTCTGGCAATATGTCGGCAGGATATTATATCGACAAGGCAGGTCTCAAAGGCTATAAGATAGGCGGCGCGCAGATATCCAATATCCACGCTAATTTTATTCTCAATATTGACGGGGCAACTTCGACGGATTTTTTAAGGCTTGCCGATTATGCAAAGCAAGAGGTTGACAAACAGTTTGGCGTTAAGTTAAAATATGAGGTAGAATATTTACCCGCTGTGTCATCTACAGAACACATCTAAACTGCGGACTTCGGTTGCCTTTTGTAGTTTATACGCAAGCAATTTATAAATAAAATTGTGTTCTGTCGAAGACACAGCGGGTAGGCGTGTAAATTTCGGTAAATATTTCTGAGTTAGAGGTAACAGGTTGGACTTAAGAATTACTGCGGACTATCATTCGCATACTACGTATTCTCACGGCAAAGGTAGCATTGCCGACAACGCTCTCGTCGCAAGTCAAAAAGGCTTGGAGATACTTGCCATTACCGACCACGCAGTACGCCATCCGTTTATCGGAGTAAGCCCCAAGAAATACGACGCGATACGCAAGGACCTGCAAGACACGCAAAGCAATTTTCCCGACCTTACTTTGCTTATGGGAATTGAGGCTAATATATTGGGTACGGACGGCGAAATCGACGTCACTGAAGAAGACGCAAAGAAGTTGGATATAGTCATTGCAGGTTATCATTTGACGTCGTTTCCATATAAGTTTGCAGATTATTTTAAGATAACTCGGAATGCTCTCACAAAGTATACTATGAAGTCCACCAAGGGACAGATAGCGCGCAATACGGCAATGTACGTCAACGCTGTCAAAAAGCACAAGATAGATATTCTCACGCACCCCGGTTTTAGGCTGGATATAGATTACAAAGAGATAGGCAAGGTATGCGCGGACTACGGCACTTACGTAGAACTCTCCTCAAGACACCGCACACCCAACGACGACAATATTGAGTATTTGCTTGCGACGGACTGTCAATTCGTGCTTGATTCAGACGCTCACAAGAGCGAGGACGTGGGTAGTTGTGACTTTGCAAAATCACTTGTCGAAAGATACGGCATATCCAAAGAACGTATTGCAAATATCGACGGCAAAAAACTTGTTTTGCGCTCCAAATCTTGACGGCGCGGACAAGCAATCCAAAGGCGTATAATGAATTTTACTTCACAGTTAAAAAACGATTTGTTGAGATCAATATCGCAAGACCCAAAGGCAAGGCAAGATAGGTTTGCTTTTTTGCGCGCTCTTATCAAGATGAGAGGGGGCATTGACGTATACAAGAAGTCAATAAGTTTGACCTTGGAACTTGACAGTTTTGAAGACGTGTCGGATATTGCGGTAATGCTCAAGGAGTTCACGGACGGAGAGACTTTTTTCGTCGTCGACGGCAGAAAGGGGGAGAAGGCTCCCAAGTTGCAGATAAAGGATAAGTACGCCAACGAGTTGCTTTCGTCAATGTCACTGTCGCACTTTGAGGGAGATAAGTTTGTCTTTGAAGACGAAGAGGGATATTTCAAAAGCATACTTGACAAAGAGATATTTCAGGCGTATTTTAAGGGCATACTTTACGGCGGAGCAAAGTTGCAATTCCCAGACGAGGAATATCCCAATTATTGTTTGCAGATATTCTTTTCCGATACGGCGTTTTGCAATCGTATCGTCAAGGCGCTTGAGGATATGGATATATCCGTTAAGATATACGAGCGCAAAAGCGTCAACATATTGCAGTCGCGCAGCGGCAATGATATTGCGGATATGCTCGCTTTGGCGGGGGCTGTGGACAGTGTGCTTCAACTCAACAATATTATGGCGGAAAGAGAAAAAGAAAACGACTTCAACCGTCAGAGCAATCTCTATATGGCGCATTATAAAAAAGCCGTGGACAGCGCGCAGAAGTATTTGCAAGCAATAGAGTATTTGCAGGAGATAGGCGAACTCGGCAGAATCGACGAAAAACTCAAGGCGGTGGCTGTCGCAAGAGTGGAAAATTACGACGCAAGTATGCAAGAACTCGCAGACATATTGGGTACGAGCAAGACAAGTTTGTCTAGGTATCTCAACAAACTTTTGACTTTGGCGGAGCAAAAACGCAGATAAAAATTTCTCGATTGCGCTGAAATGACAAAAAAATATGTCGAGGTGACAAATATATAATGTCATTGACGCTCGCTTTTGTCATTTAGACCGTAGCAATAGCGAAGTGGAGAAATCTCAACAGTATGAGCAGGCAAGGAATATAGCAAAGGGAAAGAATAATGGAAGAAAACAAAGACGGTATGAGCAAAGGACTTTTGGACAGCATTGAAGATATGCTTTCGGACAAGTCGAATAACGACGGCGCGGCGGAAGACAAGGCAAAAGAGGCTTTGTCAAGTTCAGAAAATGTCTCCGAGCCAAATAATTCTCACGAAGAGAATAAAAAGAAAGACAGCGTATACGACAGATACGAAAAGCCTTTTGTGCATTTGCATCTTCACTCGGAGTATTCGCTTTTGGACGGACTTGCGAGAATTACCAAGGGCAAGAAGTCTCCGCTGCTCGACACGTGTAAAGAACTTGGTATGCCAGGTTGCGCTCTTACCGACCACGGCAATATGTTTGGCGCATATACGTTTTATAAAGCCGCCAACGCGCGTAACCTCAAGCCTATAATAGGTTGTGAGTTCTATACTTGCGACGATATGAAAAGCAATATCAGCGCAGAGCGTAATCACTTGGTGCTTATCGCTAAAAACAACGAGGGATATAAGAACCTCGTCAAAATGGATTCGCTTGCGTATATCGACGGATATTATTACAAGCCGAGAATAGACCTGGATTTGCTTGAGAAACACAGCGAAGGCGTGATATGTCTTTCGGCGTGTCTGTCGGGACGTATTCCCAGACTTTTGTCTTCGGGAGACTATAAAGGCGCAAAAGAGTATGCGTTGAGACTTAAGAATATGTTTGCCGAGGGAGATTTTTATATCGAACTCCAAGACCACGGTTTGCCCGAGCAGAGGGCTATTCGCAACGACTTAGTGCGTCTTGCCAACGAGATAGGCGTCAAGTTGGTTGCGACCAACGACGTGCATTACGTCAATCGCGAAGACTACATAGCGCAAGATATTCTCGTGCGTATCAACACTGGCAAGACCATCAACGACGCGACAGGTATGGAAATGGGCAACGACCAATTCTATCTCAAGAGTTACGAGGAGATGATGGAGATATTCAGTTGGTGTCCCGAGGCTGTCACGAATACCGTTGAGGTAATGGAAAAGTGCAACGTGCGTATCGAAAAAGAGGACTTATATCCGCCTTATAAACCAGACGACGGCTCTACGCCCGAAGAGTATTTGCGAAAACTTGCCTATGAGGGTTTGGAGCGCAGATACCATACGATAACCGACGAGATAAGAGAGAGAGCGGAGTATGAATTGGGTATCATTATCCGTACCGGCTTTGCCGAGTATTATCTCATAGTGTGGGATTTTATCAATTACGCGCGCACTCAAAGCATACCGGTTGGACCGGGGCGTGGTAGCGGCGTAGGCTCAATCATTGCATACGCGATCGGCATAACAAATCTCGATCCACTCAAGTATCAACTCTTCTTCGAGCGTTTTCTCAATCCTGAAAGAGTCTCGGCGCCCGACTTTGATATAGACTTCTGTATGGACAGACGCGGCGAAGTAATTGATTACGTCATACGCAAATACGGCAAAGACAAGGTATGTCAGATTTTGGCGCTCGGCACTATGAAAGCCAAGGGCGCGATAAAGGACGTTGCGAGAGTATACAATGTGCCTTTGGACATTGTCAATTCCACTACAAAACTTATTCCCAACGCTCCCGGCGTGACGCTTGATAAGGTTCTCGGCAGAGACCCAAGCACCAAGGAAGACGATCTCAAACTTCGCAATCCCGAAGTCATTGAGATATACGAAAACAATCCAGAGATGCACAGAGTCATAGATATGGCGCTCAAGATAGAGGGTTTGCCGCGAAATTGTTCAAAGCACGCCGCAGGCGTCGTAATATGCAAAGAAGTCATAAGCGACCACGTGCCTTTGCAACGCAACGGTCCCGATATAACGACGCAGTTCCAAAAGGAAGAAGTCGAGGAGTTGGGTATGCTTAAGATGGACTTCTTGGGACTGACGACTTTGACGGATATAGACAAGGCTCTCAAATACGTTGAGAAAAATCACGGAGTAAAGATAGACTTTGAGGAATTGGGATACGACGATCCCGAAGTATACAAACTAATCGGCACGGGCGAAACCGAAGCGGTGTTCCAACTTGAAAGCGCGGGTATGAAAGGCTTTTTGAAGAGTTATCAACCCAAGAACTTGGAAGAAGTTATTGCGGGTATCTCGCTATACCGCCCAGGACCTATGAGTTGTATTGACGACTATCTTAACGCAAGAGCCAACAGGGATTTGATTAAGTACGACGCTCCTCAACTTGAGAGCATACTCGATGTAACCTTTGGATTTTTCGTATACCAAGAGCAAGTTATGCAAGCCGTGCAAGCGTGCGCAGGCTATACGCTCGGCAGAGCAGACAATTTGCGACGCGCAATGGGTAAAAAGAAAGTCGACGTTATGAACGCCGAAAAGACAGTCTTCGTCAACGGTTGCGACGCAGTGCCTGAAGTTGTTAACGACCAAGGTATCGTCATAAAAAAAGCCGCTCCTGCGGTGGACGGTGCAATCAAGAGAGGTATCTCCAAAGAAAACGCCGAAAAGATTTTTGACGGAATGGCAGACTTTGCAAAGTATGCGTTCAATAAGTCGCACGCCGCAGCGTACGCTACGCTGACCTATCAGACGGCTTATCTCAAGCGCTATTATATGCTCGAACTTTTTGCCGCCGTAATCAACAACCGTATTACAAAGTCCGACGAAATCGCAAAGTATCTTGGGTACGTAAAAAACTATGATAAGAATATATATCCGCCTCATATCAACAAGTCTGACGTAATATTTACCGTAGAAAATAACGACGGATTGCGTTTTGGACTCGGCGGTATCAAGAACGTCGGCGAGGCGGCAATGAAAGCGCTTGTCGACGAGCGAAATGCAAACGGAGAGTATAAGTCTATTAGCGAAATGCTCAATAGACTCCCTGCGGGCACGATCAATAAGAAGATGATGGAGTGTCTTATCAAGGCGGGCGCGTTTGATTGCTTTGGACATACAAGAGCGGCGTTGCTAGCAAGTTACGAGTCCATTATGCTTGTGAGTATGCACGATAAAAAAATGCAATCCAACGGTCAAATGAGCCTATTTGGCTTGCTTGAAGACGACGATTCTACGCAAGAGGACAATATTCCTTATCTTAAGGAGTATGGAGATAAACAACTCTTGGCGCTTGAGAAAGAAATGCTCAACGTATACGTCAGCGGACACCCTCTTGACGAATACAGAGAGGAGATTAAAAAGTTTGACTTCAATATCTCCAAGATCGCCGACTTGCTTTCCAAAAACCTTGACGAAGAAGAACTTGACGAGAGCGAAGAACAACTTATTAAACAATATGAAAACAAGACTATCACAATGGGCTGTATGCTTTCCAAGATAGAGAAGAAGACCACCAAGAGCGGCGGTATTATGGCGTACGCCACCGTCGAAGATTTATACGGCGAAATGGAAGGCGTATTCTTCCCCAAGACTTATGAGAAGAACAGAGGTCTGCTAGTTAACGACAATATAGTCCTAATCAGAGCAACCGTAAAACGTAATAACGGTCGTATCAATCTCAACGTCCTTGACGTGGAGCCGTGGCGCAGAGAGGGTGGAGAAAGTGACGTCAAGATTCAAGACGCCGAACAAAAGCCAAGCCTTGCAAAGCACAAGGTATTTATCAAGATTGACGACAGACAGCAATTTAGGCAAGTGCTCGAGATATTGGAAGTATATCCCGGCAACGATACTGTCATATTCAAAATGTTTGACGCAGACAAGCCTATGCAGTATGGCAAGGGCGTAAATCCAAAAGGTAATTTTGAAAATCAAATCAAAGCCATTGTCGGCGCAAATAATATAGTCATAAGAGACCTTTAAGTTTAGTTGTGACTTGCCGGGAAACTGTAAAGTAGGGTGTAAAGGTGGAGCGGCTCAAGCGATATTTGCATAATTACTGCCATATTTTTTAGTGATAGTAAGTTAAATTTCGAAAATTACTAAACCAAAAACTATGATGTAATAATTGCAAATATTGCTTTTCGCTTAATCAGTTTTGAAACGTCATTTCGACCGAAGTGGAGAAATCTCATCCTTTTAATCTCAACATTAAAGAAAAGTTAAAAAAATAATGTAAATTTTGGATTTACATCTTGAAATTATATTTTAGTTATGTTACTATGATATTGATAATAACTAATTTTACTAAAGAAGAAGAAAAACAGATTAATTCCCCTTAAAAACAAAAAAATAATATATAGGAGGAAACAACAATGAACAAAGTAAAAGTACTTTACAAAATTCAAACAATTATTCTTCTTGCAGTTTTGTAAGTTTAGTTGTTTGTTTCACGATGGGGACTGCATTTGCAGATACGGAATTGCCAGTGCTCAATCTCGAAAATTGCGATAAGCAACTCGAGGAAGGAGATTTGGCAGGTTATGCGGGAGTGGTTACAGATTTAAAGTGTGTAAAGCAAAATCAAGAATGTTTTGGAAATTACATATAATCATCAAATGGAAAAGTGTTAATTACTGATAGGACGGAAAGTAATACACTGGCATATCAATTGTTGGGATTTTCTGAAGAGGGAATAGTTGTATATCCAATTTACTCTTATAACAAAATAGATAAAGATTTTGTCAATTACGACGAACTTATTTATGATGATACTCTTTTAGCATCAGTCAAGGACAAAGTTGCCTTAATGTCCTCAAATGACAGTTCGAAAAAGAGGTTCATGTATGTGGATGTTTCTTTTGGTGTATATGCAAAAAGTTATGTCAACAAATATAATAAAATTGGTTCAGTAAGAATGAGAATGACGTTAAACTATTTCCCATCTAACGATGCAGATTATAATAGTTATGTGGGTAGGTTTGAGGTTTGTGTAACTCCAACATCAAAGTACACTCTTAGGTCTTTTAATATGACGCCAGTATTTAGTAACGAAATACCTGTTGGAATAGAAAATTCGGGTACTAATAATGAATCTGCTATAGAAACGCGCAGTTTTACGTTCAATACGGGAATTGCAAAACAAGAAGGGGCAGAGGTTGATGCTTCTTCTGGAGATGCGACAATTTCAGTTGGAACTTCCAATAATATTTCTATGTCGTTTGGATATTCAATATCACATCCAAGTGGAGCGTCAAGTGTAGTAGAAACAGCAAATAGGTTAGAATTTGATAATTTCTATGGTTACAAAATTCAAGTAACACGTTCTGGAGGAACGAAAGGAGTAATTAATCTAAGTCATGATCAAGGAAAGACTTTTATGGGCTTATATTATGCAACACTAAATATTGATAAAAAGTTAGAGAATGGAGGTGTAGGATTTGTTTTTAGTGATCTATCTCTTTGGGCGCAAGCAGGAGAGCCTTCATATAGCGAAGGTAATATTGAAAAAGTTTGGGTACAGGCAGGATGGGATCAACCATTTAATAACAGAGTTATTATGGTGGCTGGAAGCAGTCGAGATGGCGATCAGTATTTTGAAGACTATAGAGCAGAGTGTTCTTTATCTAATGAAGGAGCACTTGGAGGAGTCGCAATTTTTAAAGAGGATTAAATATGCTGAAAGTAACTGACTTGTGCAAAGAATTTAAAGACAAAGTTGCGCTTAATGACATCGATTTGACTTTTCCTGACAAAGGGCTTGTGATAATCAAGGGGGAGAGTGGAAGTGGCAAGACCACTCTCCTTAACTTGCTCACTGCGCTTGATTATCCTACGAGAGGTAAGGTAGAGTTTGACGGGGTGGAAATCACCCCTAAAAACTCCGAGCATTTCCGTATGAAGTATTGTGGCAATATTTATCAAGATTATATGCTTCTTGAAGATTTGTCTGTTAATGAAAACATTGAACTTGCTTTGCAAGCGTGCGGACAGCAATATTCGCCAAGCGACGTAATTGAGTTATTAAATAAGGTAAGGATACCTGAAGAATATCAAGATAAAAAAGTCTCAAAACTTTCCGGCGAAGAAAAACAGAGAGTGTCAATCGCTAGGGCTATAGCCAAAAGAGATGCAATGATTTTTGCCGATGAGCCTACAGGTAACCTCGATAGCAAAAGCGGTAAAATAATAATGGACTTGCTCAAGGAGATATCGCTAGATCGACTTGTTGTCGTTGTATCGCATAATGAAAAATATAATGAACTTTATGCTGATTATACTGTTGAGTTGGAAGACGGCAACGTGAAGAGTATCAACTTGCCTAATGAAGCAGAGAATAAACAAAAGCCTGCTGACTTTGACAGTAAAAATAAAATCAAACCAAGGACGATAGCGCGTCTTACTTTTTGGGGATTTGAGAAAAATAGAACAAAGACAATAGTGTCAATGATAGTTTTTGTCATATTGGCTATATTTAGTGTTATTTCTACAGTGACTACTTTGGGAGATGCAAATCTTGCTTACGCGCGATCGTTGGAAAATTGCAAAACAAAAAACGTATTGATAAATATAGACGGTAATTATCTTCACGTAAATGATGCAAATTTTGATTTTGATAATTTAAATAAGTTTAGAAGCAATATTGATTATGAGTCTACTAATATTTATCATTTTAATTATGACGATATGATATTTGAGCGCGATGGGGAGGTGGAATCTGAAATTCGGAAGTTATATTCAAGGGGGATTTATGTAAGTCAAGCAATAATCTATAATCCAAAGCAAGGAATGGACATAGAGGTTTTATATGGAGATTTTCCCAAAGAACCTAACGATATAATGTTGCCGTATTGTTATGCAAATTACATATCCAAAGTAATTATTGATTACAAAGTCGATAAAATAGAAGACCTCATAGGCAAAGATTTTATATTTGCAAAAAGTCGTTATTATGAATCTGATAAAGAGTATTATAAATTTAAAATATGCGGTATATTTGAAGAGGGAGACTACTATACGGATTATGAAGAAAAGTCAGATGAAAATCTAGAGAATTTTTATTGGCAAACAAATATGTTGGCAAAATCTGTTATTCTTGCTCCGCAAGCGCAAGAAATTATGTTTAATAACGCTTATCTTTTTAATGGGGGAATGGCTTCATTTGGTAAATTCATAAAATTTTATGATTTGATTACTGTAAACAACGGCAGAGTCAATCCTTATGCCTATGATAAATACAGCGATTACGCTCAACAATATTTACCGCTTGAAAAGGGTGAGGTATATCTTGACAAGGCTTTTGCCGAGTCTAAAGGAATAAAAGTTGGAGACATTCTTACAGATACAAAGTTAGAGTACTATAGTTTTAATGGGAATGAAGAAAGCGATTTTGACGGAGTGGTGGTTAAAGGTATATTTGATTTACCAAATAAAAAAAATTTCATAATATTTTCACAAGATGACTATTACGACATTGTTGTCATAGACGATGTTCCGCGAGCATTTTGGGGGTATTATTTTAATGCAAAGAATGTAAAAGATTATTATAAATTTTTCAATGATATCTTAAGTGAAGGAAAAAAACTAGATATTTTTACAGTAGGCTTTCTAGAAAATATATATACAGAAAACATTCATTCGACCAGTATGGTATATAATATATTTGTAGCATTCAGGAATTATGTATTTCTTCCTGCTATGCTATTGTCTTATCTTGGTATGCTGGCTATGGGGTTTGTATCGTTTAGTTATCTTATATCGGCAAAGGCAAAATCTTATAATGTCTTAAGAGCGCTTGGATTCGGAAAGAAAAATATTTCATTGCTACTGTTTGTACAGATATTTGCAGTTATATTTATTGAATGCATATTAGGTATTGTATTGGGATATTTGAGTTGTAATTTGTTGGGAAAAGCAATTGTTTCATTCTCCACTGGCGTATCGCTTTCAGTAGCAAGCGAAGTAGTTTTGCCAATGGGATTTATTGCCCCGATAATTATGGTAGGTTTGTCACTTATACTCGGTGGGGTGATTGTCCTTACAAAAACACGCTCTTTATTTGCCAAATCAATTATAGAAAATAAGACGAGTTGATTATTTGGAGGATATTGTTTATAGAACGGACGGCGTTTGCCGTCCGTTTGCATTTATACAGTTTTTGGTAAAAAAATTCTCAAATTTTACCTTTAAAATTGTGGTAATATTTATTTGCCTTTGATATAATACAGTAGATAAAAAATTTACAACTTGCGATATTGGGTATATTGCCGAGTTTTGCAAGGTTTATAAGAGGACTTATGAAGAAAATCGGAGTTTTAACAAGCGGCGGTGATTCGCCGGGTATGAACGCCTGCGTAAGAGCAGTAGTTCGTTATGCAATCTACAATGGTTTGGACGTATACGGCATTGAGCGCGGATATACCGGACTTATCAACAATCATATCAGAGAGATGAATAAGCGTTCTGTATCTGATATCATTCAGAGGGGCGGGACTATTCTCAAGACGGCGAGATGTCCCGAGTTTGTCGAAGACAAGTATATGCAGATTGCAGTAGAGAATATGGAGGCTTACGGCATTGACGGTCTTGTCGTAATCGGCGGAGACGGAAGTTTTAGAGGCGCGCAAGATTTGTATAAGAAGTTTGGCGTAAAGGTAGTTGGCATTCCTGGCACTATCGACAATGATTTATCATATACCGATTATACGCTTGGTTTTGACACTAGCGTCAACACCGTCGTGTCTGCCATCAACAATCTTCGTGATACTATGACGTCGCACGACAGAGTTTGTATAATTGAAGTAATGGGTAGAAAGTGCGGAGACATTGCGCTTTACGCAGGTATTTGCGGCGGCGCCGAAATAATACTCGTGCCGGAAGTGCAATACGATCTCAAGCAAGTGGTCAAGAAAATTTGCCTCAACCAAAGAGTGGGCAAGACTTCTGATATCATCGTGCTTGCAGAAGGCGTATGCAAAGCAGAAGACCTCAAGCAACACCTTAAAGACAATGGCGTGAAGGGGTCTATCAAGACTACCACGCTTGGATATATTCAAAGAGGCGGCGCGCCGACAATGTCCGACCGTGTGCTTGCAGCAAGATGCGCCGTAAAAGCCGTAGACTTGCTTATGAAAGAAGAGGGCGGCAAAGTAGTTGGCGTAAGACAAAATCAAATTATCGACGTGGATATCGAAGAGGCGCTTAAGATGCCGCGTAAGTTTGACGAGGAATTATATAACACTGCAATGATTTTGGGATTGTAATTCTATTACAGTGTGAGAAAATGCGTATACCAGCGCACCTTTTGCCTGATCAGCGAGTCGACCTCGGGGTCACGTACGGCAAGTACGCTCACCGCTCGGTCGCTCTTGCTAAGACAAAATCTGCACCAATCTCCGCATTTGTGCGAAACGAAAAAGGTTTAATAATCAAATGTAAATATTAAAGGCGAGAGAGAAATCTCGCCTTTGTCATTACAAGATTTAGTAACTCCAACAAGTTTCGCTATTTGCAAATGCGTCATTCCACTATATTTTATAGCCATTGCCAAATTGGTCTGAATTTGTTTTTGTGTAATCATATTTTACCTCTTGAGATATTGTAAAAGTGTTGGAGTATTATTTCCGGGAGTATGATTACCAATCATATATTTTTTAAGAACATAAATTTTAGCCATATTATTTACTAAGTTACACGATTTTTAAAAATTTACATAAATTTTACAATTCAACTTGTGTCAAATAGTTGCGTACTTTTTCTTATTAAGGTAGAATACAAGGGCTTACGTCAAATAGGGACGAGGCGGGAGGTTACCGCTTTTTAAGAGGAGAACTTTCGCTGACAAGAGTCCGACAATCGGGCGACTAACAAAAAGGCTAACTGCAGGCCTTTTTAAAAAAGACGGAGGCGGAACGCACGGAAGTGTATAGTAAAAAATAAGTTAGGTAAAAAGGAGAGTTAAAATGGCAGCACAGACAATCAGAATCAAATTGAGAGCATACGATCACAACCTTATCGACGTTGCAGCAGAAAAAATCGTCGAGACGGCAAAGAGAAGCGGCGCGCAAGTATCGGGACCAATTCCACTCCCTACGGAGAAAGAAGTAGTTACGATTATCAGAGCAGTCCACAAATATAAGGACAGCAGAGAGCAATTCGAACTTCGTACACACAAGAGATTGATAGATATAATCAATCCTACCTCTAAAGTGGTAGACGCTCTTATGAAACTTGATTTGCCGGCAGGCGTCGACATTCAAATCAAACTTTAATAAATAAGTCAAATAAAATTGCGTAGAGCGATTTTGCAAAATAAATAGGAGGATGAACTTTATTATGAATAAAGCAATCATTGGAAAAAAGTTGGCAATGAGTCAAATTTTTGCTCCGGACGGCACGGTTATCCCAGTTACGATAGTGCTTGCGGGACCTTGTCCGGTTGTGCAAAAGAAAACCCTTGACAATGACGGTTACGAGGCAGTTCAAATTGCCTTTGGCGAAATCAAAGAGAAGAACGTCAATAAGCCGATAAAGGGTCATTACAAGAAAGCAGGTGTTACGCCTAGAAGAGTACTTCGCGAGTTTAAGACTGACGTCGCAAATTACGAACTCGGACAGGAACTCAAGTGCGATCAGTTTGCCGAAGGTTCTTTGGTAGACGTAAGCGGAACTTCAAAGGGACACGGATTTACGGGCGCTGTCAAGAGATGGAATCATCACTGCGGACCTATGGCGCACGGTTCGGGTTACCACAGAGGCGTAGGTTCTATGGGCGCTTGTTCTACTCCTTCGAGAGTATTCAAGAACAAAAAGATGTCGGGACATTGGGGTAATGAAAAAGTTACCGTCAAGAATCTCACGGTGGCAAGAGTCGATGCCGAGCGTAATCTTCTTTTCATCAAGGGCGCTATCCCCGGTGCAAAGGGTAACATCGTTGTTGTAAAGCAAAACGGTTAAAGGAGTGAGCAAAAATGAAGGTTAATGTTTTAGATATAAAAGCCAAGAAAGTGGGCGAAATCGAACTTAGCGAAAGCGTATTCGGCGTTGAATACAACGAGCCGCTTATCCACCAAGTAGTAGTTGCTCAATTGGCAAATAGAAGACAGGGCACCAAGTCCACTTTGACCCGCACGGAAGTCAGAGGCGGAGGCAAGAAGCCTTGGAGACAAAAGGGAACAGGTAGAGCAAGACAGGGTAGTATCCGTAGCCCGCAATGGACAGGCGGCGGCGTAGTTTTCGCTCCGAAGCCCAGAGATTTTTCTCAAAAGATCAACAAGAAAATGAAGGTAGCGGCTACTTTGTCGGCATTGAGCGCAAAGGTAAGTGACAATGATTTTATCGTACTTGACAAGTTGGTACTTGAAGAGGCAAAGACAAAATATATTGCTCAAATGCTCAAGGCAATGGAAATTGATAAGAAGGTTTTGTTGGTAGTAGGCAACGACGACGAAGCAGTTCAAAGAGCGTGCGCAAACATTCAAAACTTGACGCTTATCAATGCAAGCCTTATAAACGTATATGATTTGGCAGCCAACACAAAGTGTATCTTCACTGTTGATGCAGTAAACAAAATAGAGGAGGCATACAAGAATGAATAAGTATGATATAATTATTTCCCCTATCCTTACGGAAAAGAGTTATGACGGTATTGCAGAAAAGAAATATACTTTCAAAGTAGCAAACGATGCTACTAAGACTCAAATCAAAGTGGCTGTCGAAGATATATTCGGCGTAAAAGTAGCAAAAGTAAACACCGTCAACGTAAACGGCAAGAAGAAGAGAATGGGAAGATCAGAAGGTATGACTTCCGCTTACAAGAAAGCAGTTGTGACGTTGACAGAAGATAGCAAGACGATCGAGTTCTTTGAGAGTCTGGCATAATTAGGAGGTAAGATAAATGGCTATTAAGAGATTTAAACCTACTTCTCCTGCTCGTCGTTTTATGACGGTATCCAAATTTACCGAGATCACTACGACCACTCCCGAAAAGGGCTTGCTCCAATCCAAGAGCAAGAGCGGCGGTAGAAATGCGACCGGTAGAATTACCGTAAGACATATCGGCGGCGGCAACAGAAGAAAGTACAGAATAATTGACTTCAAGCGCAATAAGGATAACATTCCTGCAACGGTTGCTTCAATAGAATATGATCCAAACCGTAGCGCAAACATAGCACTCCTCAACTATGCGGACGGCGAAAAGAGATATATCATTGCTCCGCTTGGTTTGCAGAAGGGCGACACCGTAATGAGCGGTGAGAACGCAGATATCAAGACAGGAAATACGCTTCCTCTTGAGAAAATACCTGTAGGTACCGTTATCCATAATATAGAGATGCATCCCGGTAAGGGCGGACAAATCGCAAGATCGGCAGGAAACTCCGCGCAACTTATGGCTAAGGAAGGCAAATACGCAACGTTGAGACTTCCAAGCGGCGAAATGAGATATATTCCTATCAAGTGCAGAGCAACTATAGGACAGGTCGGCAATCTTGAACACGAGATTATATCTTTGGGTAAGGCAGGACGTAAACGTCATATGGGTATAAGACCTACCGTCCGCGGTGTTGTAATGAACCCTTGCGATCACCCGCACGGTGGTGGTGAAGGTAAGTCACCGATAGGTATGCCGAGTCCTGTAACTCCTTGGGGTAAACCTGCTTTGGGTTACAAGACCAGAAAGAAGAACAAGAGCAATAAGTTCATCATCAAGCGTGTGAACTAGGAGGATTCGAAATGAGTAGATCAGTAAAGAAAGGACCTTTCGTCGAAGAAAGACTTATAAAGAGAATTATCGCAATGAACGATGCCAACGAAAAGAAGGTTGTCAAGACTTGGTCAAGATCTTCCACAATCTTCCCGGAGATGGTAGGACACACGATAGCCGTACACGACGGCAGAAAGCACGTGCCTGTATATATCACCGAAGATATGGTAGGCTGCAAACTCGGCGAGTTTGCTCCCACTCGTACGTTTAAGGGACACGCAGGCGAAAAAACCACAGGTAAGAGATAAGGAGGCGTAAGATGGCAAAGAGATTAAGAGAAAAGAGCGCCGCTCGTAAAGAAAACGCTGACAAGCGTCCGAGCGCAACAGCCAAGTACGTCAGAATTTCTCCCGACAAGGTTAGAATCGTGCTTGACATAATCAGAGGTAAGAATTACGAAGAGGCTTTGGCAATACTCAAATTTACCCGTAAGGCTGCTTGCGAACCGCTCATCAAGTTGTTGAATTCGGCGGCTGCAAATGCAGAAAACAATTTGAATATGGACAAGACCACGCTTTACGTAGCAGAATGCTACGCCAACGCAGGCCCGATACTCAAGCGTATCAGAGCAAGAGCAAAGGGTAGCGCTGCAAGAATCAACAAACGCACCAGCCACATCACCATCATTTTGGATGAGGCTAAGGCAGAATAATCGAGGAGGTATCAAAAATGGGACAAAAAGTTAGTCCACACGGATTGAGAGTAGGCGTAATAAAAGATTGGAACGCTCAATGGTATGCTGACAAGAAGAACTTTTCTAAGAACCTCATTGAGGATCACAAGATCAGAACTTACTTGAAGAAGAAATATTATCAATGTTCTATCTCCAAGATTACAATCAGCAGAATACTTTCTTCGGCAAACGATATCGTAATAGTTACGATTTATACTGCAAAGCCGGGTATTATGATTGGTAAAGCAGGCGCAGGCGTTGAGCAAATCAAGAAAGAAGTTATGAAACTTGCTCCAAAGAAGAGTGTAAGTATCAATATTATGGAAGTTAAGAGACCTGACACGGACGCTCAACTTATCGCAGAGAACATTGCCGCTCAACTTGAAAAGCGTATTGCTTTCAGAAGAGCAATGAAGGGTTGTATCTCCAAGGCAATGAAAGGCGGCGTAAAGGGTATTAAGACAATGGTATCCGGTCGTCTTAACGGAGCAGAAATTGCAAATTCCGAGAGTTATCACGAAGGCTCCATACCGCTTCAAACGTTGAGAGCAGATATTGATTACGGTACGGCAGAAGCGCATACTACGTTCGGTATTATCGGCGTTAAGGTATGGGTATACAAGGGTGAAGTGCTCGGAAAGAACGTAAAGGAAAACAAGGAAGGAGGTAATGCGTAATGTTAATGCCTAAAAGAGTTAAAAGACGTCGCGTACACCGCGGCAGATTGACGGGACAGGCTAACAAGGGCAACAAGGTTGCATACGGCGAGTACGGACTTGTAGCGCTTGAGCCAAGTTGGATTACCTCAAACCAAATTGAGGCAGCGCGTATAGCAATGACGCGTTATATCAAGAGAGGCGGTAAGGTTTGGATCAATATATTCCCACACAAGCCTATCACGAAGAAACCGGCAGAAACCAGAATGGGTAGCGGTAAAGGTAGCGTAGAATACTGGGTAGCAGTAGTTAAGCCGGGACGTGTAATGTTTGAGATGTCAGGCGTAAACGAGGAAGTCGCACGCGAAGCATTGAGACTTGCATCACACAAATTGCCTGTTAAGTGCAAATTTGTAAAGAGAGAAGAGGTGAGCGCAGATGAAAGCAAGTAATTTTTTTGAAATGACAAACGAAGAACTTAATCTCAAATTGAATTCTTTGAAAGAAGAACTCTTCAATCTTCGCTTTAAACACAAAGCAGGTCAACTTGAGAACGCTAATCAACTTGCAATTTGCAAAAAGGATATTGCAAGAGTAAAGACGATAATCCGTCAAAGAGAACTCGGAATTTCTCAAGAGCCAAACAAGGCTGTTAAGAAATCCGCTAAGAAGGCTAAATAAGGAGGATAACAGCAATGGAAGAAAGAAATCTCAGAAAAACCAGAGTTGGCGTAATTGTCAAAGACAAGATGGATAAGACCGTAGTTGTTGCGATCAAAGAGCGTGTTAAGCATCCTCTTTACGGCAAGATTATCAATAGAACAAAGACATTCAAGGCTCACGATGAGCAAAATGAATGTGGCATTGGCGATACCGTACGTGTCGTCGAAACAAGACCGCTTTCCAAAGATAAGCGTTGGAGAGTCGTCGAAATCGTCGAAAAGGCTAAGTAAGGAGGACCCCGAGAATGATACAACCGGAGACAAGATTGGTCGTTGCGGATAATTCAGGCGCAAAAGAGATCAAATGTATTAGAGTAATGGGCGGTTCGTTCCGTAGAAGCGGTAATATAGGCGACGTAATCGTGGCATCCGTGCAAACGGCTACCCCGGGCGGCGCAGTTAAGAAAGGTGACGTAGTCAAAGCAGTTATTGTAAGAACCAAGAAAGGTATCAGAAGAACCGACGGTTCGCACATCAGATTTGACGACAACGCTGCCGTTATTATCGACAATCAAAAACAACCTAGGGGTACTCGTATCTTTGGACCAATTGCCAGAGAGTTGAGAGAAAAAGATTACATGAAGATCATTTCTCTTGCCCCAGAGGTAATCTAACGGAGGTAGACCAATATGAGTATGAATGTTAAGAAAGGTGATGCGGTCAAGGTTATCGCAGGCGTCGATAAAGGTAAGACAGGTCAAGTATTGGCGGTAGATACCAAGTCCCAAAGAGTAGTTTTGCAAGGCTCTGACTTGAGAACAGTAAAGTGTTTCGTTAAGCCCCGCAACGCTCAAGAGAAGGGCGGAATTATCGAGAGAGAGGCTTCAATCAACGTATCCAACGTGATGATTCTCTGCCCGAGTTGCAACAGCGCTACGAGAGTTGCTCACAACATCAGCGTTGACGAAAACGGCAAGAAAATCAAGACGCGTATATGCAAGAAGTGCGGAGCATCTTTGGACGTAAAACCTGCAAAAGCAGCAAAGACCGCTAAGAAGGCAACTAAGAAGACTGCCACCAAGGCAAAGAAGACCACTGACGTGGCAGAAAACTAATGGAGGATAACGACTGTGGAAAATAGAGAATACAGAATGCTTGAATACTATAAATCAACAGTAGTTCCTGCATTGATTAAGAAGTTTAATTATAAGAACGTCAACCAAGTACCAAAACTCGAGAAAGTAGTTCTCAATATGGGTCTTGGTGACGTGAAGGATAACAGCAAGAGCCTTCAACAGGCAGTTGAAGAACTCAAGTTGATCGCAGGTCAGGCTCCCGCAGAGTGCAAGGCAAAGAAGAGCGTTGCAAACTTCAAGGTGAGAGAAGGAATGACGATTGGCGCAAAGGTTACTTTGAGAGGCAAGAAGATGTACGACTTTATGGATAAACTCATATCCGTTGCTCTTCCTCGAGTAAGAGACTTTAAGGGTGTACCAAACGATTCGTTTGACGGACGCGGCAACTATGCAATGGGCGTTAAGGAGCAAATCATCTTCCCGGAAATTCAATACGATAAGGTAGAGAAGGTAAGAGGTTTTGACATTATCGTCGTAACTACGGCAAACACAGACGAAGAGGCTAAGGAGTTGTTGACACTCCTCGGTATGCCTTTTGTGAAATAGGAGATAGATTATGGCAAAGAAAGCAATGATTAACAAACAACAGAAGACTCCAAAGTACTCCACAAGAGCATACACAAGATGCCAGATTTGTGGAAGACCGCACGCAGTTTTAAGAAAGTACGGAATTTGCAGAATTTGCTTCAGAGAACTCGCTTACAAGGGCGAGATCCCCGGAGTAAA
>JAIDUV010000025.1 GCA_029060025.1 Clostridia bacterium | reverse complement strand
ATCGTCGACGACTGCAACAAGTTTATCGCAAGAGAGATAAGACGCGGCAACAAATACGACGCAATAATTATGGATCCGCCGTCTTATGGAAGAGGCGCAAACGGAGAAGTGTGGAAACTCGAAGATTGCATATTCGACCTTGTCAAAGAGTGCGTCAAAGTGCTATCCGACAAGCCGCTTTTCTTTCTTATCAATTCTTATACTACTGGACTTCAGCCGCAAGTCATTGACAATCTTTTGAGAATTTGTCTCAAAGACTTTGACGGTGAGAGTGAGGCGTATGAAGTGGGCTTGCCGACGCAAGAGGGGCTGGTACTTCCTTGTGGGTGTAGTGGATTGTGGCGCAAATGAGGCGAACGCGTATAGCGCCGCTCTTTTTGCCCTAACGTCAGGTCTCAAGAAGTCGACGTGTACGGCTAGTACACTTGACGACTTCATTTCGCCTTCGCACGGACAAAAATACCAGCACTCTCCGCGCTCGCGTGTGGCTGTGATAAACCTAATGTTATTTCGCGTTTCTGTCATTGACGCTCGAGCAATAATATGTCATTTCGACTGAAGCGAAGCGTAATGGAGAAATCTCAACAGTATAAAAAATAAACGGATAGAGACCTCTCGACTACGCTCGAGGTGACATAATATATACATTGTCATTTCGAGCGAAGTCGAGAAATCTCAACAATATAACTTATCCCGAAGGATAACAACTACAGAGGAGTTATGGAATTTACATACAAAGATTTAGCAGTAATATACGAAGACAATCACGTAATCGTGGTAGTCAAGCCTTGCAATATTCCGTCGCAGGCAGACAGTTCCGGTGACAAGGATATGTTGACGATCGTCAAGGAGTATCTTATTGACAAGTACAACAAAGCAGGTGACGCTTACGTCGGCTTGATACACAGACTTGACAGACCCACAGGCGGAGTAATGGTATTTGCCAAGACTTCAAAGGCTGCGGCTAGACTGTCTGAGGAGATAAAGAGCGGAGAATTTGAGAAAAAATATCTTTGCGTATCTTGCGGCGTGCCAAAACAACGCAATGGACAACTCAAGCATTACCTTAAGAAAAACCAAGCGAAAAATATCGTTCAAATCGTTCCGCAGGCGACTGACGGCGCAAAACTTGCTTTGCTTGACTATACCTTTTTGCAAGAAGTCAAGGGCTTTTCGCTATTCAAGATTGCTTTGCATACCGGACGCTCGCATCAAATCAGAGTGCAAATGGCGTCTTTGGGCTTGCCGCTTTTTGGTGACAGCAAGTACGGCGCATTGCCTGCGACCTTTAAGCACAATCTCGGACTTTGGGCTACGGAAGTCAAGTTTGTCCATCCCACGACAAAGGAGACTATGACCTTTATTGTTCATCCGCCAAAAGACGAAGTGCCTTGGAGAGCATACGACATTCCAAGACTTCTCAACGTGGGTATCGCGGCTAATCCTTATGACGACCTTGCTAATTTCAACGTGTTGCAAGATAGATCCAAGACTTTGATAAAAGAAGAGAATAAGCCTAATAAAAAATAGTATATTATATTGATAATAATATATATAAATATAATAAAAAGAGTAGTTCGTGTGAATTACTCTTTTTATTTTGTCACTCGACATTCTTTAATGTCACCTCGAGCGAAGTCGAGAGGTCTCAACAGTATACTTCTTTTCTTGGCAAGAAAAGAAACAAAAGACATTGTATTTACTTTTCTTCACAAGAAAAGTAACAAAAGAGTTGGGGGGTTGCGATTCCCCCCAAGCCCCCACAAACGCTTTTGTCAAATTGATAATATATATGCGAATGTCATTGATGCTCGCACGATATGTCATTGACGCTCGCACTATTATATGTCATTTCGACTGAAGCGAAGCGTAATGGAGAAATCTAATCCGCTTATTAAGTACCGACAAAATGGAGCGTTGCGACATTTTCGTTTGGTCGGTAGGGCGAAGTCCAACCGTACGTTTAGCAATTACTTTGTTTATCAAAGTGATTGCGTATATTTTAGGTTGTGACGCACTCCTCGTCATTTCGACCGAAACGCAGTGAAGTGGAGAAATCTATACAGTATTATAAAAAGGATTAGACCTCTCGACTTCGCTCGAGGTGACATAAAAATTTGTCGAGGTTACATAAAATTTTATGTCATTACGACCGAAGTTGAGAAATCTCAACAGTCTATTATTTACGTAATAAAGTCCTTAAAATGCTATAAAACATTCTAATTTAATGCAAATTTTTCTTAATATTTCAAAAAAGCCGTTGCATAAATGATACAAAGGTGATATATTTATAGTGTATAAGTATAGAAAATTCGATATTTATACGGATAGAGACCTCTCGACTGCGCTCGAGGTGACAAGAAAATATTGAATACAAATAGCAACGATATACAAAGAAGGAAGAAAAATGATAAGAAAGAAATCGAAATCTAGATTGATATGTTTGAGTATAAGTATCCTATTGACGGCGCTCATTGTGATGAGTTTTGCGGTTACGTTGGTTGGAAACAACGAAATCGCTGACAGCGCTGTGATAAACAATGCGGATACGATAGCCACAGACTTGTTGATGGACAAGGCGACGCGCGGTACGACAGTCAGTTCTACGGTGTTCAACGGCAATGCGTTGAGCGCGCTTTATGAAAAACTTGCCGGCGCAGGCGCGGACTTCAATGCGGTTGCTACCAAGGCAAGAGCGCAAAAGACTTCGACTTTCTCTACGTCTTCCGTCAAGTCAATGCACGGCGGAATGGATTCAAGTGAAATTCGTACAGCCAACGGCGGTCGAAATATCGTTGTTAAATTGGACGGCAAAGAGTGGACGGTAGTAGCCTTGACGACCAAAGATACGTCTTCTTCCAGCGACGTAATACTCACACTTATGCTCAAGGACGTGGCATACAACAGCGCTTGGGGCACGTGGATACCGTCTAGTAATACTAATTGGAGTATGACTTATCCTGCTACTATGTATAGCACAAGTTATATCAGAGCAGGTCTTCTCAATGGCGCGACAAATTATTCGACTACCAACGGCACGTCTACTACTGCGCTTACAGCGGCTCAAAAGAGCGCTCTTTACGCTTCCGGACTGGGCACAGGCTCATATCCTTTCAGCATTTATACAGATAATACAGAGCAGGGCAATATCACCAACTTTTTGGTAAAGCCAAATGAGGTATTGTATCAACAATATGAGAACTTATACGACGCTTCGCGTATCGTAGCCAACAGTTGGACTCAAGCGCAGAATGAAAATTCCAAGTATGACGTACCAAGCAACAAATGGCACACCAACGGTACGGTAGCGGTGCAAAGCAAAGCCAACTATTATGACTGGGGCGATGACCTTATATGGCTGCCGTCGCTGTCAGAGACAGGACAGAATGCAAGAAGCGGAGTAGTCGCAAGCGGAGGTTTGTGGAATCTCGATGCAAACCAGAGAGGAGTATCCGGAGGATACGTTTCCTGGCTGCGTTCCGGCAATTACGGTAATGCTCAGTACGCTTATTACCTGGACGCCGCTGGCAGTTACTATCGTGCGACTGTCCCGTCCACGACTGGCGCCACCGGCGTTTCGGGCGTGCTTTCCGGCGGCTCGTTAGCGGTTCGGCCTGCGCTTCACTTAAATCTATCCTCTGCCGCGCTGAGCGCGGCAACGCTGCTCGA
>JAIDUV010000024.1 GCA_029060025.1 Clostridia bacterium | reverse complement strand
GCAATATAAATTATTCAACAAAATACGCAAAAAAATCTATTAAAATTTAAATTTTTTTATAACGTAACTGCGAATATGCCAATTTTTTACAATTGACATATTTTATTAGAAAATCGTCAATTATTATTTGATTATCTTAAAATTATGTAGTATAATGGTAACACTTATAAAATATATAATTTTAGGAAGGTGGAGAAATGGAAGACAAAACATTAAATCAGGACCTTGAAAATGCAAAGGTCGAAACAGGTAATGCTCCTGAAGAAACTCCAAAAAAGAAGAAGGGAGGCGCAAAGGGATTTTTGCAACTCATTATCTTTATAGTATTGAGTTTGTTGGGATTTGCTGTTCAGATGATTATTGAACAGGTTTGCGCGCGTGTACCAGCGCTGAAAGACCCAATAAATAATTTGCAGATAAATGGCTCAACGTCTTTTGATCTTTTCGGTATATCTACCGTATGGGGACCGTTCTTTGTTACGTTGGTAGCAGTATTGTTGTGCAAAATCATCAACTTTATTTTACATAGAAAAGTTCTCTTTAAGCCAAGACATAATTTGGCGTTCGGTATCTTTATGTATATACTGTTCAGCGTTGTTTTGTGGTTTGGCTCGGCTTTGGTAAAAGCGCCTGTAAGAGACGCTCTTATGAATTGGACTTGGTGGACAGATCACATAACTAGTGATCCTGAAGGTTGGGCAGTTACGGTAGCGGTAATGGTATACTCTACGGCTGACCTTATCATTATGTTCTTTGCAGAGAAGTTCTTGATTATGAACGACAAACTCTTCAATAAGAAAAGACAAGAACAAGTTGCTGTAGCAGAAGGCGTGGCTAACGTCGAAGAACAAGCAGTTGCTGCTGACAGCGCAATCAAAGAGGACGCTCCAACTGTTGCTGAAGAAGTTAAGCCGGTTGAAGAAACTTTTGCTCAAGACGCATTTGTTGCTCAAGAGAGCGTGGCAGAGCCTGTAGAGGAGAAAGTAGAGGATCAAGCGCAAGCAATCGAAGAGCCAATTCAAGAAGAGGTTGCTCCTGTCGTAGAAGAAACTGTCGAAGAAGTCGAAGAGACCAAAGTAGAGGAGCCTGCTCAAGAAGAAGTAAGCCAAGAGGTCGTAGTAGAAGAAGTAGTCGAAGAAATAATAGAAGAGCAAGTTGAAGAAGTTGCTCAAGAGGAAGTCGAGGCAGAGGCTGTTGCCGAAGTAGTAGAAGAATCTGCCGAAGTTGAAGAGCCACAACCTGAGATTGCTCAAGAAGAAGTAGTCGAAGAGAAAAAGGCTCCAGCAAAGAAGACTGCTGCCAAGACTAGCGCCGCAAAGAAGACTACCACGGCGAAGAAGACGACAACTGCTGCTAAGAAACCTGCTGCAACTAAGTCTACCGCAAGCAAGGCGACTGCTGCAAAGAAGACTACTACTGCCGCTAAGCCCGCAACTAAGACTGCTGCAAGCAAGTCCACCGCGACAAAGGCTTCGGCAACCAAGACAGCAACTGCTGCTAAGAAACCTGCCGCTACAAAGACTGCTACTACAAAGACTGCTGCCGCAAAGAAAACTACGGCTACTAAGTCTACTGCTAGCAAGACAACGGCATCTAAGGCAACTACCGCGGCTAAGAAGCCTGCTGCAAAGGCTACTGCAACTACGGCTAAGAAAACTACTACCGCCGCTAAGCCAGCGACAAAGGCTGCAGCAAGCAAGTCTACGGCTGCAAAGAAGACTACGGCAACCAAGACAACAACCGCTGCTAAGAAGCCTGCTGCAAAGGCTACTGCAACTAAGACGACTGCGGCAAAGAAGACAACTAAGAAATAACAAAATATCGTTTTTCAACAAAAATGCGTCACCTCAAAGTGACGCATTTTTTATTTTAAAAGTCTTTATGTAATTTATGTAGGTGATAATAAAATGTCGATTGTTTGACGTCAAGCAAATCAAGCGCGTCAGAGAGCACGATTTTCTTCTCGTTGTAAAGTTCGGTGACTTCGACAAACATTGCAGTATACTTTTTCTTGGGTCTGCCAAAACTAATACCACGCTGTTTGGCTAATGCAATTCCTTCGGCTTGTCTGGCTCTGATATTCTGTCTTTCGTTTTCGGCTACGAAAGACAGAAGTTGCAGGACGATGTCTGAAATAAATTTTCCCACAAGATTATCGGCTTTGTCTCTGGTGTCGAGCAATGGCATATCCAGCACTAATATGTCGGCGCCTATATGAGAAGTGATTTTTTTCCATTCATCAATGATAGCCTCATAGTTTCGCCCCAATCTATCTATTGATTTTACGACCAGAAGATCTCCCGCTCTCAATCTTTTGAGAAGGCGGGTGTATTCTTTGCGATCAAAGTTTTTGCCACTTTTTTTATCGCTAAAAATATTGTTTTTTTCAATTCCGAATTTTAAAAATTCTTCGATTTGTCTGCCAAGGTTTTGATCAGAGGCAGATACGCGTGCATAACCGTATTGCAATTTTGTTGTCTCCTTTTCATTGGTTTTGTCTTCCTACTGCACTGACCGTAGAGAGCACGTAGAGCGTCTTAATTTTTACGCTTTAATCAATTTGTGTTCTAATTGGCGTGTCAATGGGTATGATAAAAGAATAGCAAATATATTTTAACAAGTCCAAGATTTTTAAATATTTTGACAACTAAAAATTTAAAATGTCGAAAATAAAAATAAAAATAGTAAAATATTTAATAATGACATAGAAAATTCGATATGTCAAGTATTTTATCGAATTTTCTATATAATAAAGGTATGGAACCTAGTTTTGACGAAATTTTAAAGGAGTTTTTGCTCATAAATAATTTGACGCAGACGACTTTCGCCAATGCTATAGGCGTAAGGCAAAGTCAAGTAAGCGAATGGCTAAGCGGTAAAGCCAAACCGGGGTACGACACCTTGAGACGTATCTCATTGGCGTTTAATGTTTCAGCCGATTATTTCTTGGGAATTAAAGAGAATTTCTAGTAATTATTTTGTGAGTTCAACTATCGCATAATTAACCTCCCAGAAGAAGTACTCCTCAAAGTAATCTGATATTTCAAGATCAGAAAGATATTTCTTTGTCTTTTTTTAAGAGTGTCTATGGTAAGAACTTTTAGAAAATTGTCTGTCCAAAAACAAGAAAAGGCGCAAGGGTATATGGATAGACTTTTAGAGGGTTAATCTTTTCAGTATTTATTTAGAACTCGTCCTTTTTATCTATAGAGTCCAATATATTATCTAAATATTCGTCTTCCTCAGTCTTGTCTGCTTCGTCAGGCATTTTCTTTGAGGTAAATCTGCCTATAGGGGCTGCAGAAGAGATTTCTTCAAAATCATTATTATATGAGTCAGCGTAAGTATATTTACTGTCGTCGTAATAATCACCGTCATAATACTCTGCGTCGTTATAGTCGTCATATTCGCCGTTTTCGTGATATTCTTCGTATTCACTGTTTCTTCTACGCAACGCGTTTTGTTTTTTTCGCTGCTCGGCAAAATCTTCTATAAATTTTTGAAGTTTGTTGCCGACGGCATAAGGGCTGTCGATATCCAATAATACCACTTTATTATGTCCAGACAGAGTAATGTCTCCAACCTTAAAAAGTCTGTCGATAAAACCGACTTTGACAGAGACTTTATAGAGATCTGAATAAGCATAACTTTTTATTATACCTCCGTCGCGTACTATTACCCTTTGATTTGTAAAAGCGTATTCTATCAATTTATGTTTTCTTCTTGCGCTAAATACACTGTGTATCCAGAACCAGACTGGCATAAGGTGAAATGCAAAGAATACCAACATAAATATCATTATGCCTTTTGGTACGTCGGTACTGAAAATCATAGATATTGCAAATCCGTCAAAACATAGCCACAACAGTGCAATAGGCATAAGTTGAACGCTCTTTGAAAGAATAAATGACGCTTTTTGCGGAACGCCGCGCCAAAGCAATTCTTCATCTTCTTTTATCTCCATAGAAAGATCTCTATCAAATGACGTCTTAGAATTTTTTGACATTATACACCTTCTTGATATTTGATTTTACTTATTATAACAATACAAAATATTTTCGTCAATAAAAATATGTGAATTTCAAGAGGTATATTATGGATAATTAAAGGCATTGAGTGTCATATTGCCAAAGTGAATTTATATAATAGAATAGGCAATATTGAAAAGAGGCGAATTATGAAGACTTTGGGATATTACAACGGAAAATACGGCGAAATAGAGGATATGCAAATACCTATGTTGGACAGGGTATGCAGTTTTGGCGACGGAGTATACGACGTGACTTATTCACGAAATCACAAGATATTTACGCTTGACGAGCATATCGACAGATTTTTTGACAGCGCAAGACTTTTAGATATACGCATACCGCACGATAAGGCGGGAATGAAATATCTCTTGCAAGAGATGGTCAATAAGTGTGACGACGGCAACCTTGTGATATGCTGGCAAGCCACGCGCGGAACGGCAATTCGCAATCATACGTATTCCGACGATATGCTTGCCAATATTTGGATTACTATCCGTCCTTGCGACATAGTTGATATGGCGGACAAAATAGACCTTATCACTGTCGAAGATACGAGATTTTTGCACTGTAATATAAAGACGCTCAATCTGATACCAAGCGTAATGGCATCGCAAAAGGCTATGCGCGCAGGTGTGCACGAGGCGCTGTTTCATAGGGGGGACAGGGTTACGGAGTGCGCTCACAGCAACGTACATATCATCAAAGATGGAACTCTGATTACTCCCCCTGCCGATTGTTATATATTAAAAGGCGTCGCAAGAGACCATTTAATAAAGGCTTGCCAAAATCTAGATATACCTGTGCGTATAGAGCCGTTTTGTTTGCAAGACGTCTTTGACGCAGACGAAGTTATTATTACAAGTTCGGGTTCGCTTTGTCTTCAAGTGGGCAAAGTCGATGGACTATCCGTCGGCGGTAAGGCAGAAGACTTGATAAAGAAGTTGCAATGTTATCTGCTTGACGAATTTAATAGAGCGACGGAGTAGATTTTGCAAGAATATAATAAGTTGACGGATAGGACGTACGTTGAGATAGACGTCGAGGCGCTACGGCATAATATACAAATTGCAAGAGACAAGGTGGGAGATGGCGTCAAGATTATGTGCCTTGTCAAAGCAAATGCTTATGGTCACGGCGCTGTGGCGGTGACAAAGTATTGCCAAGACTTGATTGATTATCTTGGCGTTGCGACTGTCGATGAAGGAATAGAACTAAGACAAAGCGGCGTAGCCCTGCCGATACTCATAGTAGGTGATATTGCTAGGAGCAGGTATAAAGACGCAATAGATTACGATATAGAAGTTACGGCTCACTCATTGGAGTGTGCGCGTTGGCTAAATGACTTTTGCAAAACTGTCGGAAAGCGGATTAAAACGCATATAGCCGTAGACACAGGAATGGGGCGTATAGGATTTTTACCTGAAGAAGTAAATCAGGCCGTCGAAGTTTGCCGTCTTGGCAATCTGGAGATAAAGGGCGTGTTTACGCATTTTTCAAAAGCCGACGAGACAGACAAGTCGTATACGTATATGCAGAAGAGACTCTTTGACGAATTTGTTGAGAGACTTAAAAGAGAAGGCGCAGACGTTGGTCTGCGCCACGTTGCCAACAGCGCAAGCATATTAGACGTTGAGAATTGCAACTGCGATATGGTGCGTATGGGGGTAATGACTTACGGACTAAGTCCGTTGTCCGCCGTTAAATGCCAAGATTTAAGACCGGCAATGAGTTGGTATTCGTATATCGCGCACATCAAGACTCTTCCTAAAGGTCATTGCATTAGTTATGGCGGAGACTATATCACTCGTGACGATACTGTCGTTGCAACCGTTGCAGTTGGATACGGTGACGGCTATCCCAGAGCGCTGTCAGGTAAGAGTTGCGTGCTTGTGAAAGGAGAAAAAGCGCCAGTCATAGGTCGTATCTGTATGGATCAAATGATGATAGATATCACGCACATAGATGGCGTAAAGGTCGGAGATAAGGTTACGCTTATGGGAAAAAATGCAAATCAAGTCATATCTGCAGAAGAATTGGCAGACCTCGCTGGTACGATAAATTATGAGATAGTCTGCAGTATTGCGCCAAGAGTGCCGAGAGTATACGTAAATACACTCTTGTAATATAATGCAACTTAATTTCTTTTTTTGCCGAATTTGCGCCTGATAAGTATCTGGGTAATTATTATTGAAGCAAACAACGTAGTTAATGCCGCAGCCATATCCAATAGGACGACTGTCAAAATATCTTCGATAAAGCAATTTACTAGGCATACTGTAGGAATACAAAAGAGCAGACTTAAAAGTATAGTCGCAATCGACCAGACTTTGTTGGCAAAATACCATACTCTTTCGTCAGAAGTGCTTCTTAAAGTTCTATAGCCAAATACGGAATTAGGGTTTGGCTTTGCAATAAGCATTATCAATGCAATTATAGAAAAAAGCGTTGGTAAAAGCAGTCCCATTATCCACTTCATAATTATCCCTCCTTAAATTTATTATAACGAAAAATTGTTAAGCAATCAATATCATTTCTTGTTATTTTTGTAGGTTTTATACATAAACTAAAAAATTTTGTCCATTGACACTGTATTGCCGCTATGTTATAATTTTTTATATCTAAGATACGAGGGAAAGTATGAAGAAAAACAGAATTTTGTTGACAGTTGCATTGACGCTTATCTTGACGGCAGGACTGGGATTATTTTGCGCTTGCTCAGCGCCAAAAAATGTTGAGACGACTATCTCTAGAGATAATATGGGAGTGGAGATAGCCGACACGATGTACGGATTGTTTTTGGAAGACATATCTTACGCAGGTGACGGCGGACTTATATCCGAACTTGTCAACAACGGAAGTTTTGAGTATGAAGCCAACAAGACGGCATACTGGAATATCGACGGCAACGCAGAAGTAAAGAGCGGCAATGGACTTAACGTTGCAAATCCTTCTTATTTGCGTTTGTCGGTAGACGGAGAAATCAAACTTGAGAATTTAGGATATATAGAATATTACGACTATTTGACGAAAAATTACAACCAAGACAAGATGAATATCGCAGATATGGGATTTCACAAAGACGTGGAATACGACTTGTCGTTTTATGTCCGCATAAATGATTTTGAAGGGACTTTGTCGGCGGGACTTTCTTCTGAAAGCAACAGCGAAAAAATAACTTTAACTCTTCCATCGCAAAAGAGCGAATGGGTTAAAGTCGGCGGTGTATTGAAGAGCAAAGCCACAGAGGACGGCGCTTTGGTATTGACGGCGCAAGGCAAAGGCAAACTAGATATAGACTTTGTATCGTTGGTGCCGCGCGATTCTTACGGATATGCAAGAGAAGAGTGGAAATACGTATCTTTGCGCGCTGACCTATACGACGCTCTTGACAAACTTTCGCCTGCATTTGTAAGATTCCCGGGAGGTTGTCTTGCCGAGGGCGATACCTTTGAACATCTCTTTGACTGGAAAAAGACTATAGGTCCGCTTGAAGAGCGAGAGCAATATCACAATATTTGGCGCGACGAGGAAAACGGAAAATATTACAACAACACGTTTGCACTGGGCTATCACGAATACTTTCAACTCTGCGAAGATTTGGGAGCCGAAGCCTTGCCAATACTCAATGTGGGAATGATATGTCAGTTCCAAGCCAAATATAATCAAAACGCAAAGAAGTACGCGCAAGGCAAAATGAGCAAGGCCGAGTGGGAGACGTATCTTGACAGCGTTGCGTTGAGACCGGGTACGGCGGAGTTTGACTCATATATTCAGGATATAATGGATCTTATAGAATACGCCAACGGTGACGTGTCAACTGAGTGGGGAGCAAAGAGAGCGCAAAACGGTCATCCCGCTCCGTTTAATATAAGTTATATCGGTCTTGGCAACGAGAATTGGGGAGAACTGTACTGGCGTAACTTCGATACGCTTTACAAAGCCGTCAAAGAGGCTCATCCGGAATTGACTATAATTTCATCGGCGTCATATCAATTCAGCGGAGAGAGATTTGACGATTGTTGGGAGCATATCCACAGTGATTATGCAGACACGTTGGTAGACGAGCATTACTATACGTCGCAAAACAAATTATTCAAGCACAATGACAGATACGACAGTTATGATAGAGACAGCGCCAAAGTCTTCGTAGGCGAATACGCCGCAAGCAGTTGGGGAATCGGCAAGTATTGGTCGCAAAACAATCTTTGGTCTGCAGTGGAAGAGGCAAGTTATTTGACTGCGCTCGAGCGCAACGGCGACATAGTAAAGATGGCGTCCTATGCGCCGACTTTTGCAAAGATAAACGCGCAGTGCTGGGATATCAATATGATATGGTTTGACTCTCAAGGCATAGTGCTTACGCCCAATTATTTCAATCAAATGCTCTTCGCCAACAACACTGGCAATAGATATATCGACACAGGCATTACTGCAAAAGGCATATATTCTTCGGCTTCCGTGGACGAAGATAGCCAAAGTATTTACGTCAAGATTGTCAACATCAATGCATACGCAATGGACGTGAATTTGGCATTTGACGGCTTTGGTAAGATTAACGCAAGTTCTATGCAATATATTAGCGGGGAGAGAGCGGCGTATAACGCGCCTGGTATGACGACGGTCGCGCCAATACAGATAGATTGCAATATCGACGGACAAAGCGTGTCGACGAGAATAGACGGTCAGAGCATAAACGTGATCCGAATTTACTACGGAGACAACGACGGCGCTTCGGCTTACAATTTGCCGGCGTTGCCGCAAAATATGCAAAACCAAATCACAGAATTTGATAAGTTTGTTATGACTCCCGAGATTGGCTTTGCCGTGGGTATTATAGGTATTGCTGTTATTATTACGCTTGCTTTCGTCGTATTTGCTAAAATCAACAAAAAGTTGATTTACAAAAAGGCGGGAATAAAATAATTGCTAGACAGTCGATACAAAACTCTCAAATTCGTGTAGTATTATACGAAGGAGGAGTGATATGACAAAAAGAGAGAAGATTGCAATATCTGTATCGGCAATACTAGATTTTGCGGCGTTTTGCATAGCACTTGCTCCTATTTCGTTTTTGCTGGGTTATGTCTTTGGAGAACAAACCTGTTTTATGAGAGTGCAATATGATAAATTGCCTTACGCTATGGGAGAGGATTACTTATACGTTCCGTTGGAATTTTTTGAAGAATGGGATTATCATTTAAGTGATAATACCGCTTCAATTAGGTATAATGGTAAGTGGGGACAATATAAAGACTGCAGTTTTGAGAAGCCGATTCCCAAGACGTGGGAATATTTTTGTGAATTTAAAAAATATTATGATGACGAGTGTTATCCCTTTATTCAATTGGGTTGTTCTAGGGTCAATATGAAAAACTACGATGAATCTTCGTATGACCTCACGTATGGACAATATAAATATAAAGTAGTGCCTCAAATAGAAAGTGACGGCGAGGGAAATGCTATGTGCTATGTGGATTATGACGTCTGCGCGAGAGCGGATAGCGGCAGTATTTGCAATTTAAGCATAACAATATATGACTTTGAATTAGCCGACGATTTGTCGAAAGAGACAGGTAAAAGCGGCTTGAAGTATCAAGAAATTTTTGAGGGTTTGCTTGACAACTTAGTGGGCTATTCACATTTCCAATAGTTAACATTGTCAATATGTAAAAACCGCCGCTTACTTATTGGGTAAGCGGCGGTTGAATTATACGGCTGAATTATCAATTAGATATGCAGACGCCTTTTGAGTTCGCCAAGGTATGAGTCTTTTGCAAAAAATGACAGCGCAAGCACGTCGACAAAACCTCTTGCGGTACAAACATACCAGCCCCAAGTGCAAGTCTTTGTCCAAAGGAAGGATACACCTATGCAGATTGCAGAGAGTGCGAATATTTTTGTCAAAGATATCTCATAGTTTCCGCGGCCGCCTTTGTGAGAAAGGGTGAGAATTTCAAGTACCGTTTGCCATACCAGCACGACTATAGGCATACCCAGCGTGAACGCCCAAGGATTTGCAAGTTTTGACGTCCATATATTGATATAAAATAACAATGCTATTACGCCTAGAAAATCCCAAGTTAGATGTTTGCGCACGCAAAATCTTTTAATGATGGGTCTGCTTACACAAAGCCATATCAAGGCAAAGCCGAATATGACGTGAATCGACCAAGACACCGTGTGGTTTACCGCAAGGTTAATAGCCAATACCAATGCCATAGTAAAAATTGAAATAAACAAACTTATTTTCAAAAAGAGTTTTCTTTTTGTCTTTATGTTTACTTCGGGGTATTCGTATATAGTGGAATTTGTCTCGTCGTGAGCATAGGCTCCGCACAGAGGGCAGTTTGCCAAATCGTCGTCGACAAAAACTCCGCATTTGCGACACTGTTTCATTACATTACCTCCTATTGCTGTTGACGGTCACTTCGATGCCGTGTTCGGTGAGAATTTTGAAGAAATCTCTCTCCAAAATCGGGTCTTTTGAAGTGCGAGAGAACGTCACTACGCTTACGCCGTTATATGACGCGCAAGTCATAGAATTTGTCATATATTTTTGCGGACCGAGTACAAATTCAAATCTGTCTATATAATCGTACATTTCCTTTGGCGTGACGACGTTGCCTATGTTGCTGAAAGTGCAGGACATAAGATTTTCGCCCACCAGATAGAATGACATATTCATAAAGAGCGTCTTCAAAAATCTCGGAGCAACTTTGATTATTGGATTTTTTTCCAATGATACGTTGGAATTGATAAACTTCTGACAGTAATCAGGCGTAATCTTTTCTTTGAGTTGGCTGTCCAATTCTTTTACGACTTCTTCAAAAGTCATTTCTTCGGGAGAAAGATTGGTGTTGTAATATCCGGCAAAGTTACGCAGTGTTTCTGACCCGAATATCTTTCTTAGATTTATAGGCACCTGTACTCTGATAGGTTTTTTATGCGTCTTTTTTTCATAGAGTTGTCTTTTCAAAAGCGCATAAGCGAGCACTGCCGTCAAATAAGTGTTTACCGTGCATCCAAATGATTTTGCGACGCTGTGGAGTTGTTCAAAAGGCATACGTCCTTGAGTGACGTTGAGGACGCCTCTTTTTTCTTTCTGTCCTTTGATTTGATACGCCGACGGCTCTTTTCTCGGAAGTGTTCCTTTGCTCTTATCTATAAAACGCGAGAAGGAGTCCTCTACTTCTTCGGGAGTAGGGTCGTCGTCATAGTGCAATATATCTCCGACATTTTCTATTTGCGCTCCGCAAAGTTCGCAATATCTCATCACCAAAGTTTTAAGAAAGGTGATATTGCCGGTGCCGTCCGTAATGGAGTGGAAAACTTCTACAGATATTCTGTGAGAATGGTATAGCACTCTAAAGACGTAATCTCTTCCGGTAAGTCGCATCATCGCGCAAGGATAATCAGTCTCTTCCTGTATTTTTGGCTTGTGCTCTACGAATTGGAAGTAATACCAAAAGAAGCCTTTCTTCAAAGTCATTCTAAAAGTTGGGAAGCGGTCTATTACGTCGTCCAGCGCTTGCTGAAGAATTTCCGGTTTGACTTCTTCTTTCATTACTGCAGACATACGGAATACGGCGTTCCATCTTGAACTTCTTGCCGCGGGATATATCTTTGCGGCATTGTCAAGTTTGAACCATTCCTTGTCGAACATTGCGTTTTTCATAATATAGATCTCCTAACTTAAATCATTATACATTGTTTTTATTAAAAAAGCAATACCGGATATTACTTTTTCACAAAACGACGTAAGACACTACGATTTTATTATCGGTTGGTTATTTTTGAGCGCATATATTTATATTTTTGGTTATTTTGACAGCGTTTTTTATAAAAGTATTGACAAGATTATTAAATTTAAAGGATAATATTAACAAGCGGTCAATTTTTGATTGAATTACACTCTATAAATTTAAGGTGAAAAGTGAAAAAGATTATTTGTTTAACCGTTGCGCTTTTGCTTGTGTCAATCATTGCGTTGTCGGCAATGGGGTGCAGCGGCGGAGTAGATTTGCAAGCAATGGACAAAAATCTCGGCAACTACGAGGGCAAGGAAGCAGTCGCAGGAATGAGCGCATTTGATATCGTTATGGAAGCATTCGATAATTTCTTGAAAGAGCCGAATTACACGAGAGAAGAGTATTTTGCTTTTTCTTCTTCTGTAGCAAAGCGTAACACGCATCTTATACGTAAAATCGTTGACGGAAAAGTATACAATCAAGAGGTCATCTACGGCACTGGATTTGACAATGGCACTTGCGCAAAGAGATTTTATTATGACACCAATACGGCAAGTTATTTGAATAATTCTACAAAAAGAGATATAAAGTACGATGCGTCGACAGGTGAGTTTACCGTGAGGAATTGGGGAGAATTTAAGCCTTTTGAGGGTGATTTGCAAAAAGAACTTTACGAACTCAAAGGCAAGATTACCACTTACGATATATACAGCAGGGACAATTTGTCTTCCAAGCACAATGACGGCGTCTATATGACAGACGGAGTGTACTACTGCACCATCAAGATAGACTGTAGTCAAGAGAAGATGAAGACTACGCAGAGAGCGGCGCTCGATGAGTTTTTGGATATGCTCAGCGCAAAAGAAGAGGGATTTGAGATAGAAGACACGACTATAGATTTTGCTATAACAAATGAAGACGGCGCATATAAGTTTCTTATATGGAAACGTCACGAGAAATACTCGGGCAGACACAGCAGCGGTATCAAAGTGTCTTGCGAGCAAACTTGTATCAGTTATTATACGTACGGAAACGCCGTTATTACGAGTGACGATCTTCTTAATTTGGCGTAAAACTATAGACACATAAAAATTATTGGGGAGGAAAATAATGGAAAGATTAAAACTCATACCTTATCCTACAAGCGTAGAAGTCTTTGAGGGTAATCTGGACTGCAAAGAGGTCAACTTGATTGGAGAGCCGTGTTTTGCTTTTGATTTTTTTAAAGATTTTGCGCAAAAAAATTCTCTGACCTTGTCGGATAACGGCGTAAAAATTCAATACGGTATTGACAGCGCATTGGCTATTGACGAGGAGGGGTATATTCTTGAAATCACCGCGTCCGGCATTAGCATAAGCGCAAACAGTAAGAAGGGAGTGAACTATGCGTTTTGTTCGCTAGTACATCTTATTTCAAACTATGACGGAGTTTTGCCGTATTGTAAGATACAAGACGAGCCGTATTTGAAATTCAGAGGTATGCTACTCGACAACGGCAGATACTTTTTCCCTGTCGAGGAAGTACTCAAGTACATAGATTTTTGTTTTCTCAACAAACTCAACGTGTTGCATTGGCATCTGACGGAAGACCAAGGTTGGAGAATAGAGATTGACAAGTATCCGTTGCTCACGCAAAAGGGCAGCAAACGTTCTCATACCAATTTTGGAATCAAGCCTCACGGCGGATTCTATACGAAAGAACAGATAAGGCAGGTGATTGCTTACGCCAACGAACGCAACGTGGAAGTAATGCCCGAGATAGATTTGCCGGGTCACGCTCAAGCGGCGCTTGCTTGCTATCCTTATCTTGGCTGTTTTGACAGAAAGTTGCCGGTAGCCACGCATTGGGGCGTCAAGCACGATCCGCTTTGCGCAGGCAAAGAGAGTACTTACGAATGGGTATTCGACGTGTTGAGCGAAGTAATAGATCTTTTTGGCGGCAATACGAAGTATATACATATCGGCGGAGACGAAGTATTTAGGCACAGATGGACTTTGTGCGAGAATTGCCAAGCAACCATTGCAAAATACGGACTTAAGGACGAAGAAGAATTGCAAGCGCATTTTATGCGCAGAGTATGCGAATTTGTTGTTGAAAAGGGGTATATTCCTATGGCGTGGAACGGCGTAAACGTCGACAAGACCGTTCACGAAAAGGTGATATGGCAATTCTGGAGCGACGAGCACGGCGGCAGCGAAAGAATAACCAAGAGCCTGGCGCATCAAAGCGGCGGATACCTCAACAGCAATTCCAAATATAATTACGTCGATTTTCCATACGGTATGACGAGTCTTAAAAGAAGTTATGAACTAAAGCCGTTGCCCGAAGATATGGAGCGCGATAAATTGGTGGGAGCAGAACTCACTCTGTGGACGGAGTATATCCCCAACTTTAAGAAGGCTTGCAGATATCTTTTGCCGCGTACTCCGGCGTTGTCAGAGTGTATGTGGAACGACGGAGAAAAAGATTATCAAGAGTTTGAGAAGAGACTTGTGCCGACCCTTAAACTTTTTGAGAAGCAAGGCTTTAAGTCCGCGTCTTTGAAATGGGCAAATCCGTCGAAGTTGTTAGGCAAGTGTCAGACTGCTTGGTTCAACCGTCGCGTATTGCATTGGCAAGGCTTGCACAATCTTATAGACGACGCTATCGTCACCAAGAAGTATGGCAAAAAAAGGAAGTAAGTATCGCAATATTATATGATATAATAGTCTTGAAGCGCATTGGCATTAAAATGCGCGGAGACTTTTTGTGGAAATAATACAAATTACTGCTAAAAAATGATAGAATTATATTGCGGTAAATAATTTTCATAAAATTTTAAAAAAAGTAACACAAACGCGATATTGTATGCTATACTTATTACATAGTGCGCTATTTTGGTGCGCGCAGTATAGAATATGATAAGAATGTGAAATAATATGCGCTTGCGCGCAGGAGGAAATATGGGAAAACAAAACATCTTTAAAAAAGTCGGTTTTGTAGTAACAGACTTTTTCAAGCATTGGAATACTCCTCCCAAAGAGGGATATTACTTGCCAAACAGGGAATTCGTCGCTTACGCCGTAGGCGGAATGGGCGTGCAAGGATTTGGTATCTTGACCCAATACTTTGCAATCAACGTGGGCGTACATCTTTCGCTTGTCTACAATTTCGACGCTATGATAGTTCAGTATACCACTTGGATCATTGCGTTGCTTACGCTTTTCCGCGCGCCTATAGTCGGCTGGATTATTGACAATACCAATACTAAGTGGGGAAAATACAGACCGTATTTGCTCTTTACCGGCGCTTTGTGCGTGCTTAGTTATTGGCTTTTGGCGTTTATCCCCGATTGGTTTATGCCGGAAAACGCATTAGAACATACTGCCAAGACGCAGTGGCTGGTAGTCGGTTCTTATCAGTTGATATTATTTATTGCTACGACGGTATTCAGTTTCTTCTCATTCGGCAGAACTGGACTTGCGCAAGTTATTACCCCCAACACAAACGAACGTACTAAGTTATATTCGGTCGGCGGCGTTATTGACTCGCTCGGACCATCTATAGTACAGATGTTTTTCCCACTTATTGCAGGCGGAATTTACGGACAGTCCGGCTCGGTATACGGTGACGAGTTTGGTCAAATGACTTCCGATCAGATCCGTAATATGGGCTTGAGACTTACTTACGGTATGGACAATATCAATACATATAAAGTCGTATTCCCGATAGTCGGTCTTATCTGCGTTGCGCTTTCGCTTGTAATGTTTTTCGGTACTAAAGAGAGAATCATACAAGAGAAGAAAGTTAAAGAAAAAATCGGTTTCTTGACAGGTATCAGAAAAAGTATGAAGAACAAGTATTTCTGGATATTCAATATATCCAATATACTTGCGTTTGGAAGACTTTTGATATTCTCCGCGACCAACTACGTATGCCTTTATATTCTCGGCGGACAGTTGGGTACGGCAATGAGAGGTATAATGCCGACGCTTGCATCGGTAGGTTTTGTGCCCGGAATGTTATTCTCGCCTATTATCCAAAAGAAACTAGGTAAAAAGAATATGACGTTGTTGTCGTTTGCAGGCTCAACGATAATATCAGCCTTGTTGTTGATTTTGTTTAAGTTCGCATACCATTCTTCCGTAACGGCTTGGGTATACTTCGTCGGAGTTTTCCTCCACAATATATTTGCCGCGCTGTGGACGGTTACGTCGCCTGCTATGACGGCAGACTATTGCGAATACCAGCAATGGAAGACGGGCGAGAGACTTGACGGATATATGTCACAGTTTTCATCTGTAATCACGACGGTGTGCGGAATGTTGTCGAGTTGGTTGACCACCACGCTTTTGATCAAATTCGCAGGCGCTGCATCGGCAGAAGATTACGGCGAAGAAGGCGTAATGCAAAGCGTATTGATTATCTGGGGCATACTCAGTATCGTCTGCGGCGTGCTTGCAATACTTCCATTCCTTTTCTGGAATTTGACGGAAAAGAAACAACTTGAAATGGCAAAGGACATCAAGATAAGAGGATACAAAGAACAATTGGAATCCAACACCTTGGCTCAAGAGAATGTCATTGAGGCAGTAGGTCTTGGCGTATTGACGGCAGAGCAAGCGTTGGAAATGGGCTTCTCGTTGGAAGAGAAGGCTGAGGATGGGAGCGCTGTTTCGGAAGCAACTGAGCAAGAACAGTTGTCGGTTGACGAAGTGACGACTGACGAAGTCGCAGAAAAGTCTGACGACGAAAATAAGTCAGAATAAACATTAAGATAATTGAATTGGGATGGAGTATTGCTCCGTCCCAATTTTTTTATATATCGCGTTGTAATTTTTGACGATATAGTTGACATATAATATAACACCTGTTATACTCTAAATAACAGGTGTTATTTGTATTTGGGAGACGTATAATTGAATAAGAAAATTACAAAGGACGATATATTGAATTGCGCCGTAGAACTTATAAGACAAGATATTGAGGTGAGCGCAAGAAATATTGCAAAGCGGCTGGGTTGCTCGACTCAGCCTATATACTCGATGTTTAAGAATATGGCGGAATTGGAAGGAGAATTAAATTTGTGTATTCTAAAAATTCACAAGACTTACATAGCGCAATACTCGGATAAAAACGGTATTTCTGGCTATAAGGCTTTTGGAATGGGCTTTGTGAAATTTGCTAAGATGGAAAAACAACTTTTTTCTCGACTTTATATCCAAAGACCGTTTGATATAAAATGGCTTGAAGAAGACGCGTATTTCATCGAAGTAATCAAGACTATTCAAGAAGAATATGGCGTCTCGCACCGGCAGGCATTGCAATTCCATTTGGATATGGCTATTTACTCTTACGGTTTGGCGGTTATGCAACACGCAGACAGCGGTATGTCTGACGAAGAGATTTCACAAAGACTGACGGCTCAGTTTAGAGCGCTTTACAAATTGTATTTTGACGACAAGGAGTGATATGAAAAATATAATCGAAATCAAAGACTTAAAGAAATATTTTAAAGAAGTCAAGGCGGTGGACGGCATATCCTTTTGCGTAAAAGAGGGCGAGTTGTTTGCCTTTTTGGGACTCAACGGCGCAGGCAAAAGCACGACGATAAACATCGTATGTAATCTGCTTGAGAAAGACAGCGGAGAAGTGTATATCGACGGATTGTCCATTGACGGTAATATGCAGAAGATAAAGCCGATACTTGGCGTAGTCTTTCAAGAAAACTCTTTGGACGTCAAGTTGTCCGTATACGACAATTTAAAGTTTAGAGCGGGGCTTTACGGACTCAATGGCAAGGACTTCAAAGACAGGCTTAACTATCTTGCTGACAGATTGCAGTTTGCCGATCTTTTGAAAAGACCCTTTGGCAAACTGTCGGGCGGACAGCAACGCAGAATTGACGTTGCAAGAGCGTTGATACATTCGCCAAAGATTTTGATTTTGGACGAGCCTACCACCGGACTTGATCCCAATACGAGAATTACCGTATGGGAATTTCTCAATGAGTTGAGGTCGAGTATGGGCTTGACGGTGCTTCTTACGACGCATTATATGGAAGAGGCGAGCGATGCCGATTACGTAGTAATAATCGACAGTGGAAAAATCGTAGCCAGCGATACGCCTAATAATCTCAAAAATCAATACGCGTATGACTTTATCAAAATATACGACTATTCTCAAGAGTTGAAAGAGCGTTTTGCAAACGACGGCGTCGTATTCAAAGAAGAGAGCGGGCATTTGCTTATAGAAGTAAAAGAGATATCCAAGGCAAAGGAGATTTTGACGACTTACGCCGAGTATATCGACGATTTTGAAGTGATAAAGGGCAAGATGGACAACGTCTTCCTCAATGTCACGGGCAAGCAGTTGAAGGAGGAGATGAAATGAAAGATAGATTAAGCAGATTCGGATATATGTTGGGGCGTAATATCAAAGTGTATTTTAAAGACAGATTGACTTTTGTATTTTCGCTTATGACGCCGCTGATATTGGTAGTTTTGTTTTTACTGTTTCTGCGCGGAGTGTATGAAGACTCGCTTGTCAATTCGCTTCCCGAAGGGTTTGAGTTGAGCAAAAAAGTTATCAACGCATTTACGGGTAGTTGGCTTTTTTCTTCAATTATGACGACTTCGTGCATTACTATTGCTTTTTGTTCCAATATGCGTGTTGATGACAAACTCAAAAAGACGTTGCGCGGCTTTGAGATTGCGCCGATAAGCAAGTTTTCTTTGAGTTTGAGTTACACGGTATCTAATTTTATCACGACTTTGCTTATATGTACTATCGTACTAGTCATCAGTATGATATATTTGGCAATAGTCGGATGGTATTTGACTTTCGTTGACGTTTTGATTATCGTCGTAGATATGCTTTTGACCGTCATTATGGGATCTTTGATTATATCAATTGTTGGCGTATTTATCAATTCGCAAGGCGCGTTGAGCGGAGTCTGCACTTTGGTGTCGTCGATGTACGGTTTCTTATGCGGAGCGTATATGCCAATATCGGCAATGGGCAAGGGAATACAAAACTTCGTGGGATTTATTCCCGGCACCTATTCTACAGTGATATTCCGTCAGGCGTATATGAACGGTATACTAGACGAAATCAGCAAGGACGTTCCTGCTCAAGCAGTTGACGCAATTCGCAAAGGCTTTGACTGCGAGTATTATTTCTTTGACAACAAAGTCGCGCCTTGGGTGATGTACGTCGTGGTAATCGTCACTATAGCCGTATTGCTTGCGATATATTTGGCGCTAAATTTGCGTGTAAAAAGCAAAGTTACTGTCAATAAAAGTGCGCGTCCTAAAATTTAATTGCAAAAATATTTGACACAGTCAGCATATTCATTTATAATAACTAAGACAGCGTTGAATGTTGACGATTGCAGTCGGCATAAGGACGCATGTATTAGTAAATAAGTTAGAATATGCTGCTATGGCTCAGCAGGCGCGTGACGTAAAGAAAACAATTGATAATTGTTTTTAGTCAAAGCGAACTGCAAGTGCGAAAGGCATAATAGAGTAGACGACTGTCGATTGCAGTCGGGAGCGCACGTCCTTCAAGGACGCTCTTGTTGGTAAATAAGTTCAGAATATGCTGCTATGGCTCAGCAGGTAGAGCACGTCCTTGGTAAGGACGAGGTCACCGGTTCAAGTCCGGTTAGCAGCTCCAATGTAAGTCCTCTCAAAAATTTTGAGAGGACGTTTTTTAGGAGGCTAATCAATGGAAACAGTATATTTTGCCGGAGGGTGTTTGTGGGGAGTTCAGCATTTTATCAAAAGTCTACCCGGAGTTGTTGCAACAGAGGCAGGACGAGCCAACGGAATGACAAACACTCTTGATGGGGACTATGACGGATATGCCGAATGTGTCAAGACGGTATTTGACCCTGCTCAAGTTTCTCTAAAAGAGTTGATTGGTTATTTTTTTGAGATAATAGACCCATACAGTGTCGACAGGCAGGGTAATGACGTAGGTAAAAAATATCGTACAGGAATTTATAGCGCAAATACAGAGCATTTGGAGATAGCAAAAAACTTTATTTCTCAAAGAAACGATGCTCAACTTATAAAAGTCGAGGTGTTACCATTGACAAATTACGTAAGGAGCGCCGACGAGCATCAAGACAGACTGACAAGATTTCCTAATGATTACTGCCATATCCCAAATGATATATTAAATAAATATAGAAAATAAATGTTAAGTACGCTTTCAAAATATTGAGAGCGTTCTTTTTTATTGACATATATTATATTTTTTGCTAAAATGAAAAAGTCAGGCAAACTAAATAAATTTTTCCCGAATGAGTATAGTATTGGTAGAACTATACTCTATAGTCGCACAAATCTCATTTGGGAAATGGTTGCCTGACAGCAAAGCGATGAACGGTATATTCTGCGGTGTCGTTCTTCGTGAGGGGAACGGCATCTTTTTATTTATAAGAAGTTGAGTCGTCCGTTCTGCCAAGCAGGTAGTCAATAGATACGTTGAAAAAATCTGCAATTATTGTTAAGTCGTCAATCAACGGTATGCAGCCTAGATTATTCCATTGCGCTATATTGTTGCGATGTATATGAAGCAATTGAGAAAGTTCATAGACAGTAGAAATATCCTTGTCCTTTTGCAATTTGGCTAGGCGTTCTTTGAATGGAGTAGGGTTAGGTGATTTATCAAAATGCTCGTCATCTGTATTAGCAATAAGGTATTCTATGGAAACGTCGAAGTAATCTGCAATTCTAATTAAGGAGGAAGTCTTTGGAATGATACCATAATTATAAGCATTAGAATATGTGGTATTGCTTATACCAATTATTTTGGCTCTTTTGGATTTGCTTCCTTGAGCCAATTCGTCTGCGAGTTCTTTAAATCTGTTTTGAAAGTCTTTAGATAAAGCCATAGAGTAATACCGTCAAATTTAATTTCATAGACAATAAAACGTTTGTATTGTCGTTAAAATTATGGTATTATATTTAAAATGCTAATCCGACAATAAACGGCTTATATTGTCGAATAAAATCAAAATTTTATGATAGAGAGGGTAAAAGTGAAGTTTTGCGCATTTTTTGGACACCGTAAAATGAATGTCCGACAGCATAGAAAAAATTTAATTATATGGCTTGCAAATATGCCAACAAAAGAAGAAAGCCAATTATAAGTGTGATTGACGATTGGAAAATTTAATATAAAAAATAAAAAAGAGGTAATTTAAAATGAAAGTTTTAACTAAAGAACTTTATAAGCACGTTGAACTAAACGAGATAATACTAGCATTGTCAAAAAATAACGGAATTATGCCAGTAGTTTTTCTAAATGGCGGTTATGAAGGGGTTGCTGAACGCGATATTAAGACTGTAAAAACTCAACTTGACGTAACAGAAAAAGAAAATCAATTGAGTTTTATGGTATTGCCCTCTACGTTTGTGTCTTTAAGCGACTTTTTTGAAGATGCCGAGGAAAAAGCAAAACACACACCGGAAATAGATTTTTTATCGCAATATACAAATAGATTAAGAATTATATCAACATTACCCGAAGAAATTTTAAAACAAGTAAAAGATAAGCGCTTGCTTGCTTTGGGATATGCAGATCAACAAATAAGAAAGTCTATATTGAAATATGCTGAGGAAAGAAAGATTGCGGCATTTAAAGTTGTGAAAAACTCTCTTGAAGATTCGTTGTTGGCGGTTGCGGGTTTAACTATAGAAAGACAATTTGAACACCATTCTCAAATTTATTCGGTTGAAGCATTGTTTGACGAAGCAATTATTACAAACGTCAGCCAAAAGGGAAAAGACCTGTATTTAGAATTAGATCATAAAGAAACTATCGTATTGACTGAAGTTGAAACACTAGAGGAGGAAATCAAGCCGTACAACACTTGCATAAGGTTGTTTGAATTGCACAAAAACAAACAAGATTATGAGTTGCATTTTTTGCTTGCGACAAAGGATTCTAATTTAATTGAATATTTTCATTACGTAACGTATAGGTTTAAAGATATGCGCCTAATTTAATATACGCAAATGTTAAAATTTATTGACATTCATTCTCTAAAGAGTTATAATACTTATTAGTTATGCAATTATTTGCATTATACATTGAGAATGTGTGTTGGATAAAGAATACTAAGGTCGTTAAAGACTTCCGGAGGATTTAATGAAATACTGGTGGATATCTATTATCATTATAGCAATGGCGGCGCTGATGGTTGTGTGCGCTTGGCTGTTGAGAAAAAGCCGTAAAGCAAGTATGATTACGCTGTTTGTAGTGTCGTTTGCGTTGCTTATTTTTAAATCAATACAATTTGGTATAGAACGGTCTATACACCATTATCCGATAGAGTTTTCCCATATGTCCTATTTTATTTTAGGCGCGACTATGACTGTCGGCGTAAAGAAATTGCGTCCGTTTGCGGGGCTTTGTGCTTTCATATCCGGCTTAGCATTTGTTCTTGCAGGTATTTTTTCGCCTGCGCCGATATATGAAGATGCTGAAAATACGTTTAATTGGGTGTCGGGCATTATTCAACACGAAGTATTGTTGTTTGCCGGACTTGTTATTATCTTCAATACGGATAGATACAGTATCAAAGATATTTGGATACCGATTGTGGGAATAGTCATTATGTTCATATTCTCAGTATTGGTTTATAAGAGAATTATTTATCCAGATTTGGCAGACAAAAATCACGACAGTATGATTATTATATACGTGCTGTATGGCACAATCTTGAAGTACGTATTACCTGCCGGCACAGAAGTTGCAGTATGGTTGAGAGTTATCACTATAATAGTCGAAGTCATTTTGCTTGGCGCTATACTTTGGGCATTCTATTTTATCAACAATAAGTTCTATGACAAAAAGATTAAAAAATATCCCGAATTTGTCGGCAACAATGAAGAATACAGCGCAATTGCGCTTGTCAAGTTTTTAATCAAGAAAGTCAATGACAAAAAGGCGGCAAAAGCAGTCTCTGCCGATTTGACTCAAGTAGAAGGGGAAGACAAAGAAGAAAACAAATCTGAATAATTGAATTGAGACCTTTCGACTGCGCTTGAGGTGACAAAAATTACGCCCATACGCTACAAAATGGGAAAAATGCAAGTTTGCAGACTTTTAGCCATTGATTCAAAAGCGGCAAGCCAATAACCGTTGCGCAGGAAATCAGCGCGTTAAAAAGGCAAATACTTCCTATTATCCAGCCTATGGAGACAAACCACACGATTGATGCGAAAATTCTGTTTGGAATAAGCACTATCCTTTTGCCAAATGGCTTGTAATTGAGATAGGCAATTTTAAAGCAATCCATAGCAATAGGAAAGCCTAGTACGGAAAACAATAGAATTACGCCAACAATTGCCCATAGCGTTGCCAAAAATATACCGCCGAATATCTTCCAATAGAAATTGCCAAGCGCGCTAAATGCTTTTTTTAATGCCCATATCATATCATTATTATGCGCTAACGAATAAAAAATAAGTGTTTTTAAACTTTAATAAGCAAATTTTAAATTATATCTTGCGTAAATTAACTTATAATGCTATAATAATGTAGTATAATGTGTCCAAATATACCGTATGATTGTAAAATTATACATATTCAGAACTTATACGACGATTAAGTAAATATAAAAAGGAATTAGAAAAAGGGAATTAGTATGAAATATACTTTAGCCAATGACAATTTTAACGATTTTTATTGTTTTGAGGACAACGTTCTTAAGCCAAGAGCATACTTCGTTCCGTTTAAGGACGTCGAGTCTTGTAAGAAGACGACGTATCTTGACGAGAGATACTCTTCGGATTTGCTCAAAGTGTTGAGCGGAGACTGGGATTTTGCCTTCTATAGCAAGATAAGCGATATGCCGTTGGAGATAGATACCGACGAAGTCAAGTTTGACACAGTCAAAGTGCCGGGTTGTTGGCAATTCCAGGGTTATGAAAAACCTTTTTATATCAATACCAGATATATGTTTGATATCAATACTATGCCTCTCGTTCCCGCCGACAAGGGATATTACGGAAAGAATTTCAGTACGCAAAATGGGGGAAGCAAAGTCGAAGTCTTCAACAGCGTGGGCGTATACCGTAAGAAATTTACCGTCAAGAGAAGCGCTAGAAATATCATTACGTTTTTGGGCGTAAGTTCTTGTTTGCAACTGTACGTCAACGGTTTTTACATAGGTTACGCAGAGGGAAGTCACAATACTCACGAATTTGATATTACTCAATATCTCAACGAAGACGGCGACGAGAACGAGTTGGTTGTTTTGGTATATAAGTGGTGTAACGGAACGTATCTTGAATGTCAGGATATGTTTAGAAACAACGGTATTTTTAGAGACGTATACGTCACTTCTTACCAAAGTTCATACGTTTGGGACTTTAAATGCAAGACGCTTAAGACACAAAGTGAAGCATTTAAGTTGACCGTAGACGTGGAAAGCGTCAAGACAGACGACGAAGAGGTCGTATGCAACCTTTATTACAACGATCAAGTTTTGGATACGAAGAGCGGAGACAAAACTGAGTTTATTATTGAAGATCCAAAACTTTGGAGCGCAGAAATACCTAATCTTTATACTCTATATATTCAAATTAAGAAAGGGGATAAATGTATTCAGTGCATAAGACAGGAAGTTGGACTTCGCAATATCGAGATCAACGGCAATATCTTTTATCTCAATGACAAGCCTATCAAGATCAAGGGCGTAAATCATCACGATACTCACGAGAGCAACGGCTACGTTATGACTGTCGACGAACTTATGAAAGACGTGCTTCTTATGAAAGAACTCAACGTCAACGCAGTGCGTACGTCGCACTATCCGCCAGATCCAATTATGCTTAAGATTGCAAATTATGAAGGCTTGTATATGATAGACGAAGCAGACATAGAGACTCACGGTTGCTACGGCACTAAGACTTTGCGTTTGCCCAACCTTATATCCAACAACAAGAAATGGAAACATCATTTTTGGGACAGAGTCTACAGAATGTATATGCGCGACAAAAACAACTCCAGCGTAATTATGTGGTCGCTCGGCAATGAGTCGGGAGGTTGGAAAAATCAAGATTACTGTTATGACAAACTCAAAAAACTCGACGACACGCCGATACATTACGAGGCGGTATGTCGCACTCCGAGATTTAATTACGACGTCGTATCGCAGATGTACGCGTCTACGGAGTTCTATGATAAATACGTAGCAGGCAAAGCGCCCAAGAAATTCTACAGAGCGCCTTACTTCCAGTGCGAATATGCGCACGCTATGGGCGTAGGTCCAGGCTCGCTTGATTTATACGTGGAAAGATTTTATTCATATCCCGGCGCGCTCGGCGGTTGTATTTGGGAATGGGCTGACCACGCAGTCAAGACCGACAAGGGATATCTTTACGGCGGAGACAACGGCGAATACGGACACGACAGCAACTTCTGCGTCGACGGCTTGGTTACGCCGGACAGAACACCTTCGGTCAGCGCGTTGAATATGCAAGCGGCATATAGACCGGTAAAGGCTTTTTATATCTCTCCAAATAAATATTTGTTGAAGAATATGAATAGATTTTTATCTACTCAATATCTCAATATAAAGTGGCAGTATCTCGTCAACGGAGACGTTGTCAGCGAAGGTTCGTTGGATATGGATATACCGCCTATGTGCGACGGTGAAGCGCATATTAAGCACCCTGCGATTGATACTGCAAAAGAGTGCTTGATTAACTTTATCTATTTTGACAAAAAGACTGATAAATTCGTAGCCAAAGAGCAAATCGTGCTATCCAGATTTATCAAAAAATGCTCGCGACCCGAGGGAAATAATATGGTTTGCGTAGAAGAAAACGGCAAACTTAAGATCTCGACTCAAGCGGCTAAGATTATCTTTGATACCGCAAAGGGTAAACTTGTAAGTTATAAGGTCGAAGACAAAGAATTTTTACTCAAGGACAGCGGAACAAAAGTCTTGGCGCCTAATATTTACAGAGCGCCTATAGACAACTATATGTACGTGAGCAACAAGTGGAAGAAGTTGGGATTTGACGATATGAAGTCCACGCTTGTAGACTTTGAGTACGAAAAAGAGGGCAACAGTATCAAAATAAGCACACAAGAAAATATGTTTGGCGCCGGCAAGTTGAGATTTACTGCTTATATTGACTATACCGTATATTGCAGCGGTGAAATAGACGTAACGGCGTGCTTGCAAAAACACAAAGCGTATGATATTCCTAAGTTCGGATTGGATATAGAATTGCCGGTTGAATTTGACAGTGTCACGTATTACGGTATGGGCGGAGAAGAGTCGTATAGCGATATGTCGGAGCACGCTACTATGGGCATATACTCGTTGAAAGTCGACGATATGTACACGCAGTATATCAAACCGCAGGACAACGGCAACCGCAGCGGAGTAAGATGGGCAAAGATCACCAATGCCAATGGCGAAGGATTTATGTTTGCGGGTGACGCAATGAGTTTCAATTTCAATGCAAGCCGCTTTGCTGATAAAGACATTGAACAGGCAAAGCACGCGTTTGAACTCGTGCCGCAAGACAAGTGCATCGTGCGCATTGACGGATTTGTCAGAGGCGTGGGAAGCAACAGTTGCGGACCTGACGCAAGAGCAGAGTTTAAGCATACTTCCAATCAAGACGTAGAGTATTCTTTCAGAATTTCTCCCATCTTGGCAAAAAAGTAAATGGGCAATAGTAATTTTGAAATAAAAGAATATAATAATTATAGATATAAAATATTATAATATAACTTTTAAAATATTATTAAAAAATTTAAAAAAAGTATTGTAATTATATCTGTAGTATGATAGAATAAAACAAAAGAAATAAAACTTTCTAGGAGGGCGTTATGCCGGAATTTAAGTATGAGGTCGTTGAGACTTACGGAAGTTTGTCGGAGTCAAGCAAGGGCTGGAAAAAGGAAATCAAACTTATCAGTTGGAATCAAAAAGAGGCAAAGTACGATATCAGAGAGTGGTCTCCCGATGGCGAAAAAATGGGAAAAGGAGTCACTTTGAGCAAAGAAGAAATCATCAATTTGAGAGATTTGCTCAACAAAATCGATCTCGACTAATTTCTTGAGTTTTCAATCTCGCCCACGTTGTATTGGCGTGGGTGCGTTTTGTGAGTCACATACTGCCTTACGGCAGTATTTTTTACATAAAAACCCTTATCATTCTGTTGACTTATCTTTAATAAAGGGCATATAATAATTTGGATTTAAGGGGGCTATACAAAGGAGATTGCAGATATGGATACATTGATTGAAATTATCAATAATCAATATTGGATTCTATTTGAGATAGCAATTATATTGATCGCTACCAAATTTTTGGGAATTCTTTTGAAAAAAATAGGGCTTCCGCAAGTCTTGGGCGCATTGCTTGCCGGCGTGCTCATAGGTCTTATCAATTTGGTTTTGTCCAAGATAAACCCCGAACTTTTTTTAGTCAAAGGCAGTGATTCCGTTATTGTTCTTTTGGCAAATATAGGCGTCAATCTCATTATGTTTTCCGCCGGTATGGAGACAAATATCAGCGAAATCAAAAAGAACGGCGTAGCGTCGATAGTAATTACCGTATTGGGCGTCATAGTACCTCTTCTCACAGGTTTCGTAATATCTTGGATATTGCCCAACTCTCTTTTTAATCAAGAACTCAACATCATCAAACAAAGATTTTTCTTTGGCGTAATTTTGACGGCAACTTCGGTGGGTATTACCGTTGCGGTACTCAAAGAACTCAACGTGCTTCACGGCAAGGTCGGAGCGTCTATAGTCACAGCCGCTATTCTAGACGACATAATAGGCATAGTAATACTTGCTATCTTCACAGCCAATACGACTAGTTTTAGCGTGGGCAAAGCGTTTATGCAATTGTTTAGTGACAATCCCAACTCTTTCCTCATCACGTTGATCAACGTCATACTTTTCTTTGCCGTTGCAATAGGTCTTGGCGCGTTGGCGCACTTGGTATTCAAGAAAATGAGCGAGCACAATCCTCATACCAGACGTCTGTCGATATTCAGTTTGGCGCTGTGTTTTGTCTTTGCGGCAATAGCGGAGGCTTTCTTTGGAGTTGCGGCAATCACAGGCTCTTTCCTTGCAGGTATGATGATTGCCAATATGAAAGAGAGTCACTACGTAGAGCGAAGAATAGATATGAGCACCTATATGATGTTTTCGCCTCTTTTCTTTGCCAACATAGGTATATCTCTCAACTATAATCAGATTGGACAGATGTTTACAAGCAGCAGCGTAGTATTTATACTGTTGTTCTGTCTGGCGTTTGTGATATTCGGTATGGCATCAAAGTTTGTCGGATGCGGATTGGGAGCAAAAGCGTGCAAGTATAATTGGCAAGAGAGTTGCAAGGTGGGTATAGGAATGATGGTTAGAGGCGAAGTGTGCCTTATCGTTGCCAACACCGGCAAGGCTCAAGGTCTTATCTCGGAGCAGTTTTATCCTGCAATTATACTTTTGATAATCGTATCTTCAATTCTGACTCCGCTTTTCCTCAAGATGCTCTATAAGAAGTTCCCGCATACGGAATTGCCCGAACTTGTACCAGTCAGCGGCGGAGACGGCAGTATTGCCAATGAAGTCAACGGGGACTTGGCAGAGCCCAACGGTAAGGCGCCTGTTCAAGATAGCGCTGAAGCAGCAGAGTCGCAATCTGCAGAGGAGACGACGCAGACGGCAGACAACACTGACGATTTGGACGAAGAAGAATCAGATTAGTCTATATGTATTTAATGATACTGTAAGAGCAAGTTTTATGTACTTGCTCTTTTTTATGAATAATTTTATTGGTGTTGAAAAGCGCAGTTTAATGTGATATAATACTTATATGAGGAAAAACAAGTACGTTACAGTCGTGATATGTATTTTGCTGCTGCTTTGTATTTTTATGGCGGCTTGCGACGGCAATGGCGGAGACAGCCAAGACGGCGGGAAAATCGTACTTGAATATGTTGAGCAAAGCAACGTAATACATTGGAAATGCAATTGGGCAGAAAAGTATACTTTAATAGTTTATTTTGGAGAAAATACCGACGGAACCGTGATTTACAACGAGAGCAACATAAGCGGCGCGGAAAATCACAGAAGACTTGGCGGATATTTTGCTCAGTCGGGAAAACATTTTGTAATACTATTTGCATTTAAGGGTGACAAAGTTGAGAGAGAAACGCTTATCATAGACGTTGTTGTGGAAGAGAATTTTCAAGATCCGGACGACGGTTATCACGATCCCGACACGCCTGACGACGGCGAAGGCGTCAAAAGAAACGTAGGTAAGTTAAAAAGCGTATATTATCATCTTGCAAAGAGCAACGACGATTTGTCGATAATCCTTGCCAACCAAAACGGAATAAAGAGCGTAAGCGGATTTACGTTGAGTCAATACGGTGATTGGAGTTATGACCAAGACGCCAATGCATTGAAGATAAAAAGCGTATATTTCAAGAAGTTCAGCGCGGGCGCAAGACTGTCATTTGAAGTCCAATACAATGACGACAGGGAAGATAAGATCAATGTTCAACTTGTCGACGAGTTGCCAATGGACGTCATTAAAGGCGGACTGATAAATTCCACTATCTATAGTGAGAATACCAACGGCGTAATCACGCTTTTGAATTTGGCTATAAATTACAATATTTATCTCGGATATAATGGAGAGATCGCAAGCGAAGGCTCAAAAAATTATGTCAAGGACGTGAGCATTGACGGCAAAAGACTGCTTTCGTCGGCTTACGTTTGTTCCAGTGATTCAAAAATTACTCTGACAGCCAACAAATCGTTGAGCGGACTTTCGTATGGTATGCATCTTTTGGAGATATATACTACGCACGGAAAGAGCGAAGTTTGGCTCAACGTAAAGGGCGCAAATTCTTATCCTATAAACGTCGCGGTTGATTACGATACTTCTTATCCCGAAATTTTTGTGCGTTGGGATATGCTAAGGGACGACGCGGAGGAATTTATCGTCAAGATAGGGAATAAGGAATACAGCAGCAAGGACCATTCCGCTTTGTTTGACGGATATAATTTCAATGCTACAGGCAAGATAGTATACGGAGACGAAGTGAGGGTGACGGCACTTATAGACGGCAAAGGAGAGACGAGTCTAGGCGCGACTCTCAACGTGGATATTTCCAATTCGTCAATTCAAAGATACCTATCTTATACAGATAGTTTTGAGTATCTCGGAAAGCGCTACAATACTTTTATCAACGATTATGACGAACTCAAAGACCTCGTATTTTACTCTTTGATACATTACAATGATTTGGCGCCTTCGACGGATTCAAAGTTTGAAAAGATGTGGAGGATTTACGTCAATCCTTCACTTGCCGGTGACGCTACTCAACTTGATACAAATATTCGCGCGGCTGTAGAGTATTTTAATGAGGGAGTTAAGGACAGTTGGCAAGTCAAAGGCGGGTATATCAATATTTATGAAGTACATTTTACAGTATACTCCACTTGCATACCAAGTAGCGTTGTGCGAACGCCTACCGTAAAGGAAAATCCTTTTAATGACACGCACTTTTCGAGTGTTGGACGAAGCGCTGATTTTGACGAGTTTGCCCTCAATAATTTGCAGGAGACGGCGGAGGTAACTTACAGCGAAGAGTTGTATCGCGCACTGGAGCGCGGAGTGCGACCTATACCCAAGCAGGGCAGTCCCGCTCAAGCGGTATACGAAAAGGCAAAGACGATATTGAGATCGATAATAGACGACGGAATGACTGACTTCCAAAAGGTACACGCAATTGCAGACTGGCTGTCGGCTTATGTGACGTACAACTGGGCGCTTTCTGACGAACTCAACGCGGCTTCGCCGTCAAGTGATTCTTACAACAAGTATTACGCATATAGAGAGTTGTATCTTGAAGGCGCAATCTTAGACGGACTTGCCGTATGCAACGGATACGCCAAGGCAGTAAGTCTTTTGTGCGGAATTGAAGGTATTCCTTGTTACAAGATAAAGGGGGCGTCGGGCAAAGGAAGCGAACTTCTCAATCAGGTCTATGCTCAACACGCTTGGAATAAGGTATGTATTGACGGCAATTGGTACGTATTGGACAGCACTTGGGCAAACGAAAAGTATCAATTTGCAGGTAGTTCCCAAACGCAAGAAGTTCTAAAGCACAACACCTTGTTTATGACAGACGAACAAAGCGGCAATCAAAAAGGCGGAGCGCATTACGAGATATACCTGGGTGATTATTCGGGATATTTTGGCGGCTCGCCGTACGACGTCTTTGCCAATACGTTTTTTAACTACGACGGCAATATTTACGATATGGTAATCGAGAATAAAGCCGAACTTGAAATCTTGCTGAGATACGTTGCAAGTACCAAAGGAAACGTTATGGGACAGGGTTCGTATATTACGCTGGACGTGCGTTGCGACAATTTGCTTTTAAAAGATTATATTGCCGCATTGAAAAATGACGGATTGAATATATTTGCAAATTACGGCGTTGATATAAAATACTCTCCGTCATACGGCAGTATGACAAGTATAGTTTTTTGGAAAAAGTGAGGATAAAATGCAATCTTACAGTATAAAAGAATTTGAGGATTTTGTCAGAGTCAACAGCGAGGAGGAATATCGCAACTTTCACTCCAGGTTGACTCGTTCAAATTATCCCATCAACGGTATTAGAATACCTATCTTACGCAAGTATGCCAAAGAGATAGCAAAGTCAAAAGACGTGACGGACTTTCTTGCGCAAAAACCGCAGTGCTACGAGCAGTGTATGCTCAAAGGCTTGCTAATCACGCATCTCAAACTTGATGATAAAGATTTCTTTCCGCTCTTGGAAAGTTTTATTGGCGAAATTGACGATTGGGCGCTCAACGACGTCGTTTGCTCGAGTATTCACCGCAAAGACGATACCTATCTTCAAAAGGTAAGGGAATATGCTGAGAGAGAGGATATTTGGTTTGCAAGATGGGGCATAGTTGCCGTTATGGTTAATTTTTTTGGCAAAGATGAAGTTGTTTATGAAGTTGTAGACAATCTGATTGCAAAAGACTATTACGTGGATATGGCGCTTGCTTGGCTTATTCAAGTCTTGGTGGTGAAGAATAGACAGGTTGCGATATCTCTTATGCAAAGTGATAAGGTGAGCGGGCAAGTAAAGAAGTTGGCAGTGCGAAAAATAAAAGATTCATTTAGAATTTCCAAAGAAGATAAAGAGTATTTTGCGCAAATTATAAAAACGTAATTAAAAACTTTTAATATTTTGGTTGACATAGCCTTTTGGCTGTGGTAAAATTTGTAGGCACTTGAATGAAAGGTTTTATTCATCTCAACAGCGTGCGGGTGTAGTTCAACGGTAGAATCCCAGCCTTCCAAGCTGGTCGCGTGGGTTCGATTCCCATCACCCGCTCCACTTGTGAGTCTGTAGCTCAGCTGGATAGAGCAACGGCCTTCTAAGCCGTGGGTCGGGGGTTCAAATCCCTTCAGGCTCACCACAGGTGGTGGGTATAGCTCAGTTGGTTAGAGCGCAGGATTGTGATTCCTGAGGTCAAGGGTTCGACTCCCTTTATCCACCCCACTCAAAGATACGTAGGGGTATCGCCAAGCGGTAAGGCACCAGACTTTGACTCTGGTATTCGTAGGTTCAAATCCTGCTACCCCTGCCAATACCATTGGGGTGTCGCCAAATGGTTAAGGCACTGGACTCTGACTCCAGCACTTGAGGGTTCAAATCCTTCCACCCCAGCCAATGCGAAAAGTTGAGGGTGCGGGTCGGAAAAATTTTTAGAAAGTATGTCAAAATGCTTGATTTATTGGGCAGTTTGATATATCATATCAAATGTCTGACCCATTAGCTCAGTCGGTAGAGCACATGACTTTTAATCATGGTGTCCCGGGTTCAAATCCCGGATGGGTCACCAGAAATGGAAAATGCGGATGTGGCGGAATTGGCAGACGCGCTAGACTTAGGATCTAGTGTCAACGACATGGGAGTTCGAGTCTCTTCATCCGCACCAAAGCAAAAAATGCGGGAGTGGCTCAGTGGTAGAGCGTCACCTTGCCAAGGTGAACGTCGCGAGTTCGAATCTCGTCTCCCGCTCCAACAGAATATGCGCCTTTAGCTCAGTTGGTAGAGCAAATGACTCTTAATCATTGGGTCCAGAGTTCGAGTCTCTGAAGGCGCACCAATCACAACCTAATTCGAACTTTGAATAGGTTGTGATTTTTTATAGTAAATAATCAGCAGTATAAAACAAATATAGCACGCTAAATTGAAATTTATTTTATAAATATTCTAAAATATGTTCTAAATCATTTTTAATTAAAGACTGCATACTTTGTTTATATTTAGACAAATCCAAACTCCTTAATTTGCTTGCTATAATGCCCGTCAACTCTATTTTATAAATTAAAAGTAGATTGATTTTCTCTAAACATTGTCTTACCGACGTCCCTTTTTCATCTTCCAACTCTTTTAATATAATATAAATATTATCGTTTATTTTATTTTCCGTATCCCATTTTGCCAAACAACAAATTAGTCTAAACCCACGAACTCTGACAAAAGTCCTTTCGTTGTTCAGCATTTTCAACAGTAAATCAAAATACCTATATAAATCATTCGATTCGGTAGTTATAGTTTCCAAATCTAATAATGCTTTATACGCACTATTATTATCTTTGTTGTATAAGTTTTCTATTTTTTCTTTCATAGCGGAATACATTGTTTTTACGTTAAATTACTGTTTATCATACAACCATTATAGCAAATGCAAACGATTTTTTCAAGTGTATTAGATAGACAAAAATAGAAATGGCACTGTGGCGGGTGCTTGATATAACAAGCGGCTTCGCTTACGCTCGCCGTCAAGCACCCGCCACACGACTAGACACAACAAAAAAAGACCTAACCAAAGTGGCAACTTAAAATCGGGGTTCGTGCGCAGGCTTTCCACGAAACCCCGATTTTTTTACGTTGCCACCTTTGTTTTTGGTAGTATTTGAAAATTTTTTGAAAAATTTTGCATTAGACCCACAACTTTTGCCCTTTCTCGTGGCTATATAGTGAGAGCCTTTTTATTTTTTGCTCTCAAAGGGGGTGCGTAAATGCTTACAACAAAGTTAAATGTTTTGTCAGTTGGCAAGCCTGATATAACAGCGTTGAGCGAGAGCGAGCAACGTGTTTTCTTCCAAACGCTCTATTCAAGAGTGTTGGAACTTGCCAAAAATAAACAATAAAAGGAGCGAAACAAAATGCCATTTGAAAATGCAAAAGTCTATTATGACGGAAGTCATTACATTGCAATACTGCAAGAGAACTACAAGCACGGCAAAGGCAGTAAACGGAAGAATACTGCGATAGCAACGCCTAGACAAGTTGAGTTGCAATCAAAGTTTGATACAGCATACGCCGAGAGCCAAAGCCTACCCAAGCGAGAACGCAAGGGATATATTGCCGAGAAACTGCAAAGCGAGTTTGCGACTACCGAGCAAGCAACGGAATATATCGAGCAAAACGTAGAGCGAAAGAAAAACAATCTTGCCAAACGGCGTGTTCGTCTATGGCGAAAGATATATTTGCAAGAGTGGAATTACTTTGTTACGTTTACTTACGATAGCGAAAAGCATACGGAAGATACATTCAAAGCAAAGTTGCGGAATACTCTCAAACACCTTGTCAGTCGTAAAGGTTGGAAATATATAGGCGTGTGGGAGCGTTCTCCCGAAAAACACCGCTTACATTTTCACGGAATCTTCTATATACCGCAAATGATAGGCACGTTGGAACAAGTCAACGATTTTAGTACAAAGAGCCATAGAAAGCAAACAACGTATCAAAATACGCATTTTCTAAAACACTTTGGAAGAAACGATTTCAAAGAGATATGTTCAAGGGAGATACCGCAAGCCGTAAGGTATTTGCTCAAATACATAGAGAAAAGCGGAGAGAAACTTGTGTTTGGCGGTAAATTGCCGACTTATATGGTAAGTGATATTTTGGACGAAGATATAGTTTGTCCGATAGGTATTGACGATAAAAAAGCCTTGTTATTCGATAACTTTACTTGCGTAGATGACGGCTTGATTATGGGCGAAGTAAGTGCGGAGATAATAAGGCAAATGCCAAAAGCCAATTAAATTATTTTGTCTTTCGTCTTTGGGAGCGTAAACGAAACCGCCCTTGCTGTCAAGGGTAAAGTGCATTGCCTTTGGCAACCCTTGACCGGCAAGAGTTAAGACAACCAATTAAAGAACAACAAAGACGATTTCGTTTATGATCGCTCCCGTCGAAAGACAAAATAAATAATTTAATAGGAGAAACAAAAATGAAAACAGCAGTAATTTATGCAAGATACTCTTGCGACCAGCAAACGGAACAATCTATTGACGGACAACTTCGGGTATGCGAAGAATATGCACAACGCAATAATATTCTTATACTTGACACCTATATTGACCGAGCAATGACGGGTACGAACGATAACCGCCCCGACTTTCAACGTATGTTAAAAGATAGCAGTCGAAAAGAATGGAATTATGTACTTGTCTACAAACTTGATAGGTTTTCTCGTAACAAATACGAAACGGCAATACATAAAAAGACATTGAGAGATAATGGCGTTAAAGTATTGTCGGCAATGGAAAATATCCCCGATACACCCGAAGGCATTATATTAGAGAGTTTGCTCGAAGGTATGAATCAATACTATTCAGCCGAACTTGCTCAAAAGGTCAGTCGTGGTATGAAAGAAACTCGCCGTAAAGGTTACTTTCAAGGCGGTACGTTATTATACGGCTACAAATTGGACGGAAGAAGAATAGTTGAAGATGAAAATACTGCCGAAATAGTACGCTATATGTATTCTCAATATGCAAAGGGCGAATTTGTAAAAGATATAATCAAAGACTTGACAGCAAAAGGTATTTACTATAAAGGAAAGCCGTTCGTAAAATGTAGCGTATATAACATACTCAAAAATGAAAAGTATTCGGGAGTATATAAACACGGCGAAGAAATCATAGATAATATGTATCCGCAAATAGTTGATACCGAACTATTTAATATAGTGCGTGATAAGGTAAACGCTAATAAATTTGGCAAGACAAGTATTAAAGTTGATTATCTATTACGGAAGAAACTTATATGTGGACATTGCGGACAAACAATGATTGGCGAAAGCGGTACGTCCGCAAGCGGTCCAAGAACATATTACTATAAATGCAATGGACGAAAGAAACGCCTAAATGATTGCAATAAATCTATGGTACACAAAGACGCTCTCGAAGATATTGTTATCAATACTACAATAGAAAAGTTGAGCAATCCCGAAACTATGAACTATATCGTAGCCGAATTGTTAAAGATACAAGAGAAACAAGCAAAAGAAAACCCAACTTTGAGAATATTGACAAAGCAACAAAAACAAGTCGAAACAGCGTTGAATAATGTTATGACTGCTATTGAGCGTGGCGTAATCTCAAATACAACAAATAAACGATTGCACGAACTAGAACAGCAACAAGAACAGTTGGAACGACAAATACTCATAGAGCATAGCAAACAAGCGGTACAAATCAAAGAGAATGACATAAGAGAGTTTTATACGCAAATATTAAAGTCAGAGCCTAGATTACTTATCGAATATCTTATAAAGCAAATAAAATTATTTGACGATAAGATAAAAATACAATTCAATAGTCCAATTAGAATAAGTCCCGATAATGAAAATTGTCGGGGCTTTTTATTTTACAAAAATATCGTTAAATTAGGCAAGTATAAAACTGCTCTTGAAATGTACATATAACAATATGGCTATTTATTCCACGTTCCACTTGACGCGAGCCTCGCAGGAGTGCGTTGAGTAGGCAAATAAGGGCGAACACAGCAACCCACCGAAATAAATCTCGGTGGGTTTTGGTTTGCCTATGGCGTTCAAGCCTAACGCACTCCTTTCTCTCGTCAAGTGGCTTTCGCGGCATAAACAGCCTTTGCACATAGTAAAAAAATAACCTAACTCGAAAAGTTCGAATTAGGTTAAGAGTGGTGCACCATAACAGGGGTATAAGAACACCCGGACGGAAAAGAAACCGATTTTCGGTTTCTTTTTCTTTTGCGCCTTAGTCGACGACGTTTTATGCTATACAGGTCGAATATTAAGTTGGAATATATATCTGCGCTTGATAATTCCATTGCAATATTCCCGAAAGCACAATCAACTGTATTGTAAATTCGGGGGAGGTATTGTATTTACTTTTTGCCGTTTTGAATAATTTATTTATTATTTCTTCGCGGTTTTCTTCCGTACAGTCGGCGCATAGATAATTTCCTTGAGGTAATATTTTAATTCCGTCTATTTTGGAATACCGTGTACAAATCGCAAACAATCGTGAAAGCCCATTTTGTTCGTAAATACCCGCTAAATCTTCAAATGAAAATTCATTTCTTCTCTTTTCGGAAATTTGGTCGTAAAAATGGCGGTGATAATTCCACAAATTATCTAACGTTGGGGTTTCCATTGTATCGGATAATAAAATAACTCTTTGCGGATAATGCTTAATAAAAATATTTTCACTTTGTTGTTCACCGTTTAATTTACTTTCGTAAAATATACGCGCTCGTTGAATTTTTGTTTTTGCATAATTAAGTTCGGCAATTTTTTCATCAGCGCTTTTTTCCGCTTGTTTTAGCGTGGCAATTATTTTATCAAAATCGTTGTATGCTAAAATATCTTTTATTTCTGATAAAGTTAAGTCCATACAGCGTAACGCTCTGATCGTGTTGAGCCTTACTATCTCTTGTTGCGAATAATAACGGTAGCCCGTCCACTCGTCAATTTTACTCGGCTTTACCAAATCAATGCGGTCATAATGTCTTAATGTTTCGGTTGTCATATCGACTATTTTTGCCGTTTGGCTGATGGAAAAATAATCTTTCATTTTTTAAAAAATACCTCTTGACTTTTGTGTTACACAAAGGTTTATACTCATTATAACATTGAAGAAATGCAATGTCAAATAAACAAAATAAAGGAGTTTTATTATGAAAAAATTTGTGGTACTATTTGCTCTTATCAGCGTATTGGTGTTTGCGTTTGCGGGTTGTTCAAACGGTGACACTTTTACGGAAAAGTCCTATTCAAGCGGCGAAAGCGAAATTGAAAAAGTCGTTGTACAAGTAACCGACAGAGAATTGGAAATATGCGCGTCGGAAGATAATCAAATTTATATTGATTATTTTGACGGCGAAAAGGAATATCTCGATATATCGGTTTCCCAAAGTAAAGAATTAATTATTAAATTGGTATTCAATAAAGACTGGACAAGTGTTATTGGGACAAAACCGTCGGTAGAATACCGAAAAATAAAAATCAGAATACCCGATAATTTAATTACTACGATTTCGGCAAGCACGACTAACGAAAATATAAAAATCACCAATCTGTCATTTATCGAAAAAATTGATTTGGACAACAATGGCGGAAATGTTTTATTAGAACGTGTAAGCGTAGGTAAAGGTCTCAATTTAATTGCCAAGAACGGTAATATTACAGGTTCGATAATAGGTGGCTGGGACGACTTTTCTATGGCTTGTACGATAAAAAAGGGCGATTGTAATTTGCCTGCATTAAAAGAGGGCGGCGCGAAATCATTTAACGCTAATTGCAATAACGGCAATATAAACGTTGAATTTATCAAATAACGTCTTGTTGCATTATTAGATGTCGAAAGTGAGTTCAAACAATTAGTGGATAAACACTAACCACTGAATAAATCTTTATAGCAAATAAAGAATTGAGTGTACGGAAGCAGTAATAAATGGCGCACTCAATTCTTTTTTGCCTACGTCACGACAGTTTTTGCTACGAAAGTCACTTATTATATCGAATGCCTGCTACGGTGCAAAAGTCTATTATCTCATACTATATACTTGAAAACGCTAGCGCTTAGTGATATAATAAAATTATGAACGATAAAGAACCGCCTAAAAATTTTTTAGATAAAATATATACTTATGCCACGATTATTCTTGGAACGTTAAGTGGTGTAGCGTTTTGTTTTTGTTTAGTTTGTGCTGTAAATCATTATTGGATTGAATTTGCAATTTGTTTGGCAATTGCTGTCGTTCTTTTAATTGTTATGATACCGCTTTCTTTTAAAGACGATATTTACGAATGTCCAAAATGTGGACATAAATTTAAGGTAAATCCTTATAAAATTTTTTTCACGAAAGGTATTTTAAGTGATTTAGAAGGCGAACCTACAAAATACGTAAAATTAAAATGTCCTCACTGCAAAATAAAAGATTATTGCAAAAGAAATTGGAAAAAACGATAATATGCTTGTTTTAATAAAGTTTTGAAAGAGATATAGTTAGAATTGGTTCTATATATGTCAACTTTTAAAAAATTTTATACGGTTTTTTGGTACGTTTCTCAAAATATTTCATTAGCCCTATTTACTTTGCTATTAAAATTTTTTAGGTAATTTTTCAGAAACACTTGACATAGTATACTATGCAATGTATAGTATTATGTAAAGCGGGGTACTACTTGTGGACATACAGTTGAAAAAAGGGATATTGGACGTATGCGTTCTTCACGCTATTAGCAAAGGAGAAAGTTACGGCTACAAAATAATAAGCGATCTTACTGGCGTTATCGAGATTTCGGAGAGCACGCTTTATCCTATTTTGAAAAGACTTGAAGTCGGCGGGTTTGTAGTTACTCGCACTGCAGAATTCAGCGGTAGGCTCAGACGATATTACAAAATAACGCCTTTGGGACTTAAAAAATTGAAATCGGGCAGAGACGATCTGCTGGAGATAAATTCTATATATAAAAAGTTGTTTGGTGGGCGCATATAGTCCACTGCGGAGGTAACAATGACCTATAATGAATGGCGGGATGAACTCAAATGCAACCTTTTATGCGTGCCTGAACAGGAGAGGGCGAGAGTGTTGGATTATTATGCTGAAGCATACGCCGATAGGCGAGACGCAGGTTATGCGGAGCAAGAAATAACTGCCGAATTCGGCGCTCCTTACGACGCTGCTCAGCGTATATTATCAGAAAGCGGCGAAGAGTATTTTATCGATAATACGCCGGATATGGGGCAATTGCAATCGGAGAATGTTAAATTTGAATCCCATCCTAATGATTGTAATCGGCAAAATGCAACACAAAAAACAAGTAACCATACTTGGGTCTTTGTGTTGTTATGCGTGATATTTGCGCTACCTATATTGGGAGTTTTTATGGCAATGGTATTTGTGACGATTGGGTTTAGCGTAATTCCGTTTGCTTTTCTTATCTCAGGCGTTGCAACTATTGGAGCAGGAGTAGGCGGGTTGTTTTCCGACGCGGCTTCGGGCGCTGCTGCAATAGGGGGTGGACTGGTATTGTTTGGTCTCAGTCTTATAATAATGCCATTATTTTTAAAATTGGTAAAACTTATGTGGAAACTCTTCGTAAGGTTTTTTGTATGGCTTAAATCTTTATTTGACGTAAAGGAGAGAATATAATGAAAGGATTTATAAAGGTAATGATAGCAGGCGCAGTTATTCTTGTCGTAGGACTTGTGATACTTGTTGTCACTCTTGGCGTACACGGCTGGCAGTTTGACGACGATTATGATATGAAATATTATGAATGTACGGAGCAAAATACAACTCTTGACATAGACTTTTCGGCAGGTACGCTCGAAGTCAATTATTATGACGGAGAAAAGATAAAAATCGAATACCCCGAAAACAAGATTTTGTCGGCAAGTATTGCAGAGTCAAACGGCAAGTTGTCATTTGCAACGACTACCAAACGTAAATGGAATATTTTTAATTGGTACAACAAGATACCGACGGCAAAAATATGGATACCGCAAGGCGAAATAATTGATATAGACCTCAATATGAACGCCGGCGTGACTAAATTTGCAGACGGCGAATTCGGTGATATGAGTATTAAAATGAACGCAGGCACATTGCAAGTGGACAATGCCTCGTACAAAAAATTGTCAATTGATATGAATGCAGGATCGATAAACTTAAAAAACGCAGTCTCTGCAGAAGCGGTAGGCATTGATTTGGGAGCAGGCGCTCTAAATATTCAATCACTTGTTTGTCCTTCGCTTACCGGAGATATTAGCGCAGGCGCAGTAAATATCGGCAGACTTCAGACTGCGTCCGTAGATGTTGATATAAGCGCAGGCGCTGTCAAGTTGGGTATGATAGGCGTTCAGTCTGATTATAACATATCTATTCAAAAGAGCGCAGGCTCTTGCAACGTCTCTAACCAGTCAGGAGAAAAAGATTTGCGTATTAAAGCAAATATTTCGGCAGGTGCTCTAAAAGTCAGTTTTGAGTCTTAAGGACGCGAGACTAAAGGTCGGAATATGGTAATAAGAGATTATAAAGTTGAAGATTGCGATGCCGTCTCAAAGTTATTCTTTGAGACGGTACATTCTGTCAATTCAAAAGATTATACGGACGAGCAATTGTTTGCGTGGGCAAGCAGCGTCGAAGACTTTAAACACCGCAGATACGACGCGTTGTTGGCGCAGCACACTGCGGTTGCTGATATAGGCGGCAAAGTCGTCGGATTTGCAAGTATTGACAAAAGCGGAGAGTTGGACTTGCTTTTTGTTGATAAAGATTTCCAAGGACAGGGCATTGCCACCGCATTGTGCAACGAAGTGGAAAAAGACTTTGATATTATTACAACTTATGCCTCAATCACGGCAAAACAATTTTTTGAAAACCGCGGTTATTTTGTAGAAAAAGAGCAGGAAGTGGAACGGCTGGGCGTCAAATTGAGAAATTATAAAATGAAAAAGATAAAATAAGAATATAAATGACTTTCTTAAATAATGATAGATTATAGTTGACATAATCTTTATACAGTGCTAAAATCTATTAATAAAATAATACTAAGGAGAACAAAATGAAAAAGGTATTAACAAGTGTAATAGTTGTAGTAATGTTGCTTTCCATTGTATGTTGCTGCGTAGCCTGCAATAAGAAAGCACCGTTGGATCAAGTAATTGATTGCGCAAAAGCATTGAAAGAAATGGTGAATGACGAGTCTTTTGAGATATCAGGTGACTGCGGTTATCAAAAGTATTTTGAATTTGAAGGCACAACGTATCTTTATATTTATATAGCAATTCAATTCAAATATACAGACGAGTCAGAAGAGGAAGTATACGACGTTGCGTATTTTGTAGATGGCAAATTTGTTGGATACGAAAGCAATTACGAGGACGAATCTTATGAAGAGTGGTCGGAATCAAAGCAATTAAGATTCTTAGAATCTTCTTTAATTTATGTTGAGGGTGAGTATACTGAAGTATATAAAAAAGAGGAAATCAACAGCGCTTTGGGTATTGGAGTATCATCTGGCGAAATTACTAGCGGAACAGATGCTCAATAGTAATTATTAAGTTAAGCCGACAAAAAGCGTAGAATTTATTTAAATTCTACGCTTTTTTATTGTGTTAATAATCAAAATAACTTTTGGTAGTTATACTTGACAAAATGGCTGCATTGAGTTTAGAATATAAGTAATAATTATTTAAGAAATAGGAGAAAGAAGGATGACTAAGAAAAAATCACTTGCAGTAGTAGTTTGCATTGCTTTGGTTGTAATCACGGCAATTTCACTTTGCGCTTGCGGCGGCGTTGATGCTGCTTGGAAAAGCGTAGGTTTGACGAGTTCTACTTTGACGCTGCCTCAACTCAATATGAGTCAAATGAAGAGTGTTAGAGGCAATAATCAAGTTGCAATGTTCATTTTGTGGAACGACGCGACGGAAAACGATTTTAAATCTTTGGCAAAGGAATGTTTTACAAAAATCCCTGCAAATTTAGATTCGCTAGGCAATACTATGTCTTCAATTGACGATATGATTTATTCAGACGACGAAGTAATGCTTTTTAACGGCGAGTATAGAATTTCGGGAGATAAGTATAATTGCGCCGTTATGTTCTTCATAGAAGAATTTGAGGGAAATGACGCAATCGATGACTTAGAGACGGTGACTTACAAAAAGAATCAATTGTTGTTGGTACTTAAAAAACAAATCGTCCAGATTGGTAACAAACATTCTTGGGATATTGACAGCAATGACAAGACGTGGTTTACTCAAGAAGAGTTGGAATACTTGGGACTTGATGGATTGCAAGCGCCGCAAGGCAAGATTTTGGGCAAGATTGTGTCCAACGACAACGGTTATTCGGCGCGTATGAGCATCGAAATTGCATCGGATGAAGTCTACGATAGTTTTATTCAAAAGTTGTTTAACGATTACGGTATGAATTTGTCAAGAGAAGAAGAGATGGTTGAAAGTTATAAGAATCCTGAAATATATTATTTCAATCAGCATTTTACGATGTTTTCGCCTCGTTTTAAAGTAGAGGACAAGACGTTTTCTGCAAATATAAATTTAGATGACGGACATATCGTAATAGAGATTTTTGACGTTGAATAAATTGTAAAATCCGTTAGTTCTTCAAAATTTGTTTAACAAAAATTTATAAATTTGATAAAATAATTGACGTTGAACAGCCAAGAGAGCGTAGAATTTCGACAATTTTACGCTCTCTTTAGATTGTTTTTTGACTGCCATTTGTTCAACGACGCTTGCATTTTCTTTATTTCCAATGTTATAATTCTTTTAAAGTTGTTGGGATTTTCAAGATTATTTTAAGATAAATTAAATTTTAATATCCCAAAAGGAAGAAATGAAAAAATCTAATATAAGTAAAACAACATCATACCATTACGTCAAATTGGCTTGGCGTACGCTTTTATTTTTGACGGTGCTTATAATATATGCGGTCAACAAAGTTAAAGACAAAAGTATAGATCCGCTTTTGCAAAAATATAAATCAAATGTATACATAGACGTTGTTTGCATAATAATATGGGCAATATTTATAATCGAGATGTTGTTTAGATTCTTTCCGTCGAGGATAGAGAGTATGGGATGTCAAAAACAGTTTAAGCGCAATTATGTTCCCATAGAATCGCAGGTAAAGCCCAACAGACAACCTGCGTGGAGGACTTTTGTTGCGTTTGCGTCTTGGATAGCGCTCAACGCAATATTCGTCGTTTTGTATTTTACAGAGATTATTGACGGCGGCGTTATGATAATTCTTGCGTTGTTTTATTCGGTGTGCGATATGATTTGCATATTGTTTTTCTGTCCGTTTCAAACGTGGATAATGAAAAACCGTTGTTGCGTGTCTTGCCGCATATACAATTGGGATTATGCAATGATGTTTACTCCCGTAGTTTTTATAAAAAACCCTTTTACTATTTCGCTTTTTGTCGTAGCAGCGCTATTGTTACTTGAGTGGGAAATTTTATACCGCAAATTTCCAGAGCGTTTTTGTATCAATACCAACAAGACGCTCTCGTGCGCAAATTGCAAAGAAAAACTTTGCAAACACAAAAAACAGTTGAGAAATTTTGTTAAAAAAATAGCCGAAATGGAAAAGCATAAAGACACCGACAATGGGTAATTGGCAAAATTTAGCCGATTTTCGAACGGGCGAAAATTATTGATTATTATGTTTTTAAGTGCTATAATATTTTTAAAGATAGATATTTTAGGCCTTTTCAGGTTAGCGCTTTAAGGATAAAGCGAAAAGAGGTGTTTATGCTTTGTAAGAAAAAAATGAGTTTTACTATTGTACTGTGTTTTGCAGTTGTAGTATTTTTATGTGTGTTGTGCGCAAGTTTCTCAAATTCAAAACAAGTTGGCTATGCGGAAGAAGTAGAGTCAAGCACCTATTATTGGGCGGCATTCGACGAGGAGTTGATAATCAGCAGCAATCAATCCGACACGCAGGGCGACGGCGTTACGGATAGCGGCACTTTCTTATCCGACGTTGAGTATAGTTTTAATAATATGCCGTGGATGGAGCACAGAAATTCAACAAGTGTAAAGATATTGGGCAACGTTGCGCCTGTATGCACAAGTAAGTGGTTTGAAAATTTTCGCAATTTGACGGAGATTGACGTCACGGGATTGAATACAAGCAACGTGTCGTATATGGTAAATATGTTTTGCTCTTGTATTTCATTGACGACGATTGACTTGTCGAGTTTTGATTTATCAAACGTCTGTGATATGTTGCGTATGTTTGATTCGTGTATCAATCTTAAATCTGTAAAGTTTTCTAGCAACGAAACTCCAAAACTTGTAAGTATGGGTGGTATGTTTTTTGGTTGTACAAGTCTTAATGAGATTCAAATACCGTTTTCAAAGACAGATAGGCTTGGTGAAATGGACCAGGCGTTTTTTGGATGCGGCAAACTTGAGTATTTGGATTTATCCGGTTTTGATTTAAGTCGCGCATACACTGAGAGTATGCTTGAAGATTGTATCAGTCTAAAAACTTTGATAGCGCCCAAAGCAATAGGTAATGCGCCCATATCTTTACCTATGAACGGGACTTCTACAATGCATTTTAGAGCAAGGGAGGAAATTATCACGGAGATTACCAATGAGTATGCAGGACAAACGCTTACTCGTGACGACATATTTTGGGGCGTAACGGATAATTATGAGTTGATAATAAGCGATAACATACACGATTTGGCGGGTATATATGACACGGAGAGAAAAGGTAATTTCCCGTTTGATACACAGTTTGCAAGAGAAGATAATGTATCTTACACTCCTTGGCGGAAGTTTTTTTATAACACCAACGAAGTTATGGGAAAATACATAACTTCGGCAAAGGTAGTCGGCAACGTTGCTCCGTTATATTTAGACGAATGGTTTGCCTTTGGGTATAAAGTGGAACGTATCGATTTATCAGGTTTGGATACCGGTCAAACTGTAAGTATGGCAAATATGTTTTATAATTGCGATACGATTACGAGTTTGGATTTTTCGCATTTTGATACGAGCAAAGTCACGAATATGCGCGGAATGTTCAGGGGGTGTTTGGCATTTACGCAATTTGACTTGTCGGATTTTGATATGAGTAAAGTCGTCAATATGAATTCAATGTTTGAATGCGATTTTCGGACGGAATCGATTATATTCCCATCCAACTGCGCCATAAGTTCGGTAAGTGATGTTTCGGCAATGTTTGCAGGGTGCGAAAGTCTAAAAGAACTTGACTTGTCGAGTTTTGATATGACCAACGTCGTGTCTACAGATGATACATTTTTTTCGTGTGACTCATTAAAACAATTGCGTACGCCAAAGGCAATGGGCGAAACTACAATAGAATTGCCGTCGACTTTTTGGAATGGATACAATGATATTCAAATTTTGAATTCCGACGAAGAGAACAAAACTCTTGTGGTGCACAATGCCCATATTTCTCAAAAACGCGACGCAAAGGATGCGACTTGCGTTGAAGACGGCAACATTGAGTATTACGCTTGCAGTATATGCGGCAAGTATTTCCAAGACGAGTTGTGCCAAAGTGAAATAACCGACAAAGGCGAAGTAATTATAGATGCATTGGGACACTTATTTGACACTGCGCCGACTTATAGTTGGGATGGCGCGCAATGCACGGCAGAACGCGTATGTTCGAGAGACAATCACAAAGAGAGCGAAAGCGTTACGGCGAGCGTAAGCAGTACCGCCACTTGTACGCAAGACGGACAGGACGTATACACGGCGACGTTTGAAAATTCGGCTTTCACTACGCAGATCAAGTCTGAAGAAAGAGAGGCATTGGGACACGATTTCGGCGAATGGACGGTGACAAAGCAGGCTACCGTCGACGAATTCGGCGAAGAGCAGCGCGTATGTCAACGCGACGGCGCACATATCGAGACGAGACAGATACCAAAACTTGAACCCGAGCCTGAGCCCGGCGATACCACTCCAAGCGGGGATATAAATTCGGGCGACGTGACAACTCCCGACAAAAAGCCTACGCAAGAGCCTGAAAACGAAGAATTGATTTGGATAATACTCTCGGCAGTTATGGCGGTCGTAATAATATGCGAAATATGTTATCTCATAGCGCATAAAGTTCGCAAGGACAAATCAAAGGAGAATAAATAATGTTTAAGATATTGTTTATAGTATTGCTCGCAATTGCAATCATACTCGGTATAGTAATTATAATTACGCTGTTGAGTAATAGAAAGAGATATTTGAGCAAAAAAGACGCCAAAAACAATGAAGAAGAAATTCCTGCCAATGCTAGTTCGGACATCGAAGAAAGCATTGGCCATATCGACGAAAATCAAGAAAGTCAACCGTCGAACAAGCAAGAAACACCTAATATAATTGCGCAGGAACAAGAGGTTGACGAAAGTCTGACGGCAGTTGAAGAGGCCGAAACAATTGATGGCGATGACGAAGAGTTCGGCGAGTTGCAAATGATAGTCGAGAATGGCGAGACGCGTTATATAGTCATCAAATACAGCAAGAGTTTTAAGGCAAAACTTATACAAAGCGACGACAAAAACAAAGAATATTATTCCGAGTTGAAGAATTGGCTTTTGTCTTTTGACGGAGTCAAGAGCCGCATTAGTTGGAAGTGGGAGGCTTTCCGTTGCGGCAGAAAAACTCTTGCAAAGTTGAGAATGCGACGCAAAACGTTGTCTATAGTTTTGGCGTTGGATCCATCGCAATTTGAAGAGACAAAATATCACGTAGAGAGCATTGAAGATATTGCTTTGTATGTTGATACGCCCTGTCTTTATCATATCAAGAATGACAGACGGCTCAAGTACGCCAAAGAGTTGATAACCCGTCTTATGCAGGAGAACGGCATCAAGCAAAAAGAAGAATTGCAACCAATAGATTACGCTCCGCAATTTCCATACGAGACTACGGACGCGCTTATTGCAAAAAAACTTATCAAAGTCCTCACCAATGAAGACGAAAGCAGAGGAACGCAATTCAAGCCTCGCCAAAGCGTAAGTGCACAAGAAGTCGACAATATTTTGCAAGACGAAATTGCCGTTGCGCTGATAGAAAGAGGAGAGGGAATAACAGACAAAACCAAGACTGGTATAATAAATATAGATACGCTGTCGCAATATTTCCAAGACGGCGAAACAGTCACTCTAAGCGAAATAAAAAAGCGCATCAAGGGATTTTCTCCCAAAATTACTTATATCAAAGTGCTTGCTCGCGGAACGCTTGACAAGAGACTTACCGTTGAGGCTGACGACTTTTCACTTCAAGCCGTAAAGATGATAGTTTTGACGGGCGGAAAAGCAGTAAAAGTATAAATTTTCCTTTTGATAAAAGGAAAATTTGTTTGACAAAAATTTTTAAATTTGGTAAAATAATTGGCGTTGAACAGCCAAAAGAGCGTAGAATTTCGACAGATTCTACGCTCTTTTTATAATGTTCTTCGCAGGTTTCACGCGTTCTTTACTCCGACAAAGACGATAAATTTATCGGAGGTTTTTATTATGGAAGAAACAGCCCAAAACAACTTTTTAGGTACGGAAAAAGTCGGCAAACTTATGAAGATGTTTGCCATTCCTTGCGTATTGAGTTTGATTATTCAATCGCTTTACAACTTAGTAGACCAGATTTATATCGGTCACTGCAATACGTTGGGTACGGCGGGTAACGCTGCGACCGGTATAGTATACCCGCTCACTATAGTTGCGCTTGGCATAGGTCTGTGGATAGGTGACGGTTGCGCGGCGTGTATGAGTCTCAATCAAGGTCAGGGCAATACCAAAGGCACTGCAAGAAGCGTCGGCACCGCGCTATTTTACGGCGTTGCCGCAAGCGTAGTGCTTATGATAATATGCTTTTGCTTGAAAGACAAAATCTTAATTGCTATAGGTGCGCAAGGTGATATATTGGCTAAGTCGAGCGAGTACGCCAACTTTATTATAGGCGGATTTTTGTTCTTTACGTTGGCTTGCGTGCTCAATCCAATTATTCGCGCCGACGGCAGTCCAAAATTTGCAATGCTTGCAATGGCAATAGGCGCAATAATCAACATTGCGCTCGATCCGCTATTTATCTTTGGACTTAATATGGGTATGACTGGCGCGGCATTGGCAACTTTCCTTGGACAGTTGATTACTTTCGTATTGCACGTAGCGTATCTGTTTAAGTCTAAGACTTTCAAATTGAAGATTGCGGATTTTATTCCATCCAAGGAGATTGGACATATTCTCAAGTTTGGCATATCGTCTCTTTTGACCCAACTTGCCATAGTTATTATTTCTATCGTCAACAATATTTTATTGTTTAAGTTCAGCGCAGGAAGCGGTTACGATACCGCCATTACACAAGGCGTCGTAACGGTAGCATTCAAGGTCTTTGGTATCGTCGTATCAATTGCCATCGGTATTGCTTCGGGCGCGCAACCCGTCATAGGATACAATTACGGCGCAAAGAAGTACGACCGTGTCAAGAAGACTTTGCTTTATATGATGATAGCCACCGTCATAGTAGGCGTCATAGCAACAATCATTTTCGAGGCATTTCCCGAGGTGTTTATCTACATATTCGGCAACGGCGGTGAAGGCGTAGATCAAGAAGCATACAAGCAATTTACTTGTCTTACGTTTAGAATATATCTCGGCTTTATTCTCTTTACTTGCGTAGTCAAGAATTTGGCAATATTCTTCCAGGCAATCGGTTCTCCAATCAAAGCCACTTTAATTTCTATGACAAGAGACGTAATATTACTCGTACCGCTTTCAATCATATTGGCAAACGTCGGCGGTATTCAAGCGCTTTTGTGGTCGGCTCCTATATCTGATATAGTCGGTTTTGCGCTTGCATTGGGACTGACTTTGCACGTGCTTGTCGTTATGAAAAAGAAAGCGTCAATTGAGGCAGAGCAAGTTGTCGACACTGCGCAAATCAAAGAAAGCAGACAGGGTATAGTAATTACTTTGGCAAGACAGCACGGAGCGTCGGGCAGAGAAATAGGCAAGTTGCTTGCAGAAAAACTCGGGGTACCATATTATAACAAAGACTTGACATTGCTCACTGCGCAAGAAAGCGGTTTATCTCAAGAATACGTTCGCGACGTTGAGGATGGGAAAATGCAAAAGATAGAGACACTATATATAGGTCTTGATCCCACGGATAAGGCAAGACAAGCACAAGAAAAGGTATTGAAAAATATCGCAGATAAAGGCAGTTGTGTGATTGTAGGCAGAGCAGCAGACAAAGTACTTGCAGATTATAATCCTCTTAGAATCTTTATCCACGCGCCTTTGGAGTACCGCGTAGAGCGTATAATGCTCAAGTATGGCGACAGCAAGGAAAAAGCGGAAGAATTTGCAATTAAGTCTGATAAGCGCAGAGCAAAATACTATGAGTTGATCACAGGTTGTAAATGGGGCGAATCAAGCAACTACGACTTGACAGTAGACAGTTCTATCGGCGTAGAGAACGCAGTCGCCGTGATAATGGAATTTATCAATAAGAGATAAATGTAATTTAACAATCATAGATATATAAAGCGCGTTACTTTTAGGTAGCGCGCTATTTTATATAGTAAATTAACGTCAAGTTTGAATTTATTGTTTTTTGTTTAGGGGTTTTTCGATATCCCAAGTTTTCATAAAAATGACATAAATTAGGCTCTTGCAGTATTGTGTCAACTACCCAATTTGTTGCGCCGTGTAACGCTTCGGCTTGTTTAATTGCGTATTGCGCATATCCGCAGTTACGGTATTGAGGTAAAATGAAAATAGGAGAAATGCTTTTGGGAGCATTCGTCAGTTTTTTATCTTTTATTCGTATTGCTCCAATAGTATCTCCGTTACATTTAATAAGATAAAAATACGTGTAAGGTTGATTTAATTTTTCCTCAACTCTTTCAAGCGTTTCAGCGCCTGGATTTGTGTCAAAATCTTGATATTTTTCCAAAAGTTTGGCAAAGGAAGTTGCTTGCATTTCCCATATTTTCTTTGCGTCGTTGACGGTTGCTCTTTCAAGGGAAATATTGTGTTCTTTAATAAATATATTCTTGAATTCATCGTTCCACTTTTGTGATTCTTCCCATTGTGGAGAGTGTGCGGAATTTTCAAACCACACGAGTTTTTTAGTTGGGGCGTTGAGTTGTTTATACCATTCTTCTGCCAACTGGTATGGACAGTTTTGATCGTGGTGTCCCAGCAAAAGATATACAGGCACTTGTAATTCTTTAGCAGTATTTAAAAAGTCGGGATTTTTATGCGCCAAAGGTTGGCTAGGAGAGTACGACAGACCTTTTATATATTTTATCAGCGCGAAAATGCTGTATTCTTTTAGCATAATGGGAACCTCGTGGAAGAGTAGTTCTTGCCAATAAGGTTTTCTATTTGCATAAGTTGCGCCTCCTAATTTATGCAAAACGGCGCGTTGTTTCATAAGACTTTTTTGATGTTCTTTTGAGTATTTTCCGCCTAATGGAAAACCAATCTCGTTTAATATTTTGATTGATGTTTTGTCGTTTATTCTCTTTGCCTCTCGGTATGCCCAATCGTAAGAAAGTTCTTCATTTTTTATGTAGTCCACGCATTGTCCTACTCCTACGTACGCCTCGATATCTTGGGGATATTTTTGCGCAAGCCATACGCCTAGCACAGAGCCGAAAGAATGTCCAACTATGATAATTTTGGTTTTGTTAAATCTTTTTTTGAGATAAAGCACGACATTGTGCGCATCTTCGACGTAGAGTTCTTTTGTCAATGTCAAAGATTTAGCCTCGCGTTTGTCGTATGCCAATCCTGTGCCGCGTTGATCCCAGCAGACGAGAGTAAAATCTTGTGCTAGCGGAGACTGAAATTTCATTACTTGCGCGCGGTCGGGACTTCCGCAGCCGCCGTGTAAAAAAAGTACTATAGGATTATCTTTGTTGCAAGAGCGTATACGCAAATAATACTTGCTTTCTTCCCATAGTATCGTAGATCTTTCGTCAATTAAATATTTCATAAGTCCCCATTAACATTATAATAATTATATCATATTTATATAGAAAAGTAAATATCCCATTGTTGCTTTTGCTCTACATTTTTGTTAAGATAAAGATATGAAGATAGATTACGATATAATAATTGTCGGAGCAGGACCTACGGGCGCGACTTGCGCAAAGATTTTGGCGGAGAAAGGGCATTGCGTTTTGGTAGTTGAAAAATGCAAATTGCCGAGATACAAATCTTGCTCGGGTATGATAATAGCCAAGACGGCAGGGCTTGTTAAAGAGTACTTTGGCGTTGAGATTCCCGATAGCGTAAAATGTACGCCGTATGACAATTACGGAATGATTTTTGTCAACGACGAGGGAAGAGAATACAAGTTTGAGCAGCGCGGCTTCAACGTGTGGCGAAGCGAGTTTGATTATTTTCTTTTGAGCAAGGCAAAGGAGCACGGAGCAGAAGTAATCGACGGCGTAAGCGTGATCGACTGCAAAAACTTTGACAATTACGTTGAAGTCACTCTTTCGGATAAAGATATAGGCGTCAAGAGAGCAAAGTATCTAATTGATTGCGAAGGCGCAATGGGCGTAATCAAACGCAGTCTGCTCAACTGTAAAAAAGATTACGTAGTTACTTATCAGGCTTTTTATGACGGCAAAATAAATCTTGATCCGCATTATTTCTATGCGTATCTTCAACCTGCATTTTCTGAGTACGACGCTTGGTTTAACGTCAAGGACGGTATGCCGGTATTGGGAGTAGCCGTAGGGGATATTAGCAAAATCAAAGAATACAACAACAATTTTATAGGATATATGCAAGATAATCACGGCTTGGAGATTGACAAAAAGGTCAAGGAAGAGAAGTGGATTATGCCGCGCATACGTCCCGATTTCAATATTGATTACGGAGTCGGAAGAGTTTTGTTTGTCGGCGAGGTCGCAGGATTTCTCAATCCAATGGGCGAGGGAATATCTTGCGGTATGGAGAGTGGGTATTGCGTCGCAAAGGCTACGGCAGAACATTTTAAAGACCCCAAAACCGTGTTGACGGAGTATCAACAAAATTCACGAGAAGTAAAAGCCTATATGCAAAGACAGTGGCGTTTGGTGTCTTTGATGTCAAGCAAGTTCAAGAATATGGCGCTATAGCGTTTTGATACGACCATACAAAAGGCCGACCTTGCGGTCGACCTTCTGCATTAGGGGTTGTATGTATTAGAAAAAGGCTAATTTAGTAATTGTCATATTCTCCAAAGTCTTGATTTTCGCCGTAGTCGCTTTCGTCAGACTTTTTCAATTTGACAGGTTGATTTACGACGAAGTCTTGATAATATTGCAGTTCCATACGTCTTATGTCTTTGTATTTGACAAAGAATCTTATCATAAGGATGATTCCTGCAAAGATTGAGCCGGCAAACAATATTACTGATATAGTGGAAATTACGTTGTTTGCGCTGTCAAACATAAGAAAGCAAAATGCAAACATCATAGCGGTTACGACTGAAGCCGCAACAAGCATACGTATATTAAGTGCTTTGAGACGATCGCCGTCAAAGTTATTTTCTTCGACGGATACTCCGTTCATAAAGCCTTCGATATAGTGCTTTGCTTTTTTCATAGACGAACAATTCAACTTGTAAGTCTTGCCGTTGATGACAATGTTCAAATTTCCCCAGTGCGAGCAAGATGCGTAACGCATTGAGGCGGCTGCCAAGCCCGCATAGTTTTGCAATACGAAGGGCATCCAGCCATACTCGTCGATTTCGTTCGCCGAAACTTTGAGATAATAACATTTATCTTCTTTTATATACATATCATTGCCAATGAAATATATATTTGGTTGTCTTAACATTATCATTCTTACTATCGTTATTGCAGCCGCTATGACAATGAGTACGATAGAGAATATCAGAAGACTCCAGTTGTCACAGACTCCCTTATCAATATATTGATTGGCAATATTGTTGGCAGCAATCAGCAATACTGCTACTCCACCTATCGCAAGTTCTAAAGTAAGCGTATATAATCTGCCGAAAGCGCCTTTAATTGCCACGACGTTGCTACTTTTATCGTTGTATATTGCCAAGTCTTCTTTTCTCACTCTATCCATAATTTTGTCCTTCTTATTTTATCTGTATCGCCATCGGCTACCTTGTGTATTTATTATATCAATATGCTAATTGACGTTCAATATTGTTTTAGATTAGGTTTTACGCGAATGATGTAGATTTTACACGATTTTAAATTTCATTAAAAAACAGCGGAGGAATTTTCCGCTGTTTAAATTGTCACCTTGACCATAGTGGAGAGGTCTCTATCCGTATTTTTGCTGCATTTATCACTCGAATACGCTTGAAATGACGTGGTTGATGTCATTTCGACCAAAGCGTAGCGGCGTGGAGAAATCTCTGCAGTTTTATTTACATATTCTTTTTCAGTTTTGCTTCGTGCTTTAGTCTCAAGTCTTTGGAGAGTATCGTCTTGCGCAGCCTTATGCTCTTTGGCGTCACTTCGACAAGTTCGTCGTCGGCAATAAATTCAAGGCACTGCTCAAGTGACATAATTGTCGGCGTAATGAGTTTAAGCGCTTCTTCGCTTCCGCTTGCGCGGTTGTTGGTGAGTTGTTTTTTCTTGCATACGTTGACGACCATATCTTCTTCGCGAGAGTTGATTCCCACTATCATACCTTCGTATACGTTGACGCCTGCGCCGATAAAGAGATTGCCTCTCTCTTGCGCGTTGAAAAGTCCGTAAGACGTCGTCACACCGTCTTCCCAAGCAACTAGCGAGCCTCTATTGCGCTCTTGTACTTCGCCCTTATATGGCTCGTAGCCTTTCAGCACGTGGTGCATTACGCCAAATCCTCTGGTATCAGTAAGCATTTCGCTGCGGTATCCTATAAGACAGCGGGAGGGGATTTCAAACTCAAGTTTTGTTCCGCCTCTGTCGTCGGGCGTCATATTCTTTAGGTCACCTTTTCTTGCGCCGATCTTGTTCATCACTGCGCCCACGTATTCTTCGGGTACGTCTACTACGAGTTCTTCCATAGGCTCGCATAGCACACCGTCAATAGTCTTGTATATTACCTTGGGGCGAGATACGGCAAATTCATATCCCTCTCTTCGCATTGTTTCAATGAGAATAGACAAGTGCAATTCGCCTCTGCCGAAGACCTTAAAACTGTCTGCTGAATCTGTCTCTTCCACGCGCATTGACACGTTGGTTTCCACTTCTTTAAAAAGTCTTGCGCGCAAGTGTCTTGACGTGACGTATTTTCCTTCCTTGCCAGCAAAGGGTGAGTTGTTGACCATAAAGAGCATTGACAGAGTAGGCTCGTCGATCTTGACGAAGGGCAGCGCCTCGATTTTGTTGAGGTCGCAAATCGTCTCGCCGATGTTGAGGTTGTCCACGCCGCTGATTGCGACTATGTCTCCCACGCTACCGCTTTCGCACTCCACTCTTCTCAAGCCTTCGAATTGATAAAGTTTTGATATCTTTGCTTGATGGTGTGTGCCGTCAGTGTGGCAAATAATTGCTTGTTGACCGCTCTTTATCGTACCTCTTGCAATTCTGCCGATACCAATTCTGCCTACGTATTCGTCATAGTCTATATTGCAGATTATAGTCTGCAATCCGTCTTCCGTATCCCCTTCGGGGCAGGGTATTTGCTCGATTATCGTGTCGAGAAGAGGCGTCATATCTTTGCCTACTTCGCCCACTTTGAGAGAAGCCCAGCCTTGTTTTGCGCTTGCCATAACAGTGACAAAGTCAAGTTGGTCGTCGTTGGCGCCCAGTTCTATAAACAAATCTATAAGTTGGTCTATTACTTGATTGGGATCTCCGCCTCTGTCGACTTTGTTTATTACTACTACGGCTTTTTTATTCAGCCCGAGAGCCTTTTTGAGTACGTATCTCGTCTGTGGCATACAGCCTTCGACTGCGTCTACAAGCAAAAGTACGCCGTCGACCATTGATAGTATACGTTCCACTTCGCCGCCAAAGTCAGCGTGACCCGGGGTGTCGATAATGTTGATCTTTACGCCCTTATAGTGTACGGCAGTGTTTTTGGCAAGTATAGTGATACCGCGTTCTCTTTCTATATCTCCGTTGTCCATTACTCTGTCTACAACAGCCTCGTTGGTGCGGAATACTCCGTTTTGACGGAGAAGTTGGTCGACCATAGTCGTTTTGCCGTGGTCTACGTGCGCAATGATTGCAATGTTTCTCAAATCTTGTCTTTTCATATTATATACCTTAAAATTTATTTCTTATTTATCTCAACTCGACTATCTTTGCCAATACCTTGCCGTTTACGACACTCATATAGCAATACGTCTTTGAGTAGGTCAGCGAACCGGGATTTATTAGTTTGAGATTGCCGTATTGGGTTATCTGCGGTCTGTGCACGTGTCCGTAAAGACAGCAGTCTGCGCCAAGTTCCAAGCCTTTCATCTGCAAATTCAAATCCGAAGACTTGACTTTATAATTATGTCCGTGCGTGAGAAAAAACTTTACGCCCTCTATTTCCACGACTTCTTCGCATTGATTTGTTATTCCATCCCAATTGCCATAGACAAATCGTACTTTGCCGGGGTAGGCGCTCTTGAGTTTTTCTATTTCTTTTGCTCCGTCGCCCAAGTGAAATATAAAGTCGGCGTTGTCAAAGGCTTCCCACAAAATCTCATTGTCGGGGAGTCTTCCGTGCGTATCGGAAATAACTATAATATTTTTCATATTTATAAAGGTACTCTTTTTGAGTAATATTGTCAAATAAATGGTTTAATAAATATATAATAATATAAAGTCTATTGAAAATATTTTTCTAATTTTAAATAAAATTTATAAAAAATTTTAAAATTCCAAAAAAAGTATACTTTTACTGACTGCCTGTGAAAAGGCGTATTTTTTCAATTACATTATACTTCGCACACAATAATTTTGCAATAATTTGGGTCAGTAAAAGTATACCTTTTTTGGAATTTCGACTATAAAACAAAGTTTGTAAAATACATAAAAAACATACAAATTTTGGTATAGAAGAACCTTGGGTATAGAAAATTCTATAACTACTGCGAAAGGAGCAATAGAAAAGTATAATTCACAGTGAGAAAGTGCTTTCTTTTCTTGTCAAGAAAAGAAACAAAAGAGTTGGGGGTTGCGATTCCCACAAGCCCCAACAAACGCTTTTGTCAAATTGATATTTTATAATGTCATTTCGACTGGAGCAAAGCGAAATGGAGAAATCTAATTCAAATAAATTGTACTTAAGAGAGGAAGAACAATGAATTTAGCAAAAAGAATGTATTTGAAATACGCAATACTTATTATATCTATTTGTATCTTTATAGGATCTATAAGCGCTTGTTTACCGTTCGGCATATCATTGCCCGATACGTTGGAAGAAAGATCTATAGATAATACAGCAATGACGATTACCACTAATCAAAGCGACGGCTTAGGCGAGTTTAGTGACGGTTATTTATACGTTTACACAAATAAGGATTTAATTGAAGATTATCGTGCTGGTAGTTCTAGCGTTTTAGACGATTTATCGTATCAGATTGTTGCTAAAACGAGCACAAATCGAGGGGATAAGGAAAATCCATATGTAATTTCAAATACGGATGAATGGGATACCTTTGTAGAATTTTGCGGTACCGATTTAACAAAAAGCGTAAACAAATATTTTGTATTAGCAAATGATTTGGATTTTAATGGCAAAACATTCCATCCGGTTGGGAGATTTGGAGGTAATTTTTTTGGAATGGGACATAAATTGCTCAATATAAATTGCAGTGATTGGCAATATTGGAATGGCACAAATTATGTAACGATAGGAACTTCTGGACAAACGAATTCAGGTTTTGGAGTTTTTTGTAGCGCAACTAATGCTACGATTACAGATTTAATTAACGAAAATTATAGTTATAGAAATATTCCTCAAACAAGCGTTAACGGTGTAAGTACTACATCTTATGGACCTTATGTGGGCGGTATATTGGGGGTTTCTTTTGGCAATAATTTTATACTAAATTGTCACTCAAGTGGAGAATTTTATTCAATCATTAAGTTTACGACGCAAAGTGCAAATGGTGGTATTGTGGGAACACATACCGCAAGTGGAAACAATAAAATTATTTATATTTATCGCTGCTCTTCTGAATTTTCTGTGACGGCACAATCTACAACATCTTATTTTGTTGCAGGTATATTAGGGCAAAGTTATTCCGCAATAACAATACTTGATTGCGCTAGCAATATAGATATTGATAGCGGTACTACCGGAGGAACCTTTGGCTCTTCAATATTTGGGTGGTCAGAATCTGCGACAGAGATATTTAGAATTGAGAACGTTGTTGGTAAAATCGATGTCAGTATGACTGGTACTAATGCGTCTAGCGCTATGGCGGGTATAAGAGGAACCAATCTTCAATTCGCTAACGCTTACGTTGAAGGTAATTATCGCAATACTATGCAATCTTTAAATGCTGTTGTTAAATTTACTTCCTCTGGTGGCAGTATAAAAAATATTAACAACGTAAAATCTCCTAATGGACACGCTACAGTTAGTGCTGCCGGTGTGTCGCCTGGCTTAGATGGAATTGCTAACGAGCCTACTGAATATTCGACAAGTAATGAAATGCTTGGTTATGCAAGGTCGTTTTTCGGAGCATCTCCATATTCAAGAGTTTGGGATACTACAAATATAGGCGGAACATACGATCCCGACAATTCGCCGGTACGAAACTATATGGATTTAAAATTGTCAACTCCTACTGACATCACTTCTACCTACAACGGCGAACAACAAGATTTTATCAACGCAAAGGGCACGAGTAATTGGTATAACAGTCTTTTATTTGCGGCAGACTATGCCAACGTAAACATTGAGTACTTCACTTCAAGTGGCGGAACGCTTTCAACTCCTAGGCCAATAGAGCAAGGCGAGTATAAAGTGCGCCTTACTATCCAAAATGAAGAATACGTTTGGGCAAATGGAAAGATGTCGCAAGATATAACTTTTACTATCAGTCCAAAAGTGCTAAATGTCAATTTCGATCCAAGTACAACTCCGCCTACGGCTACCCCTACCAACTTATGTTCAAGAGATAGCGCTTTGGCAAACAGTATACTTAAGATTAGATATACGGCAAAGGGCTACGACGCTTTCGTTCCGCCGACGTCTACGGATATCTACGTAGCAACCGTAGAGATAGATGCGTCTGTAAGCAATAACTACGTCTTGTCTAGGACGTACAACGTACAGTATCTCGGCAAGCCTACCATATTGGACACAGGAGTACCTACGTATAACGGCACGGAACAGCAGTACTATATACAATTTGTTAATGAGACGGATATAGGGGAGATAGACATAACAGTCCCAGACGAATTTAAGGATAAAGTCAAGTATGCAGACGGAGAGATAAAAGTCACCAATGCAGGTAAGTATTGGCTTGATCTCAACATACACAAGACGGATGGCACAGTAATGTGGTCTACGCGAGACACTGACGAGAAGAGACTTGAATTTGAGGTAAAGCAAGCGTCAATGTCTTTGGATATCAAGTCAAACGGAAGCGCTAATATAGAAGTTACGAAAGGAGATAAAGTATCTGTCAGCATAGACAGTATGCAGAAAGTCTGCTTAGACGACGTAATCAATTTGGATATAGTAGCGGTAATGAGCAGTCTAAGCACAATACGTAGGACAGTGTATAGCAATCTTCAAATAGACAAGAATACGACGTTCCCGCTGAATATAGATTTAGAGACGCAAGACTTAGCGGCAACAGGATGGGTACTGGAGTTTGTGCCGTCGGGTAGCAATAATGCCAACGCAAATTACGATATAGCACTAGGCAATGCGCCAGTCACATTGACAGTCAACTCTGTAGGCACGGAGAATAGTCTAAGATGGACGTTTACCAGAGACGGCAAGGAAGTAGGCATATATAATCAGTCTACGTCAGACCTAACAGACGAGTATCTCATACCAATAGAATACAATGGCTTGGAGATAAGCGTAACGGCAAGAGCCAACGACTATGCAGTAGACACTACGTATAATGCCGACGGCTTTGCAGGTGGATATAAGAACACCGTTGCAACAGATGCAGGAACATATACCACGCAAGTTGCAATGAAGAAGAATGGAGAGAATACTCCGGTCATATTCACCGTGACTTGGACAATAAGCAAAGCCAAGTTCGATTTAAGCAACGTCAAGTGGGTAGGAGACGGTAAGTTACAGTATACTGGAGACACTGTATATGCAGTATTGGAGAACGTGCCGGAAGGCTTGATGGCAAAGTATAACAACAACGACGGAATAAAGGTGGGAGACAACTCAACTGCAACAGTTACGTTTGAATTGGCAGACGAGTATATGGCTAACTATGAGAAGCCGGCGCAAGGTGGCAAGGGAGTCAACTATACGTTCACTGGAAGCGGAGACTTTGAGTGGACGAAGCAATGGGAAGTAGTCAAGGCAGAGATAGCATTAGAGTGGACAACAGAAGATTACACGGATAATGACGGAAATACCTTTGGTATACCCAAACTTAGCGACCCATTGGCAGAGGACTTAGTAGAGTACGTATACTACGAGACAGACAGCAACGGAAATATCTTGGCAGGCTCAACTCCAAAAGAGTTGGAAGAGATAGAGTATTCGGTCACTACACGTAAGTGGTATAAGGCATATCCAAGACTTACAGACGCAGATAACTATACGTTCCCAGCCGGAGTGACAGAAGAAGGATTGTATTCACCGTTCTTCTCGGTAGGTGGCGGAGCGTCGTCAGTAACGGTAAGCCTAGCAAGCAATAAGATAGAGTACAATGGCAAGCCGAGAAACGTAAAACTCAATATAAGCAGCGGAGCAACGTTGAAGGACTTGACGTTGACGTACTACAGCGGAGATATAGCCGACGAGGCGCACAAGTTGGAAGGCGCGCCAACGGAGAGAGGAAATTACTTGGTAGTAATTACGTCCAACAAGACAAGCGTAGTATTGAGCGGAACGACGCAATATACGTTTGAGATAATAGCGGCAACGATAAAGAAAGAATGGAATAAAGACGCAAAGCCGTACGTACTCAATTTGAAGTATGGACAGATAGACGGAATAGAGTACGAGATAGTTGACGCGCAAGGCAACCCGGTAGATTACAGCCAATTGAGCGCAGGAAATAAGTACCAGATTAAGGCAGTAATAAAAGAGGATATGCGCAACAACTATTCATTTACAGACGGCACGTACGAGACGGCGTGGGAAGAGTTTGAGTTGAGAGCAGAAGATATACCAAACTTGCAAGACCCCAACGACCCGAATAATACGCATTATCCGCAGGAAGACGAAGACGAGGATATAAACAATCCGGGAGCCAACACGCCAAGCGGCAATGACCCGAGTAGCGGTAACAATGGCGGTGGCGGAACACTGGACGAGATACTTGCCAAACTTAAAGAGATACCGTTGTGGCAGATTATAGCAAGTATTATATCTATAATATTGATAATAATATTCTTATCCAAGACGGCGGGCTATGAGAGCAAGCGCAAGAAGTACAAGAAGAAAGCCGATAAGTTGGAGACGACAGTCTACGCAGGGGCGTTCTTAGGCTTAGCAATTACAGGTTGGACGGCAATAGCGTGCGTACTGATGGGCTTGGCAGTGGCAAGTCTGGTGATAATGATAATAGCCAAGAGCAGATGTAACAAGGCAGAGGAAGAATACGAAGAGATATTTGAAGAGTATCAGCAGAAGAAGGAAGAAAAGAAAGAAGAAAATCTGCGAATGATGTTTATGGGTATTGGCAACAATGGCGGAATGTCACAAGGACAAGGATATGTATATGCCCAACAGCCTGCATTAGGTATGGAGGAAGTGCGAGGGCTTATATCCGAGACTGTGACTGCGCTCTTACCTGGTATGCAACAGATGTTGCCTCAACAGGCGTCGACTAATGACGAACTCGTGCAAAAACTTATAGATCAAAATGAAAAGATGATGGCAAAGTCACAAAAGAATGAAGAAGCGATGCAAGATTTGATAAAAAAACTTGCAAAGCAACCGTCAGAGCGAGTCGTAGAGAAAGAAGTCGTAGCAACGCTTGCCAACGACGAGACTATAAAGCAGATGATGAAGACGCAAGAAAACTTGATGCACAACCAAGAAAAACTTATGGAAAAGATCTTGGAGTTGTCGGCTAATCAAAACGCTCAATCTCAAGTAGTAGAAAAGGTAATCGAGAAAGAAGTACCTGTCGAGAAGATTGTGGAAAAAGTTGTGGAAGTGCCTGTAGAGAAAATAGTAGAGGTACCGGTCGAAGTAGAAAAAGTAGTTGAGAAAGAAGTCAAGGTAGAAGTTCCTGTCGAGGTTGAGAAAATCGTCGAGAAGGAAGTGCGAGTAGAAGTACCGGTCGAGAAGATAGTCAAAGTACCTGTAGAAAAAGTGGTTGAGAAGGTAGTGGAGAAAGAGGTCAAAGTAACCGCTCCTGCAAAGCCAAAGGTAGAAAAGGCTCCTAGACTTACACTCGACGAGGCATACGCATTGCTCTCCAAGCAACAGAAAAAGTATTTTGACGAATTGAGAGCATACGCATTGACGAAAGACAAGTGCAAAGAGAAGAAGTCGACGTATTTCATACTCTTAGGACAGTCATCAGTAAATCCGTTGGTCAAACTTACGATAAAGAAAGACACGACGGTAGCGTTACTCAAGATGGAAGACGAGTATATGAAAGATATACGCAAGGACGCAACGAACGACGGAACGAAGATAAAGGTCAAGGAGACAGAAGTCGTGGTATCTGATGCGCAGGCTTGCAAGGCAGCAAAGAATATGATAGACCTTAGGGAAGACCAAATAGAGCGTTACCAAGAACTTCTCAAAGAGCAACGCGCTATGAGAAATAAGAAGTAAGGGCAAAGCATAAAGGTAAAGGCGGGAATTATTCCCGCCTTTTGTCATTGACGCTCGCGCTATAATATGTCATATGCCACTGCGCATTGCGTTTCGGGTGAAATGATGTTGTTTCATAGTAAAACGCTTTCATACTTAAATGTTTTTTCGACATTTTTTACTTAAAATTTTCTATAGTTATTTGCTCAGGGCTGTTCATACGTTGACTTATTTAATAAATATATGATAATATTATTTACAGAATATGCCAAAGGTAGGTGCAAAATGGGACTACTTGGAAAAATTTTTCCCAGCCATAATGACAGAGAACTCAAAAAAATCAACAAGATAGTAGACAAAATAGAGGCTTTAGAAGACAAATTCAAGGCTATGACCGACGAAGAACTCAAGGCTTGTACTCAAAGTTACGTCGAAAGACGTCAGGCAGGCGAAAGCCTTGATGCGTTGTTGCCGGAGGCGTTTGCCACTGTGAGAGAAGCAAGCGCTAGAGTGCTGGGAATGAGGCACTTCCGCGTTCAACTTATTGGCGGCGTGGTGCTTTATCAAGGCAGAATTGCCGAGATGCGTACTGGTGAAGGTAAGACTTTGGTCGCGACGTTGGCGGCTTATCTCAAAGCCATTGACAAGAAGGGCGTTCACGTCGTCACCGTCAACGATTATCTTGCAAAGCGCGACGCTGAGTGGATGGGCAAGATATACAAATTTCTCGGACTTACCGTAGGCGTGAATTATGCGCGTATGTCTCACGAAGACAAGGTCAAGGCGTATAATTGCGATATTATGTATTCTACCAACAACGAACTTGGATTTGACTATTTGCGTGACAATATGGTCAAGGACAAGAGCCGCAAAGTGCAGAGAGAATTGGACTTTGCAATTGTCGACGAGGTGGACAGTATATTGGTCGACGAAGCGAGAACTCCGCTTATTATCAGCGGTCGCGGCGGTAAGCCTAGCGACGAATACTTGAGAGCGGATAGGTTTGTCAAGACGCTTTTGCCTCCAAAAGAAGAGGAAGTCCAAGAAGACGACGATGAAGGTCAAGAAGAGGAAAAACCGTCGTATCAAGCAGACTTTGAAATAGGCGAAAAAGAAAAATCGGTATTTCTCAATGAATTTGGCGCGCAAAAAGCAGAGCAGTATTACGGTATAGAAAATCTATCTGATTATGAAAATCAGTCTTTAAAGCATTATATAGACAATGCGCTCAAAGCCAACTTTATTATGCAAGAAGGCGTCAATTATATCGTCGTTGATAAAGAAGTAATCATTATTGACGAATTTACAGGCAGACAGATGATAGGCAGACGCTTTAGCGACGGACTTCACCAAGCAATCGAGGCAAAGGAGGGCGTACCTATCAAGTCGGAAGACAAGACAATGGCTACGATCACTTTCCAAAACTTTTTCCGACTCTATAAGAGACTGTCGGGTATGACAGGTACGGCAAAGACTGAAGAAAACGAATTTGAGTCAATATACGGACTTGACGTCGTCGTAATACCTACCAATAAGCCTATTTTGCGTATCGACGAGCCAGATCAGTTGTTCAAAAACAAGGCGGGCAAATATAACGCAATATTGAATGATATCAAGTCTTGCTACGACAGAGAACAGCCTGTGCTTGTGGGTACGATAAGCGTCGAGAAGTCAGAAGAGTTGTCGAGAATACTCAATAAGAGAGGTATCAAGCACAACGTACTCAATGCAAAAAATCACGAAAAAGAAGCAGAGATAATTGCGCAGGCGGGCAAGAAAAAAGCAGTGACTATTGCCACAAATATGGCGGGACGCGGTACCGATATTCTTCTTGGTGGCAACCCAGAGCACCTTGCTAAGCAAAAACTTGAGAAGTTGGGATATCCTCACGAAATTATCGAGTGGGCAACGTCTTTTGCCAACACCGACGACGAGGAGATTTTGAAAGCAAGAGCGGAATACAAAAAGCATTACGACGTATTTGCTAAGGATACCAATGCCGAAAAGCAAGAGGTAGTAGCGTTGGGCGGATTGAGAATCATAGGTACCGAACGCAACGAGGCTCGTCGTATTGACAATCAGTTGCGCGGTCGAAGCGGCCGTCAAGGCGATCCGGGATCTTCGGTATTCTATCTGTCTATGGAAGACGATATGGTCAAAGCCTTTGGCGGGGATCAAATGAAATGGATAGTAGAGAAGTTGGATATGGACGATGATACTCCTATCGTCAGCAAGATAATCACGAGACAGTTTGAGTCGTTGCAGGCGAGAGTGGAAGACCGCAACTTCTCCGTGCGTAAACACGTGCTAGGTTACGACGACGTAATGAATACCCAAAGAGCAATCATTTACGAACAGCGTAATATAGTGCTTGACGATATGGACGTGCACCAACAAATCATTGCTATGATGGAAGCGGTGGTGACCTCGATATGCAATGCATACGTCGATTACAAAGAGGATCACCGTCAATGGAATTACGAGGGATTCAACAAAGAACTCGAGGATTGCGTACTTGAGAATGGTACAAATCTTCTATCGTCGGATTATATACTTGACCTTGACGACAACTCGATAGAGGGACTTGTCAAGAGCATAATGGCAGTTGCTACCGAGCAGTACGAGAAGAAGTGCGAAGAGGTAAATACGATTATTGCAGAGAGCGGAAGCGACGCTAATTTCGGACTCTTTGAAAAAGAATGTATGCTCTACAACGTCGATAAAAAGTGGATGGATCATATTGACGCTATGGATCAACTCAAGCAGGGTATCGGTCTTGTTGCGTACGCTCAGAGAGATCCGGTTACGCAATATCGCATTGAAGGCTTGGATATGTTTGAAAAGATGATTGAGTCAATTCAATACGATACGGTGCGTACTTTGGTCAAGAGCAAGTTTGAAAGAAATCCAATTCAGCAGCAGAACAAAGAGCAGAATGTCGAAATGGTTACCAATGAAGAAGCCAAGGCAAAGACAGTCGTTCGAGGCGGTAAGAAAGTTGGACGTAACGACCCCTGTCCTTGCGGGAGCGGGAAGAAATACAAGCAGTGCTGCGGAAAATAATATGTTCGGCTCAAAGATAGGCTAAACAAAACTAAAAAGTATCTTTTCCGCCAATACAGCCTTTGGCTCAAACCGACGTACGGCAAGTACGACGGCTCTCGTCAAAGACTATCTTGACAAAAAATCTACAATTTTATGTTTTGCCTATCTCTCTTCTCCCCGAACGAAAATGCGTATGGAGTGTGTGACTTTTGATTTTTTTGACGTCATTTCGAGCGAAGTCGAGAAATCTAATGCGTTTTCGTAAAAAAGTAATGATATATAAGTATAGGATTAACAATGATTACAATCGAACAGGCAAAATGGGATTTAGACAAAATAAATAAGTCGCTTGCAGAGGTGCGAGAGGCTATGGGATATGACGCTCTCGTCCAAAAGGCAGAGCAACTCAAAGTCGAGCAGGCAAAAGACGGATTTTGGGAAGATATGGACAATGCTCAAAAGGTCAACAGAGAATTGTCAAAGATAGAGAGCAAACTCAAGCATTACGACAGACTTTTTGCTCAAGGCGAAGATTTGCAGGTGCTCATTGAACTTACAGAGGGTGTGGCTGGCGAAGAGGAAATGCAAGAAGTCGTCGACGAACTTGGCAGTTTTTCGCAAAACGTTGAGGCATTGAGACTTGAGACTCTTCTCAAGGGTAAGTATGACGGCAACAATGCAATACTCACTTTGCACGCAGGCGCAGGCGGCACCGAAGCGCAGGACTGGGCAAGTATGCTGTATAGAATGTATACGAGATACGCAGAGAGAGTGGGCTATAAGGTAATGGAAGTAGACAAACTTGCAGGAGACGAAGCGGGCATAAAGAGCGTGACCTTCAAAGTAGTCGGCGAAAATGCTTACGGCTATCTCAAGTCGGAAAAGGGCGTGCATAGACTTGTGCGTATTTCTCCTTTTGATTCCAATGCAAGACGACATACGTCGTTTGCGTCACTTGAAGTAATGCCCGAGATTGAGAATAAAGACGAGATAAAAATCAATTCTGAAGATCTCAAGATAGACACATATCGAAGCGGCGGAGCCGGCGGACAGCACGTCAACAAGACGGAGAGCGCAATACGCATAACGCACTTGCCTACGGGTATCGTCGTGCAGTGCCAAAACGAGAGAAGCCAAATTCAAAATAGAGAACAGGCTATGGGTATGCTTATCTCAAAACTTATCGAGAGACAAGAGCGAGAAATGCAGGAAAAAGAACTTGAACTCAAGGGCGAGATAAAGAAAATCGAATGGGGCAGTCAGATACGCAGTTACGTATTCTGTCCTTACACAATGGTAAAAGACCATCGAACAGGCTGCGAGACCGGCAATATATCGGCAGTTATGGACGGAGATATAGAGCAATTTATTTTTGACTATCTCAAGAAGGCAAACTAAAGGGCAAACGGCATTTTGATTGTATACGGATAGAGATCTTTCGACTTCACTTTGTTTCGCTCAAGGTGACATAAATGTTTGTCATTTTGACCGAAGTGGAGAAATCAAATCCTTTAAATGCAGACGGAAAAGTATATGGGTTATATAGAAATAGCAAACCAAAAATTGGACGCTATGCGAGATCGTGACGATATCGTGATTTTGGCAATAGAAAGTTCTTGTGACGAGACTGCGGTCGCGATTACAAAGGGACGGCAGTTGTTGTCCAATATCATTGCGTCGCAGATAGATATACACAAGCGTTATGGTGGAGTAGTTCCTGAGATAGCGTCTAGAAACCACACCTTGGCAATCGGCAACACCGTCAAAGAGGCGCTTAATAAAGCGGATATGACTTTGGACGACGTCGATTGCATTGCCGTGACTTACGGAGCGGGACTTTTGGGCGCGCTGATTGTGGGCGTATCTTATGCAAAGGCGCTGGCTTATGCGACAGAAAAACCGCTTATCGGCGTAAATCATATCAAGGGACATATAGCCGCAAATTATCTTGCCAAGCCCGATCTTGAGCCGCCGTATCTATGCTTGATTGCAAGCGGCGGGCATACGACGATTGCCTACGTCAAGTCACTCACCGATATAGAAATTAAGGGCGCAACTCACGACGACGCGTGCGGAGAGGCGTTTGATAAAGTCGCAAGAGTTTTGAATTTGCCATATCCCGGCGGTCCGCAGATAGAAAAACTTGCAAAAGAGGGTAAGCCCACAATAGATTTACCTACGCCGTACAAGGATAAAGATACCTACGATTTCTCGTATAGCGGTATCAAGACGGCAGTCATCAACTACGCTCACAAGTGCGAACAAAGGGGCGAGCAACTCAATAGGGCAGACCTTGCGTGTTCTTTTCAAGAGAAAGTCACGGATATTATGGTGGGCAATACCGTTCGTTGCGCTGTAGATATGGGAGTGAATACCGTCGTGATAGCAGGAGGAGTTGGCGCAAACTCAGTGTTGAGAGCAAAAATGCAACAGCGCGCTAAAGAGCATAATATCAAAGTATTTTATCCTCCTTTAGTGCTTTGCACTGACAATGGGGCAATGATAGCCTCCCAAGCGTATAATATGATAAAGACAGGCGCAAAGGCAAGCAACATAGATATTGACGCAAATGCGAGCCTTAAAGTCTGGGAGTAAGCGCATTCAACGTGTCACTTTGAGCGGAACTTAGTGGAGTCGTAAGGAGCGAAGCGACGGCATAGCGAGCAAGCAGATGTGTCTTGTGCGGGCGTCAGAGTCTAAATCTAATAAATTAACAAATTGACAAGCCAATCAAAAACAATTTGGTTGGCTTGTTTTATTCAAATAAAATTCTAATTTAATGCTGATTTTACCTCATTCCAAAAAAAGTATACTTTTCCTGACTGCCCATGAAAAGGCGTATTTTTATGATTACATTATACTTCGCGAACTAAGATTTTGCAACATCTTTGAGTCAGTAAAAGTATACTTTTTTTGGAATGAGAGTGTAATGTCATTGACGCTCGCACGAGACACATCTGCTTGCTCGCTATGCCGTCGCTTCGCTCCTTACGAGCGTAGGCGAGAAATCTCAATTAAAAGTATACTTTCCGAAAGGAAGAAATATGTTGAAATCAAATAGAAGAATATTCACGTTGACAGTATTCGTATTGATGCTCTTAATGATTTTAAGTTGCCTAGGTGCAGTATTTATGCAAATTAATACGGTTTACGCATTTATTTTGTCAGACGGCAAAGTGCCATCGTCTCAAGCAAACAATTTGGACGATATGCTATTGGAAACATATTTAAATAGCGGAGAAGGCAAGATATTCAACAAAGATATATTTTGGCGACTTATTACTCAAATAAGCGGAATATCTAATCCTTCTATGAGCACGTTGGACACTTTGGGCGCAACTGCAAGCACGGCGCAAAATTTCAGAGATCTGAGTATAAATGATGGCAAAGATATTACGGTGGAAATAGGAGGAAAGAAGTGGACTGCAACGTATTTGTCTCGAAGCAATGCTACTCCCGAAAGACCTAACGGCGATCCGATACTTACGTTGTGGCTTGCTACTACCGAAGACAGTACGATAAAGACGTCTAGATGGTCGGCATTTGCTAGTGATGGAAATGGCGATTTCCCTGCAAGTATGTACGGTACTAGCGAGATGCGCGCAAAAACGCTTAACAACGGCGGCAATTATGCGGTAAGTTTAACTGAATTGGTAAGCGCAAATCAAGAAGCCGGTAGCGAATGGGCGATTTATACTATGACGCAAGAGCAAGGCGTAAAGGGCAGTATAAAAGATTGTCTTGCCAGCCCAACCGATATGGAATGGCAACATAACCAACGTGCAAAGGGAAATATTACCAATGGCGGATACTTAGGTGAATATAACTTTAATAACAGCAACGATGCGCTAGATAACGTAATAGGTAGTGATTGCGTGGGCGAGTCAACCGTATATGAGGGAAAGGACGGTTATACTGATTGGGCAAATGATAAACTGTGGATTCCAAGCATAGCGGAAACAGGTATGTACGGTGTGGAAGGAATATGGGTTTTGTCAAATAATCAGCGCGCAAACAGCTTTAGTGATTCCAATTGTGTGTGGACGCGTTCGGCTAATCCATGGTATTATAATTGCGTTTATCCCACTAACGTAGGAGCTTTTCCTAGTACTTTTGTAACAAATAATTATGCTGTCAGACCGGCGTTTCATCTCAATTTGAGACTTGCGGCAGAGCGTACGGGAACGTTACCTTTGGCAGAGCCTATAGACGTCACAAGTGAGTATAACGGACAAGAGCAGACTTTGGCTAATATAACGGATACGAGCAAGACGAGTTGGTATGACAGTTCAATAATGACGTTGGAGTATCCTCAAGGCGGAATGAAAGATGCAGATACTTATCAAGTGAAAGCCAAGATCACGACAGAAGATGAAGTATTTATAGGCGAGCCCGATGCGAGCAAAGGCGAAAGCGCAGATAACAAAGAGAGGGTATTTAACTTCACGATTACCAAGAAGAAGATAGGCGTCAAATTGACTCTGGATACTTCGGGGTTGCCTACGGTGTCCTTGAATAGTCAAGGAGATATATACTCAGGCGACACGGAAGATAACGGACGGGCGCCTAACTTTGGATTTCATTACGTAAGCACGGACGGCAATGGATATAACTCGGACGAATTGCCTACGGCAGTGGGAGCATATAGGGCGACGGTCAAGATACTCAACGAGTGTAATTATCAATTAGATAAAACGTACAGTATAGATTTCGTCAAAGGCAAGGATAAGGTAAACAAGCCAAGTATAGCCACTAGAGAAAAACCGTATACGGGAGATGATATCACGTTCAATCTGGCGCAATACTCTGACAAAGTGACTGTAAGGATAACTCAGCCCGACGGAAAGCCTGCCCAACATGAAGACGGCGTAATTACTGTAAAATACGCAGGCACGTATACCGTGACTATATCTTTGGCAGACAACGGAGTATCTACGTGTTGGAATACCTCGACGAGCGACGACATAGCATCGTATACTATAGAGATAAAAGTCACACCAAAGAAGTTGAGTACGGATATCACTTGCAGTGACGCAGACTTCAGTTGGGAAGCAGGCGAGCAACCTACTATGACTATTACCGACGAAAGAATAAGCGGAGACAGCATAGATTATTACGTCTATTATCTCAAGTCGGGAGAGAGTAATAAATACGACGAGATAGACTCTACTAAAGAGATAGTAGGCGACAGCGTTATAGTGACGATGCCTAATGATTTGGGTATAGGCAGCTATACTTTCGTAGTTGAGTTGAGGAGTAATTCAACGAGTTCGGACAATGGCAATTACTATATCGACGGCGACAGTAAGACGAGATCGTTTACGGTGGTTGGCAACGGCATAACGGTAACGGAAAATGATATCAAGTGGAAAGTCAACAACGTGGATATAGGAGAGCTGACCGACGGCAAGTTGCTTTTGACGTACAACGGCAGCGCATTTGGATTTTCAGTTGATGAGAGTAATCTTAGAGCGTTGGGAGTAAAGATAGACACTAGCAAAGGCGCGAGAGGACTTGAAGGAGACATAGAGCGCACCGTCGTGGGATCGTCGTATAAAGTGACGGTATGGCTGTGCAATTACGACAATACTTACGATACATATAGCGCAAGTTTTACGTTGAGTTACGAGATAAGACAAGGCAAGTACGATATGTCCAAGGTCAAGTGGGACTATACCGACGGGGATCTGAAATACAACACGAATTACCGGACGGTGTTATTGACGGGATTGCCTAGTACGCTCAGCGTAATAGCAGACGGATATGAGGGCAACAGACAGAAGAATGCAGGCGAGGGATACGTGGCAAGCGTGCTTGGCTTTGATAACACCGATAGCAACTACGTTACGCCTATGTATGACAGACAAGATACCTACGAGGGAGACTTTGCCTGGACTTTGACTTGGAGCATAGGCAAAGCCACACTCAATTTGGAGTGGGAAAGCGTAGATACGCAAGACGGCGCAGGCAATGCGTTCAAACTGCCGAGAGTAAAGGGAGAGAACGCGCAGTTTATAGACGCTAATAAGTATAGATATTACAAGTCCAATGGAGTAAGCGTAGGAGACGAGATAAGCCTAGGAGATATCACTGTGGGCGAAAGCGCAGTGAGATATTGGATAGAGGCATTCTTGACGGACAACGCGTCGGTCAATTACGAGATAAGCGAAGCGACTAAGAAGACTTCGTTTAGAGTAGGAAGCGACGGCGAAAAGATAACGGTGGAATTGGAGAGCTCGTCGTATACGTACGACGGCAAAGCGCACGGCGAAGAGTTGAGAGTGACTGAAGGCACTATGAGACTCGAGAGGATAAACAAGACCTATTACAGGGGTAGCGTAAGCGAGGATAACAAACTAGAGGGAGTGCCGACGGACGCAGGAAATTATATAATAGTATTGAGTTTGAATGAAGAAGACGAGGTGGACTATGCGTTGACGAAAACGCATATCGAATTCAGCATAGCCAAAGCCAAAATAACGGCGGTATGGGATACTAGCGGACAGATACCTGTACTATCCAATTTAGACGATACGCTCAAAGATATAATCGGATATATCTATTACGATGCAGGCGGCAACCAACTTGAGGACGGAGCTCAACTCGAAGTAGGCAAGACTTACAGCGTCAAGGCAATACTCAAGGGAGACAATGGAAAGAACTATGAGTTCGTAGCTCAAGACGGAGAGACGGTGCTTGAAGACCCCACTAGCACGGATAAAGAGGAGTTTACCGTCAAGGATAGCAATAACGGCGACGGTAACGGCATAGGCGGAGTGGGTAGCGGAGACCAAGACGGAACGGGTAGCGGTAATCTGGCAGGAAGCGGAACGCTTGACGAGATACTAGCCAAGCTCAAAGAGATACCGTTGTGGCAAATGATAGCGGGAGTAATATCCATAATACTCACGATAGTATTCTTGTCCAAGACGGCAAGTTACGACAGCAAGAGAAAGAAGTACAATAAGAAAGCAGATAAGTTGGATACTTCAATGTATGCAGGTGCATACTTGGGCATAGCAATGTCGATATGGACGGCGATAGCATGCGTACTCATAGGCTTGGCTGTGATAAGCTTCGTAATGATGCTGATAGCCAAGAGCAGATGCAATAAGGCGGAAGAGAATTACGAGGACTGCCTTGCAGATTATGAAGAAAAGAAGAGACAGGAAGAAAAAGAAAATCTGCGAATGATGTTTATGGGCATAGGCAACAACGGTGGAATGACTCAAGGAATGCCGCAAGGCGGATATATGAGTGGTGGAATGGGAATAGGCGCAGAGGACATCAGAGGAATAATTTCCGACACCGTGACTGCATTGTTGCCCGGTATGCAACAGCTTTTGCCGCAACAAGCGTCAAGTAACGATGAGCTTGTGCAAAAACTCCTTGAGAAAACGACTAAGAATGAAGAGGCAATGCAAAAACTTATCAAGAAGGTTACTGATCAACCTGAGAAAGAAACGGCGGCAACCAAAGCTGACGACGAGACTTTAAAGTGCCTCATAGATGGACAGAGAGCAATTATTCAACAGCTTTTGGAGATGTCAACCAACCAAAACGCTCAACCTCAAATCGTGGAAAAAGTCGTCGAGGTTCCCGTAGAGGTAGAGAAGATAGTAGAGAAAGAAGTTCCTGTAGAGGTAGAAAAAATCGTTGAAAAGGAAGTAAGAGTCGAAGTGCCCTTAGAAAAGGTTGTGGAGAAAGAAGTAAAAGTCAAAGTATCCGCTCCTGCAAAGCCAAAGGTAGAAAAAGCGCCCAGACTTACGCTTGACGAAGCATACGCAAAACTCACTAAGACGCAACAAAAGTACTTTGACGGATTGAGAGAATACGCTCTTTCAAAAGATAAGTGCAAGGAGAAGAAGTCGACTTACTTTATACTCGTTGGACACTCAAGCGTAAATCCGCTAGTCAAGTTGACAATAAAGAAAGGCACAACGGTAGCGCTCTTTAAGATGGAAGACGAGTATATGAAAGACATTAGAAGAGACGCGACAAGTGACGGAACAAAAGTCAAAGTAAAAGAGACAGAAGTAAGAATAAGTGACGCGCAGTCTTGCAAAGTTGCAAAGAATATGATTGATCTTAGAGAAGACCAAATAGAGCGGTATGCTGACTTGCTTAGAGAGCAACGCGCTATGAGAAGCAAGAAATAAAGATAAATGGAACGCTTTTGCGTTCCATTTATCTATTAGAGACCTCTCAACTACGTTCGAGGTGACAGGATAAAGCAGATGAGATCTCTCCGCTACGATCAAGGTGACATTAAAAAGAAGCGAGGTAACATTATGACATACTGTCGCAATGATGATAGTCTGAGAATCTTAATATTTTATAAATTTAAAATTTTCAAGTAAATACATAATCTTTTCTAAAAAGGCTATAAAAAGTATTTAAAATGAAAAAAAATACGTGTTTTGAGCAAAAAACAAAAAGTATTTGCAATTTACAAATAAGCGTGATATAGTGATATTATATAAATTTGCAATATGGGATAAGTGTTATGGCAGAATTTTTTATCAATTTTACGAATTATATAGACGAAGACGCGCCTGTTAAGATTAGAATGATTGGAGAGACTCAGCAGGAAGACAACGTCAACGTAGAGCGCATCAATTCGGACATTATGGCGCTTGAGTATATAATCTCCGGTGAGGGAATATTGGAGATAAACGGCAAGACTTACTATCCCAAGGTCGGCGACGTCTTTTTTCTCCAGAAAGGTATTTCACATAAGTATTCTTCCAACAAGAAAAACGGTTGGCATAAGATTTGGGTAGCGTTTGACGGAAGATTGATGGAAGAAATAGTGGATATGTATTTGCCAAAAGACACTTATCTTTTTTCCAATTGTTATGTGGGCAATTATTTTAGGGATATTTTGTATTACCTCAAGAATTTTAAGAACAATTACAAAAAACTCACCGACGGCGTGTCTATCAAGTTGTTTGAGATATTTACGGCAATAAGGGGCAGTGCGAGTTCTGCCAAAAAGGTCAGTCTTGCAATGCAGATCAAAGACACTTTGGATATGATGGTGGAGAGCGAACTTTCACTTGAGAGCCTCAGCGCGCAGTTTGGCTATACCAAAAACCATATTATACATATATTCAAGCAGGCTTTCGGAATCACGCCGTACAATTATTTTTTGGAGCGCAAAATAGAATACGCCAAGGTTTATCTCGACAATTGTTCGCTTTCTATTGCCGATATTGCGCAAAAACTGTCGTTTTCCGACCAACAGTATTTTTCTATATGTTTCAAAAAGATAGTGGGAATACCTCCCATTGCCTATCGCAACAAAAAATTCCCTGCGGGATTTGACAAATCACAATCGACTTTAGTCTAACAAATCCGACAAAACTCGCAATATTGGGCGTCATTGCTTATAATATTTAGTTGAAAAAGCCAGTTAAGTATGTTAGAATATTAACTAAACAAATAACAACAAACGAAAAAGAGGTGTATTTATGCATTGGGCGGAATCTATAGCGCAAAAGATAATACAAAGAAATCCAAATAAGGAAGAATACGTGTGCGCGGCGGGAATAAGTCCGTCTGGATCTATTCATATCGGCAACTTCAGAGACATTGCCACGAGTTACTTCGTCGCCAGATCGCTTCGCAAGATGGGCAAAAAGGCAAAGTTGCTTTTCTCCTGGGATGAATTTGACAGAATGAGAAAAGTGCCTGTCAACGTGGCGAAGGTAAACGACGATATGGAAAAGTATATCGGCTGTCCTTACGTTGACGTACCAAATCCCTTTCCAAACAGTGATGCTAAGAACTATGCGGAGTACTTTGAAAAAGAATTCGAGGCTTCGCTCCATAAGTTTGGCATACAGATGGAATTCCGTCATCAAGCAGAGATGTATAGATCGGGCAAATACAAAGATTACGTTTTGCTTGCTCTCAAAAAGAGAGGAGAGATATTCGACATCATAGATTCTCACCGTACGCAAGATGCGCAGGAGGGAGAGCGCGAGGCTTATTATCCTGTCAGCATTTATTGTCCAAAGTGCGGAAGAGATACTACCAAGATAGACAGTCTTTCAGACGACTGTACAAAGGCGGAGTACAGTTGTAAGTGCGGTTTTTCGGGACACTTTGATTTCACGAAAGACTTCAACTGCAAACTTGCTTGGAAGATAGATTGGCCTATGCGTTGGTGCTATGAGGGCGTTGACTTCGAGCCGGGCGGCAAGGATCACGCAAGTATCAACGGAAGTTACGACACTTCAAAGCATATCTCAAAGCAAATCTTCGGATATGACGCTCCTATATTCCAAGGCTATGAATTTATAGGAATAAGTGACGCGAGCGCGTCGACGGGCAAGATGAGTGGATCAAGCGGTCTCAATCTCACCCCCGAGACTCTTCTCAAGTTGTACCAACCCGAAGTATTGTTGTGGCTGTATTCCCGCAACGAGCCGCTCAAGGCTTTCAATTTCTGCCTTGACGACGGCATATTGAGACAGTACTTTGAGTTTGACAAGATGTACAACGACGTCAAAAACGGCACTGCCGACGAAAAGACGAAGTCAATTATGGACCTTGTTACAGTAGAAGGCAGAGAACTTTCTCCGGTGCCAATGGGACTTATAGTCCAACTCGGTTCCGTCGTCAACTTCAATCTCAAGATGCTTGAGATAGTCTTTGAAAAGATTGGAACGCCGTTTAAGTACGAAGAGTTTAAGGATAGATTGGAAAGAGCAAAGTATTGGCTTGAAAAGTGTTCGCCAAAGGATATGAACAAATTGCGTACGACGCGTAATTGGGACGTATATAATGCGTTCAACGAGCAGGAAAAGCAAGAGATTACGCAGTTGTATGATTATCTCAAACATTCTACTTATGATCTTGGCGAATTGCAGACGGAGTTGTACGCCATTCCCAAGAGAGTGCGCGGACTTACGACTGAAGATAAAGAACTCAAGGCTTGCCAAGGCGCTTTCTTCAAAAACGTATATAAGTTGTTAATAGACAAAGAGAAAGGGCCGAGACTTTATCTATTCCTTTACGCTATCGACTCGGCAAACTATCTGCCGTTGCTTGATTTCTCCTATCCGAAGACAAAGGAAGAAGAGGAAGCGGAAAAAGTTGTGGAAGAAGTCGTAGAAGAGAACAAAGTCGAATACGGCGAACCTGATCCGGTTGCTCCCATCAAGCAAGAGATTGAACTTGCAGACTTTGAAAAAGTCGATATGAGAGTATGCAAGATACTCAAGTGTCAAGAGATTCGCAAGTCGCACAATTGCTACAAGTTGACGCTATTTGACGGAGAGGGCGAAAGAGTGATAGTGTCGTCTATCAAGCATTATTACACACCCGAGCAACTTGTCGGTAAGAAGATACTCGTCGTTGCAAATCTCAAACCTGTGAGAATTACCGGCGTGACGAGCAACGGTATGCTTGTTGCCGCTACCAACAACGCTTGCGGCTGTCAAGTGATATTCGTAGACGATATAGTACCGGAGGGTACTGCGATAAAATAAACCTAAATACTTAAGAGAACAAGTCGGAGTGAGTTGACCTATCAGGTCGGTGGAGGGATAAATTATTATCACTGCAGTTACTTGGAATGATTTTGTTCAATTGAGCCAACGGCTTTTTGGTTGGCTTAGCAAAGACGCCGTCACAGGACTGCTTATTATGCTGTCTATTTTGATGGCGTTGCTTCTTGTCTTTCTGGTATGGGAATTTGCCGGTGATATTCGCGGCGGAAATACAGAAGAAGAGCAAGAGGAAGACGAGGTTCAAGAGCGCGACGGCGCGGTAGAGAGACCGCGTATTGAGTTGTTGCCGGTATATACGGTCTCAAACGAGACGATGGTCGAAGAGGTTGACTCTTTGCAGACTAGTCAAGAGCCGTTAGCCGAGACTAACGAAGACGTTTTGCCTATTGAAGATTTGCAGACGCAGGAAGACTCGACTTCCACGGCGCAAGTCTTACGCGAGGGAATAGCGCTGGTTATGCCTGACGAAGACGAGACAGGCGAGATGGGCGTGAGATACGACAAAAGTTTTACTGCAAAACTTATTCAATCCGACGACGAAGTCAAAGAATGGTATTCGGAATTAAAGAATTACCTTTTGTCTTTCAGAAAAGTCCACGCAAGGACAAGTTGGGGGAGAGAGAGTTTTCGCATTGGCAGGGATTGCTTTGCAAGACTTGCGATAAAAGGCAAGACGCTTTGCATTTTTCTTGCGATAATTCCGCTCTCCTGTCAAGATACCAAGTACAAAATCGAAGACCTTGCGGACTTGTCTAGTTGCAAAGATACGCCGTGTCTATACCGTATTAAAAGCAACAGAAGAGTGGCTTACGCCAAAGAACTTATAGATATCATATTACAAGAGTACGATGCAAAACCAATAAAGAACAGAGAAGATATCGATTACTATCTGCCTTACGAGGGTACCGTTGATTTGATAAAAAGAGGACTAATCAAACGCAAGATAGTGGCAAAACGCACAGATTTTTTGAACAAGATAAATTCGGCGGACGGTGAGAACGATATTGGAGCGGCATAATATATAGGGGGATATATGAGTACAAAAGAACTTATGGAGTATTGCCTTGCCAAGGACGGCGCTTATATTGATTATCCTTTTACCGACGATTATCCGGTGGTGAAGGTAAAGTCGGCGGATAAAGACAAAGCGAGAATATTCGCGGAGTTTTATACCCTTGGCGGCAAGGAGATTTTTACGTTTTCAACCGATGCGGACACTGCGTTGACTTTGCGTATGGAATTCCTCGACGCTATTACGCGAGGTTGGCACTGTCCGCCGGTGCAAGCAAAATATAAGAGCACTGCGTATATCGACGATGTTTCTGACGAACTGCTTTTGAAGTTGGCGGATATGTCTTACGATAGGGCAGTGGATAAACTTAAATAATATATTGATTTTAAATTTTCTTTCTATTAAATATTATTTCTTTTTAATTCCCATAATTTGTATCGACTATTTTTGCAATTACTTTCTTTTGCGGAGCATACTATTGAAAGAAGATATGGGTAGAAATTGTTGGTAAAAAAATTAAATAAAATATTTACCTCAAGTGAGTAAAAAGCATTTGACAAAGCACTATATTTTGCCTATACTTTAAGAGCATAACACAATATATTGTTGATAAAGGAGAATCACAATGAAATTTGAACAATGGAACGGCTTTAAAGAAGGCGCTTGGCAAGAGCAGATAGCAGTAAGAGATTTTATCAATCTCAACTACACTCCCTATGACGGAGACAAATCTTTCTTGGCAGGACCTACCGAGCGTACCAAAAAAGTAATGGACAAAGTCAACAAACTCCTCAAAAAGGAGATGGACAAGGGCGGAGTGCTCGACGTGGATACAAAACGCGTGTCGGGACTTTTGGCTTATGATGCAGGATATATTGATAAAAATCTTGATATAATCGTCGGCTTCCAGACTGACGAGCCTTTGAAGAGAGGAGTCAATCCCTTTGGCGGTATTCGTATGGCAAGACAGGCTTGCGAGGCTTACGGATATAAACTTTCCGACGAGATTGAAGAAAACTTCAAGTATTCTACCACTCACAACGACGGCGTATTCAGCGTATATACCGACGAAATGAGAGCGGCAAGAAAAGTGGGTATTCTCACCGGACTTCCCGACGCTTACGGCAGAGGCCGTATAATAGGCGACTACAGAAGAGTTGCGCTTTACGGCGTGGATTATCTTATTGAGCAAAAGAAAGCCGACAAGGTAAGATACGGCAAGAATGATATGTCGGAAGAAAATATCAAGTGTCTTGAAGAGTTGCATCAACAGATCAAGGCGCTCGAAGAGTTGAAGGGGATGGCTCAAAAGTACGGTTTTGACATTTCTCAACCGGCAAACACCGCAAAAGAGGCAATTCAGTGGCTGTATTTCGGCTACTTGGCTGCAATCAAGGAGCAGAACGGCGCGGCAATGAGCCTTGGCAGAACTTCTACTTTCCTTGATATATATATTCAAAGAGATCTTGAGAGAGGTATTTTGACAGAAGAGCAAGCGCAAGAACTTATGGACGACTTTGTAATCAAACTTCGTCTTTCGAGACAGTTGCGTACTCCCGAATACAACGACCTTTTCGGCGGAGACCCGACCTGGACGACGGAGAGCGTAGGCGGTATGTCTAACGACGGCAGAACGCTCGTCACGAAGAACTCTTTCAGAATGCTCAACACACTCTATACTTTGGGTAGCGCTCCCGAGCCCAATTTGACGATACTTTGGTCTGATAATTTGCCCGACAACTTCAAGAAATTCTGCGCTCAAGTATCTATTGACACAGATTCCATACAGTACGAGAATGACGATTTGATGCGTCCTATGTACGGAGACGATTATGCCATTGCTTGTTGCGTATCTGCAATGCAAGTGGGCAAGCAAATGCAATTCTTTGGCGCTAGATGTAACCTTGCAAAACTTCTTCTTTTGACGCTCAACGGCGGTAAGGATGAGAATTACGGTATGCAGGTTGCGCCGGAGGGCAAACAGTTTAAGGGCAAACTCAACTATGACGAAGTAATGCAAGCGTTTGACAAGTATTGCGCTTGGATGAGCAGACTCTATATCAATACGCTCAACGTAATTCACAGAATGCACGACAAGTACGCTTACGAGAAGATACAGATGGCGTTGCACGACACTGAGGTCACGAGATTTATGGCGTGCGGCGTAGCGGGTCTATCGGTTATTGCAGACTCTTTGTCGGCAATCAAATACGCAGAAGTAACTCCGATATACGGTGAGAGCGGTCTTATCGAAGACTTTGAAATCAAGGGCGATTTCCCCAAATACGGTAATGACGACGACAGAGTAGACGCTATTGCGGTAGACGTATTGACGAGATTTAGCAACGAATTAAAGAAAATTCCGACTTATAGAGATTCAATTCACACGCTTTCTGCTTTGACTATTACGTCCAACGTAGTATACGGCAAGAAGACCGGCTCAACTCCAGATGGCAGAAAGAAAGGCGAGCCGTTTGCTCCGGGCGCAAACCCAATGCACAACAGAGAGACTTGCGGAGCGTTGGCATCACTCAACTCGGTATCTAAATTGCCGTACAACTGTTGTCAAGACGGTATCTCCAATACCTTCTCGATTTTGCCAAACGCGCTTGGCGAGAATATGGAAAAGAGAGTATCCAATCTTTCGGATATGCTCAACGGCTATTTTGAAAACGGCGGTCACCACCTCAACGTCAACGTGCTTGACAGGGCAAAACTCGTAGCGGCAATGGAAAATCCCGAGATGTACCCAAATATCACAATACGTGTATCCGGATATGCGGTCAACTTCCACAAACTTTCAAAACCGCAACAACTTGAAGTCTTGAAGAGAACCTATCATGGAGAGATGTAAGGCGAGAATAGATTCTGTATACAACGGCTCGGCGGTAGACGGCAAGGGCTTGCGTTGCGTGGTGTTTTTCACCGGATGCAATATGCGTTGCGGTTTTTGCCACAACCCAGAGACTTGGACGGAAAAGGGCATTGAAGTAACTTTGTCCGATCTCGTATCAAGAATTAAAAGATATAAAAGTTATATTAAGAACGGCGGCGTCACCTTATCGGGTGGCGAGCCGTTTTTGCAAGCCGACTTTTGCAAAGGACTTATCGCGGCGTTACACGAAGAGAATATCAGCGTAATCATAGAGACTAATGGGCTTATCTGCGACACAGAACTTATAGCGGTTAGCGACGGCATAAGGCTTGATATAAAAAATCAAGAGCAAGAGATAAATTCAAAGGTTTTTGAGTTTTTGGATATCTGTCAGTCAAAAGATAAGTTTGTCACAATGACCAACGTGCTTGTGCCTACGCTCAACGACACAGAGGAGAAATTGCAGACGCTTAAGGAGATAAAAGACAAGTATTCCTGTATCAAAGAAGTCAAATTCTTGGCATTCCGCAAACTTTGCGAAAGCAAATACGACAGATTGAATAAGCCTTTTCCTTATGAAAAATACCGAGAAGGAAATAAGGCAGATTTGCAAAGAGCCTACAGTATATTGGGTATTTGTTAAAATTTTAACTATTTTCAAAAAATGTATATCAAATTTGTTGACATAATACTATCAATTGTATAAAATGTATGTGTTATCAATTTGTTAAAAATTTAACAAATATGAAGTAGGCACCTTAAAAAGTAATAAATATTGCAAGAATTTATAATGATACTATGTCAAAACTCATTGCAGTAGAATAAACTTTTTAAAGGTAAACACAATAATACAGACAAAAATTTTAAAGGATGGAATATAAAATGGCAAACACTCAAATCGTAAACGATGAGCAAACCCTTTTGGCAAAACTTGAAGAAGTCAGAAAGGCGCAAGCAATCTACGCAACTTACACACAAGAGCAAGTTGACAAGATTTTCTTTGCTGCCGCTATGGCTGCCAACAAGCAGAGAATACCTCTTGCAAAGATGGCAGTCGAAGAGACTGGTATGGGAATCGTCGAAGACAAGGTTATCAAAAATCACTACGCTTCGGAGTATATTTACAATACTTACAAAGACGTCAAGACTTGCGGAGTAATAGAAAGAGACGAGGCTTTCGGTATCACTAAGATAGCAGAGCCTATCGGCGTTATTGCGGCTGTAATTCCTACGACCAATCCTACGTCTACGGCAATATTCAAGTCGCTTCTTGCTCTCAAGACTCGCAACGGTCTTATCTTTTCTCCGCACCCCAGAGCAAAGAAAAGTACGATTGAGGCGGCAAAAGTAGTTCTTGAGGCTGCTGTTAAGGCGGGCGCTCCAGAGGGCATCATCGGTTGGATAGACGAGCCTTCCGTACCGCTTTCGGGTATGATTATGAAAGAGGCTGATATAATTTTGGCTACCGGCGGTCCGGGTATGGTCAAGGCTGCATACTCTTCCGGTAAGCCGGCAGTAGGCGTTGGCGCAGGTAATACTCCCGCTATTGTTGACGACAGCGCAGATATAAAGATGGCAGCGTCGTCCATTCTTCACTCCAAGACTTTCGACAACGGTATGATTTGCGCGTCAGAGCAATCTACTATTGTTCTTGACAAAGTATATGACGAATTTAAGGCAGAGATGCAATACAGAGGCGCATACTTCCTTGACGCAAAGCAGACGGAAAAAGTGAGAAAGACCATTCTTATCAACGGCGCTTTAAACGCAAAGATAGTTGGTCAACCTGCGTGCGTTATCGCTAAGATGGCAGGCTTTGAAGTACCGGAGACTGCAAAAGTGCTCGTAGGCGAAGTTAAGAGTGTGGAATTGAGTGAAGAGTTCGCTCACGAAAAACTTTCTCCAGTGCTTGCTATGTACAAGGCAAAGGATTTTGACGATGCTCTTGACAAGGCTTCAAAACTCATTGACGACGGCGGACTTGGACACACCTCTTCGTTGTACGTCAATACAGAGACTGGCAAAGATAAGATAGAAAAATTCCAAAACAGAATGCGCACTTGCCGTATTCTTATCAACACACCTTCTTCGCAAGGCGGTATAGGTGATCTTTACAACTTCAAACTTGCTCCGTCTTTGACGCTCGGCTGCGGAAGTTGGGGCGGCAACAGCGTAAGCGAAAACGTCGGTGTAAAGCACCTTATCAATATCAAGACAGTAGCGGAAAGGAGAGAGAATATGTTGTGGTTTAGAGCGCCTGAAAAGGTATATTTCAAGAAGGGTTGTCTCGGCGTTGCTTTGAGAGAACTCAAGGATGTAATGGGCAAAAAGAAGGCGTTTATCGTCACAGACTCTTTCTTGTATCAAAGCGGATTTACAAAGGCAATTACCGATAGATTAGACGAGATGAATATAGGACACACGACTTTCTTCAATGTCGCGCCGGATCCTACTCTCGGTTGCGCAATGGAAGGCGCAAAGGCTATGAAAGAATTCCAGCCTGACGTAATTATCGCAGTCGGCGGCGGTTCGGCTATGGACGCAGGCAAGATTATGTGGGTACTTTACGAGCATCCGGAAATTGACTTCCAAGACCTTGCAATGAGATTTATGGATATCCGTAAGAGAGTATATACCTTCCCGCATATGGGTGACAAGGCTACCTTTATCGCAGTCGCAACTACGGCAGGTACAGGCTCTGAAGTTACGCCGTTTGCCGTAATCACCGACGAGAATAGCGGTACTAAATATCCTCTTGCAGATTACGAACTTTTGCCTGATATGGCAATAATTGACGCTGATTTGATGATGAATATTCCTAAGGGACTTACGTCTGCTTCGGGTATCGACGCTTTGACGCACGCATTGGAGGCAATTGCTTCGATTATGGCAACCGACTTCACCAACGGTATTGCAAAAGAGGCTATACAATTGATATTCAAGTATTTGCCAAGAGCGTACGAACTCGGCGCTCACGACGCAGAGGCAAGAGAGGAGATGGCTCACGCTTCCTGTATGGCAGGTATGGCATTTGCCAATGCGTTCCTTGGCGTATGTCACTCAATGGCTCACAAACTCGGCTCTTATCATCACTTGCCGCACGGCGTTGCCAACGCTTTGATGATAGACGAAGTAATCAGATTCAACAGCGTAGAAGACCCTGTCAAGATGGGTACCTTCCCGCAATATAAGTATCCGCAGGCTTTGAAGAGATACGCTGACGTGGCTACTATGTTGGGTTGCAAGGGCAAGACTGACGAAGAAAAGGTTGAGGCTCTCATTGCAGAAATCGACAAGTTGAAAAAGGCTGTCGGCATCAAGTCGACTATCAAGGAATACGGCGTAGAAGAAGAGAAGTTCCTCTCCACGCTTGACCAAATGGTAGAAGACGCATTCGACGACCAATGCACAGGCGCAAATCCGAGATATCCGCTTATGAAAGAAATCAAGCAAATGTATCTCAACGCATATTACGGCGCAAAGAAATAATCAAGATTTGTTACTACAAGTTACGTATCTTGACCGTAGCGGAGAAATCTAAATAAAAAATCAAGGAAGTTCTTATAACGAGGACTTCCTTTTTTAGTATTATATCGAATAGTTAAAATTTATAACCCAAACAGTTGACAAGATATTTTTTGGTAGTTAGAATATATATAAGCCTTAATTATAGGCAAAACACTATTTGGAGGAATTTTAAATGAAGAAGATGTTAAAAGTATTTGGCATAATCACGATTGTGGCCTGTCTTATCGTGTCGGTTATAGCGTGTGACAAAACTGACAATAGCGTCAAGGTCGTTGCTGTCTCCGATAGCGAATACGCATCTGTTGAAGACGCGCTAAAGGGTTATGTCAAAGAAGAACTCGCATTCTCAATGCATCTTGATTTAATGCAACAAGAATTAGACGTTGTGCTCGCAGAATATGTGAGTCACGAAAGCAAAGGCGAAGTAGCAGGGGACAATATCAAACTGTCGGACGATCAGAAGACAGGCTTTGTATCTGCAGAAAAATTTGCTGTCAAAGTAAAAATCGCTTTGGCACCGAATAGTAACAAAGAGGCAGATTTTAGCGAGGCAACGCAGACTGTATACGTACTCAAGTACGGCGAGAAATACAAATTTATGGTATCTACTCCCGAAATCGGCGAGCGTGTGACGAATAGTTACGTCAAAATGCTTACAGAAGGCAGCAAATATGAGAATTGTACTGTGACCGCAGTTGGTATGGAGAAAGAAGAAGAGGATGAAAAACCCATATTCAACTCAGCCACCGAATTTAAATTTACTGCCGAAGCATCGTATAGCGTAAAATATTATGACGAAACGAGATACAACAATCGTGCTCCTGGTAAAGATGAAGAGAGATACGATATGGTAAGTTACGTGGTGAAAAACGGTGATAGTATTGCCGCTGTCAACAAAACTTACGGCGCAGATGACGAAGTAAAGTGGATGGCAATCAATAATTCCGCTGGAGATGTCTCTACAATTAAGGACTATAATAAGTCAATGATTCAAACTTATATATTCAGTATTTTCAATAGTATTCCTGCCGCAATATATACAAAGACAGCAAACGGCTTTGAATTCAAGGTAGAAGAGGTTGACAGTGACGGTGACAAAGAGACTGTTGAATACAAAATTACTGTTTCTGACGAAAAAGTTACAGGCATTTATATGATTGAGGCATATACTTGGTCTGCCAATGACAAGACCTATGTTGATTCTTTTGAGTCTGACATAAAGATAAGCGCATTTGGAAGCACTACCGTAACCGTTCCGTCAGAAGTGACCGCGGCGTTGAATAAATAATTTTTATATGGCAAAGTTGATTTAACGCAAAAAATCAAGGAAGTTCTGTTTGAACTTCCTTTTTGCATATAGGTATGTTATAATAATTTAAAGATTTAGTGAGGACGGTGGTATATTTGAAAAAAGTGACGGCGCGCGTTGTCTTAATAGCATTGATAATTTCTCTATTGCTTTTGTCATTTTGTGGATGTTCGTCAAGAGAATTTAAGCAAGACGACTTTGCTCTTTCGCTCAAAAGCGTAAATGTCGACGGCAACGAGTTGACAGTAGTAGTTGAATTTCGCAACAAGTCTTGGCATAGCGGCAAGGCAATTTCCGACGGCGAGACCTTTAATCTTGCGTCAATAGTCCACGTGGAATGTAAAGAGATAAACGACGATATTCCAATAGGGTACCCAAGCATTGCGATAAATCATTGGATAATGTGTAAACAAAAAGTAACTAAGAAAGTTCAATTACAATTGGAAAAGGGAACTTATAGAGTGAGAGCCGTTGTAAGTTTTTTATGCAACAAAAACGACGATAGTTTTTTCTACAGTACGGAAGAAGTAATCGTTGAGATTTGATAAATTAGTTAGTAAATTTATTCTTAATTAAAAAAGGCTATTCTTTGCTGAATAGCCTTTTTATTTTACTGTTGCTCGACAAATTATCTTATATTCTTGCGGCTCCTGTCTTTCTTGCCGCGTCTGCTACAGCCTTTGCGACCGTCTTGCCTATGCGGCTGTCGAATGCCATTGGGAGAATATAATCGGGATTTAGTTCTTCGTCACTTACAAGGCTTGCGATTGCTTTTGCAGCAGCCATCTTCATATCTTCGTTGATTTCCTTTGCTCTTACGTCAAGAGCGCCTCTGAATATGCCGGGGAATGCAAGCACGTTGTTGATTTGGTTAGGGAAGTCGCTACGGCCTGTGCCGACGACTTTTGCACCCGCTTCTTTTGCAAGTTCAGGCATAATCTCCGGTACCGGGTTTGCCATTGCCATAACTATTGCGTCTTTTGCCATAGAGCGCACCATATCTTGCATGACGATACCGGGGGCAGACACACCTATGAGTATATCCGCGCCTTTCATTGCGTCTGCGAGAGTGCCTTGACGGCAAGTCTTGTTGGTTATCTCTACTATCTCTTCATTGCCTTTAGGCTCGTTGACGTCTTTGCAAATAATACCTTTGCGATTGCATACGAGAATGTCTTTTACGCCCAACTTATTGAGAAGTTTTGCAATTGCGCTTCCTGCCGCGCCCGCTCCGCTGAAAGTGACGGTTACGTCTTTCCAGTCTTTGCCGACGATTTTAAGGGCGTTGATAAGCGCCGCCGCAGTGACTACTGCCGTGCCGTGCTGGTCGTCGTGGAATATTGGAATATCCGTACATTCTTTGAGTTTTCTTTCTATTTCAAAACATCTTGGAGCAGAGATGTCTTCAAGGTTGACGCCGCCGAAACTTCCCGATATGAGGGCAACCGTCTTGACTATGTCGTCGACCTCTTTTGACTTTACGCAAAGAGGTATTGCATCTACGCCGCCAAATTCCTTGAAAAGCACGCACTTGCCTTCCATCACCGGCATACCTGCTTCGGGACCGATGTCTCCGAGTCCTAGCACCGCCGTGCCGTCGGTGACGACTGCGACTGTATTCCATCGTCTTGTCAGATCGTATGATTTGTCTATATCTTTTTGAATTTCAAGACACGCTTGCGCAACGCCAGGGGTGTAGGCAAGAGAGAGGTCTTCTTTATTCTCGACCTTTGCGCGCGATACGACTTCGAGTTTTCCTTTCCACTCATAGTGTTTTTTGAGAGATTCTTTCATATAATCCATAAAGGTCTTCCTCCTAAGCGCCTTGAGTAAAGGCTCTTGATTTAAAATTTATTACAATGTCATTTTAGCATACATTTTTAATTTTGAAAATAGAAAAACGTTATATTTATAAAAATACGTTTATAATACAATTATTAAAATATGATTAGGCTTTTGTATTGACAATTGTCGGATTTATATGTAAAATAGATATCGTAGGAGTTTGTTTGCTCTTTCGGATAAGGAGATTTTTATGAAAAAAAGAATTGCCGTAGTAGTTTTATTGGTTGCAGTATTGGCAACGTCGCTTTTTGCCTTTGCCGGCTGCCAAAAGGTAGATTATGTAATAGGCGTTATGGAAAATTCCGAGCACTTTTCTTCGGATATGGTTCAAAAAGGATTTAGAGAAACGCTTTCAAAACTTATGAGTGACGCCGGAAAGACGTATAAGTACATTTATAGAAAGTCTGGCGGAGACAAGGAAGAAGATATAGCCCAAAGCGAGAAGAGTAACTTAGATTATATGAAGAAAAAGGGCGCAAGCGTCTTGCTTACGTTGTCGCAATCTTCGGCAGACGCCGTATTGAATGACGCGGGTAATACGCCTATGGTATTTGCGCAGGCTGCTATAGCCGACAGAAATTTGCAAAAAGACGATTTGCGCGTTCAAATTGAGAAACAAGTCGAATTGATGAGAATGCTTGCTCCGGACGCGGCAAAGTTGGGTATTCTTTATTGCAAGCCTGCAAATGCGGAAAATAAGACCAAAGCAGACGTTAATATGGAAATCCAGGTAGAACTGGCAAAAGAATATCTCATTCAACTTGTTGGCGAACAAAACGTAGTCGTTGTAGGATACGACAAGCAAGAGGATAAGACGCACGACGGACATATAAGAGAGGCTCTCAACAATATGAAAGCCGACGGCGTAGGCTGTGTGTTTGTTCCGGTTGACAACACTTTGGCAAGTGTGCAAATAGGTCCGAAGATTCACGAAAGAGGCAATACTAATATTTATACCTCAAACAACGGTATTGAGGCAAGAGAAGTTGCGAGTATGCCTATGGTTTGCGGAGATATAAATTTCAACGAGTATTGCGGCGTTGCTACTTATGCGGTAGACTATTATGCAATGGGAGCGCAAGCGGCTCAAGAAGTATTTGATATGCTTACCGGTAAAAACGAGAGCAAATACGTTGAAATCAAGACTGATTTTACAAAGGGCAGATACGCTATCAATGAAAAGGTTGCAAAGGATATTGGTTTTACAATACCTCAAACCGTAATGGATAAGGTAGCCGCTTAACGTAATAGATACGGACAGCATATTACTGTCCGTAAGTTGTAATAACCGAGAAATCAAATGGTAAGACCATTATAAAATTACATTGGAGACAATTATGAAAAAGATTATAATAGCAGTTTTATTGATTGCAGTTATGGCGTGTTCGGTATTCGCATTTGCAGGCTGTACACCGGCAGATTATACTGTGGGTATCGTTCAACATATTCAACACGTGGCTCTTAACAAGTCGAATGAAGGATTCCAAGACAGATTATCCCAACTTTTTGAAGAAGATGGCAAGACGGTTAAGTTTTTGTATAGAAATGCAAGCGGCGAAACCACAAACAATACTACAGCCGCACAGACTTTGATAACTCAAAGAGTGGATTTGATTTTTGCTATTGCTACGCCGTCGGCGCAGGCTGTTGCGGCAGAAACGAATACATTGCCGATAGTATTCAGCGCTGTCACGTCTGCTAAAGACGCAAAATTGACTGCCGATAATATCGCAGGAACGACGGATCTTAACGATATCAATAAACAAGTTGATTTAATGGTCGAACTTATTCCCAACGCAAAGAAAATTGCCGTGCTATATTCAACTGACGAAGCCAACTCTATTGTTCAAAGAGATATGGTAAAAGATTACGCTGTGTCCAAAGGCTTGCAATTTACGGCAAGAGGAATCTCTACGATAGACGACGTTGCCAATGCATTAAATGCTTTTAAGCGCGACGGCGTAGATTGCGTTTATATTCCTACGGACAACAAATTGGCGGCTGCCGCAGATTCTGTGCACGCTTTTAATAAAGACGGCGCAAATCTTCCTATTGTATGCGGCGAAAATGAAATGAATAATAAGTGCGGTATCGCAACTTACGGCGTAGACTATTATGCTATAGGCGTGAGGGCGGCAGAGATGGCGTACGATATTCTTACCGGTAAGAAGACCCCCAAGGAAATAGGATATGAAGATCCTCAAAACTTTGAACTTTCTATCAACCAAACGGTTGCAAGCGAAATAGGTTTTACGATTCCGCAATCAGTATTGGATAAGGTAGCGAAGTAAATTACGCAATGACAATTTCCGCGGATGTATTATCATCCGCGGTTTAAGGTGAATTATGGTATTTTTTGACACACTATTGACAGGTGTAAATCAAGGATTGCTTTGGGCAATTATGGCGATAGGAGTATACATATCCTATCGTATTCTTGATTTTGCCGACTTGACGGTAGAGGGCAGTTTTGCGACAGGTGGCGCAACTGCTGCAATAATTATGACTTTGAGCAAGGATTTTGTTACAAAGGGAGCCGGACAAGGTACGTTTATGGCAATAATTGCGCTTTTAGTAGCAATGGTTTTAGGAGGATTGGCAGGACTTGTCACAGGTCTTTTGAATACAAAACTCAAGATTGCGCCTATTTTGGCAGGTATTCTTACAATGACTGGACTCTATTCTATCAATATGTTTATTATGGGAATAGGAACAGGAAACGCTACGCCTAACATTGGATTAGGGGCTGTCGGTACTTTGTTTACAAAAATCGGAGAATTTATGCCGATAGGACGCAATTGGGTAATATTTATCGTGGGCGTTTTAGCAGTTGCAATAGTCATAGGACTTATCTATTGGTTCTTCGGTACGGAGACAGGTAGCGCAATGCGCGCAATAGGTAATAATGAGAAGATGGCAAAAGCGCAGGGCATAAATACGCAAAGTTCAAAAATACTTGGTTTGGTTATTTCCAATGCTCTTGTCGCATTGTCTGGCGCTTTGATTACCTTTCAACAAAGCAGTTCGTCAAATACTATGGGCGTCGGGTCTATAGTAGCAGGCTTGGCGGCAATAATTATTGGTGAGGGCATTTTGTCTAACAAATTTCCATTTTGGGTTAGACTTATCAGCGTTGCGCTTGGTAGCATAATATACCGTATTATAATTGCTTTTATATTTTTAACAAATATTAGTCCTGATTCTGTGAAGATTATGACTGCGATACTTGTAGTCGTTATATTGTCAATACCTCTTATCAAGGAGAAAATAAAGAAAGCGTCGCGCAAATCAAAGAAAGGCGACGGTAATGCGTCTAATGGAGGCGGAGGCTCATTGAAAGAAGAAAAGGTCGCAACTGATTTTGACGTCAGTCAAGAATTAAGCGAAGCAACAGTGACACAAGATCAGCAAGCAGAGCAAACTGCGACAGGCGAGGATTCAAATCTCGTCGGGGAGGTGTGATATGTTGGAACTTCAAGGAATACACAAGACTTTCAATATAGGCACTGTCAATGAGAAAAAGGCGCTTGTAGATCTCAATCTCAAGATAAACGACGGAGATTTTATCACTGTCATTGGCGGTAACGGAGCAGGCAAGTCTACGATGTTGAACATTATTGCAGGCGTATTTACTCCCGAAGAGGGAAAAATTACTATCGACGGCGTAGAACTTAAAAAGAAGAGAAAAAATAAAAAAGACGCTTCAAGCGTTGAAGAAACTCCGACTCAAAGCGTGACCACGCTTGACATCACCAAGATGCCGGAATATAAGCGCGCTGCTATGATAGGCAGAGTGTTTCAAGACCCTATGGTAGGCACTGCCGCAAATATGAGCATAGAAGAGAATTTGGCGCTTGCCAACAGGCGCGGCAAAAGACGCGGACTTCGTTGGAATATAACAAAAGAAGAAAGAGAACTGTTTAGAGAAAAACTCAAAATGCTCGATCTAAATCTTGAAGACAGAATGACTACCAAAGTCGGATTGCTTTCCGGTGGACAGAGACAGGCTTTGACTTTGCTTATGGCAACTCTTATCAAACCGAAAGTATTGCTTCTTGACGAGCATACTGCGGCGCTTGACCCAAAGACTGCAAGCAAGGTATTGAGCCTTACGGATGAGATTACAGGCAAGGATAAGATAACTACCGTAATGATTACGCACAATATGAAAGACGCTATTAGTTACGGCAACAGACTTATAATGATGATGAACGGCAATATTATCTACGACGTGAGCGGAGAAGAAAAGAAAAATCTTACTGTGCAAGACCTGCTTCTCAAGTTTGAGCAAAACAGTGACGGAGAGTTTGCCAACGACCGTATGCTCTTATCCTAACAATTCTATTAAATCAAAATTCTTAGATTGTTTTGCAGGCTTTCCGACAGGGAAGCCTGATTTTATTTGCAGTAAAAAGCCAAACATAAAGTCAAAGATATTGCTTTATTTTATATTTTATATTATAATGTATTTATGCTGGATAGGTATACGACAGACTATTTAAACACTTTTGATAAGTTGGCGCTGGCAATCAGCGGCGGCAGAGATTCTATGGCGCTTCTGCATTGGTTTTGCCAAAACTTCTCTAAAGATAAATTTTTTGTCGTTACGGTACACCACAATTTGCGTGGTGACGAGGGCAGAAGAGACAGAGATTTTGTCTTGGAATATTGCAAGTTGCACGGCGTAGATTGCAAGGCATACGAAGAAGACATTCCCACGTTTTGCAAGGAGGGCGGATATACCGTCGAGCAAGGCGCGAGAATAAGACGCCGTCAGATATTTGCGCAAGTAGTTGAAGACGAACAGGCGCAAAGAGTAGTTACCGCGCATCACGCGCAAGACCAGGTGGAAAGCGTGCTTATGCATATTTTCCGCGGCAGCGGTATCAAGGGCTTGAGGGGCATGAGCCTTGACGATGGGTTGTTGCTTCGTCCTATGTTGAAAGTGTCGAGGGAGCAAATCGAGGAGTATATTCTTGCCAATGATATACCTTACGTGGACGACTCTTCTAATGACAGCGAGGATTATACGCGCAACAAATTGAGATTACAGATTTTGCCGTTGATACGAGAGGCGTACGGCGGAGCAGACTGCAATATCTTGAGACTGTCGGAAAGAGCCGCAGAGATATGCGAATACTTGGACGGACTTAGCAACAATTATACCGTAAAGAATGGCGAAACTTACATACCTCTTGCCGTATTGCAAGGCGAGAGAGTCATTGCGGCAAACACGGTAATAAATGCCGTCGACGGCATTACTACGAGAGTAGATTTGAGTCAAAAGCATATCGACGCGATTATTGCGCTTAAGGACAAGCCTATGGGCGCAAGCGTAAGTTTGCCGTTTTCGCTTACGGCGCACAGAGAGGGCGAATACGTCGTGCTTGCTAAGTTGCAAGAGAAAACGTACGGCGGTCGTATAGACGGATACGGAGATTATGATTTGGGCGAAGAAATATTGAGATTGTCAAAGGAGCAAGTAGGTAAGTTGCGTTGTGACTTTGACAAACTTTGCGGGTGTGAAATACGCAACAGAAGAGTAGGAGATACTTTCAAGAGATACAAAGGCTCTAATAAAAGCCTTGGGGACTATCTCACGGATATTAAAGCGCCAAAGCGAAACAGAGAAAATATCGTGGTTCTTGCAAAAGAGAATATTGTATATGCGCTTCCACAGTATGAGATAGCAGATATTGTCAAGGTAGACGAAGATACCCAGAACGTGGCGTATATGACGATAATAAAGAAAGACAATTGACGAAGGATGAAGGTATGGAAAGAATAAAAAGCGTATTGATTGACGAAGAAAAAATTGCAAAGAGAGTGGCAGAACTGGGAAAGCAAATCGAGCAAGATTATGCGGGCAAATGTCCGGTTGTCGTTGCCATACTCAAAGGGTCTATTGTTTTTTACGGAGACTTGGTACGTAAGATAAATCTTCCTATGAGATTTGATACTATGGCAGTGTCGAGTTACGGCTCGGGCACGGTGTCGAGCGGTAACGTCAAGATAAAAAAGGATCTGTTCAAAGATATAAGCGGAGACGACGTGCTCTTGATAGAAGATATAATAGACAGCGGCAATACTATGAAGGCGCTTACGGCTTTGCTCGCACATAGAGGCGCAAAGAGCATTAAGGTATGTTCGTTTTTGGATAAGCCGAGTCGTAGGACTACAGATTTTGAGGCAGACTATGTGGGATATTCCATACCCGACGAATTTGTCATAGGATATGGATTGGATTACGACGAAAAGTATCGCAATTTGCCATACGTCGGCGTACTTGAAATAACAGATTGACGAGGATATAGATTGTTTGACGAAAAGACGAGTGTTGAACTCAAAGAACTTGCAAGTTATTTTCCTATAGATAAGCCGCTCTATGCCGTAGGCGGCTGTGTAAGAGATTATTTGAGAGGAAAGGACTGCTACGATATCGACCTTGCGGGAGGAGTTAAGCCCGAAGAACTGGTTGAGATATTGGACAAGACTGCCTATGGAGTAGTGAGCGCGTCACCTAGATTGGGTACTGTCGTTATCAAGGGAAAAAGCACCTATGAATATACGACTTTTCGTATCGACAGTTATCCTTCGGGAAGCGGTGTGCATACTCCTACTCAAGTGGAATTTACCGACGATTTGACGGTAGACGCAAGAAGACGCGACTTTAAGTGCAACGCAATATATTACGATATCAAAGAAGGAAGAATCATAGACCCTCTGGGCGGTATAGAGGATATAGAGCGTAGCGTATTATCTACGACGGTAGAGCCAGATACCGTACTGTCGCAGGACGGCTTGAGAATATTGAGACTAGCGCGTTTTGTATCTACTTTAGGATATGAGATAGAGCCGCGTACCTATGAGAGCGCCAAGAGGCTTGTCGGCAGACTCAATGAGATAAGCGTCGAGAGAATAAGGGAAGAACTCAACAGAATTTTGGCGGGTGAGCATTGCTACAAAGCGCTTTGTCTTATGCGCGATATCGGGGCTTTAAAAATCATTTTGCCAGAACTGGCGGCAAACGACGGCGTGCCGCAAAAAGCTGAGTATCACAAATACGACGTGCTTGAGCATACTTTCAAAGTCGTAAAGGAATGTCCTCCGCAAGTGCGATTGGCAGCGTTGTTCCACGATATAGCAAAGGGTGTGTGTCAGGCAAAAGACGGCAATATGTATTTTCATAATACGGTCGGCGCAGAAATGACAGAGGATATTATGCATAGGCTCAAATATCCTAACCGTCAGATAGAGCGCACGGCGCGAATGGTGAAGTTGCATATGTTTGATATCAACGGCAATACCAAGGAGAGTAAGTGCAGGCGGTTTATTGCCAATAATCTTGACATATTCGACGATATGCTTGCGCTTTTTGAAGCAGATTGCATAGGTACAGGATATTTTCAAAGTTCAAGGACTGCAGACAAGTTGAGGAAGATATACGCCAAGATGCTTGAAGAAAAGGTGCCTATGAGTATCAAAGAACTTGCTATCAACGGCAAAGATTTGCAATCGCTCGGCTATGACGGCAAGGAGATAGGTCAGACGCTCAACGAGATATGGGACACTGCTTTGAGAGGCGGCGTTGCCAACAATAAAGACACTCTTATGGGCATAGCGGAAAGAAAAATAAAAAGGTGTGAAAAATGGAAAAAGCGTTATTGATTGTTGCGATAGTATTGCTTTGTGTGAGCGTTGCTCTTAGCATCGTCAATCTTTTGTCGTCCAAGAAAAAGCACAAGGGCGCAAAGGGCGGCGAAGACGTTATGGGCGAAATAGATACGCTCAACAACAATCTCAATGAAGTCAAAAATCTAATAAACGAGCACGTTACGAGGGAGAAAGATAATCTATCTGTCAATCTTACAAACGTCATAAATACATCTAACACGTCTATGGCGTCTATGTTAGACTTCTATATGAACGGTTTTAAAGAGACGTTGAAAGACAATCTTACCACGACCAAAGAGACGTTGGAAGAGATACGAAAAGAGATGAAGAATGCGACGGCAGATATGAGCAAAGTGACGGTAGATTCTCTCAATTCTCTCAAAAGCGAAATGCAGGACGCGCTTGACAAAATGAGCAAGACTATAGAAAAGTCTCTTGATAGGATAGGTGAAGATCTCAAGCAATCACTCAAAGAAGTGAGAGACGACAACAGAAGCCAACTTGAGAGAGTGCGCGACAACAACGCGGCTCAACTCGAAAAGATGAGAGAGACTGTCGACGAAAAACTTACGTCTACTCTCAACAGCAGAATTACCAGCGCCTTTGAGGTTGTTCAAAAATCTATAGACAGCGTACAGCAAGGCTTTGGCGAAATGAAGGAATTGACAGGCAAAGTCGGCAATCTAAATAAGATGTTTGCCAATGTCAAGACGAGAGGCGGTTGGGGCGAAGTTGCGCTTGAGAGCCTTCTCGATCAGATTTTGTCTCCGGAGCAATATCAACGGCAGTTCAGACTTGACAAAAATTCGCAAGAAATGGTTGATTTTGTCATTGTTATGCCCGGACAAAACGGCGAAGTGTTGTATTTGCCAATAGATTGCAAATTTCCTCTTGACCGCTACGTAGAACTTGTCAACGCAAGCGAGAGCGGAGACCCATTGCGGATAGAAATCGCAAAAAAAGAACTCGTTGCGCAAATTAAGAAAGAGGCAAAGAGCATATCTCAGAAGTACATAAGAATCAACTCTACTACGCCTTTTGCCGTAATGTATTTGCCAAGCGAAGGGCTTTATGCAGAGATAGCAAAGGACAGCGCGTTGACTGCTCAAATACAGACGGAGTATCACGTGACTATTTGCGGACCTACCACCGTAACAGCGCTTCTCAACAGTTTGCAAGTTGGTTTTACGACGCTAAAGATACAAAAGCAAAGCGGAGAGATTGCAAAGACCTTGCAACAGTTCCAAAAAGATTTCAGAAAGTATACCGAACTTGTCTCAAAGGTAAAAGGACAGGCTGAGACGGTAGTCAAAAATATAAGCGAAATGGAAAGACGAAACGATTTGATCAACAAAAGACTTGCAAAAGCAGGCGGAGAATTGCCGCAAGACGAAGAAGAAAAGTTGATTGCAAGTGACGTGGACGATATAGGAGAATGATGAAGATAGATTTGCACGTACATAGCGTATTGAGTGACGGCACGGACACGCCGGAGACAATAGTTGACAAGGCTAAAAGTCTTGGCATCAAGTGTCTGTCTATCACCGACCACGATTGCATTAAGGCAAACTCAACCGCCAAAGAATATGCTTTATCCAAGGGCATACAATATATCAACGGCGTTGAGTTGTCGACGTTTTCCACGCAAGAGATACATATATTGGGATATGCTTTTGACGAAAACAACGCTATGCTTTTGGAAAAACTCGATTATTTTGAAAACAAGCGCAAGGAGAGGGCGGGGCTTATTCTCGACAAACTCAATGCCTTGGGTATAAAGATTGACAGAGAACAATTGCCGACAGACAGCGCAAGCGTAGGCAGACTTCATATTGCAAAACTTATGATGTCGGCAGGATACGTGTCAAGTATTCCGGAAGCATTTGACAAATATCTCGGCGCAAACGGAAAGGCGTATTATCCTTCCAAGAGAATCACTCCCATTCAGGGCGTAGAACTTATTAACAAAGCGGGAGGCTTTGCCGTGATTGCGCATCCGTTGAGACTTGTTCAACAACGCAAGTTGGAGACGCTTGTAGAGGGCTTGAAGTCATTTGGACTTGCGGGAGTTGAAGCGTATTATCCGACGCACGACGAGATGATGAGCAAGACTATTCTATCCGTAGCAAAACGAAACGGACTTATTGCTACCGGCGGTACGGATTATCACGGCGGCAACAGAAATATAGAATTGGGCAGTGTAGAATACAGGTTAGACGGATATTCTGCGTCCAAACTAGGTATAAGGCAATAAAGCGGCAACGCTTTAAAATATAATTATAAGGGAGAACAATATTATGATACTTACGTTTAAACAAAAAATGATGTCTTTTGCAGGTAAGTACGAAGTTTATGACGAAGAAGGACAGGTTGCTTACAGAATTCAAGGTAGAGTTAGTATTCCAAAAAGATACGAAATCTACAATGCACAGGGAGAAAATATTGCGGAACTAAAGTCAAAGTTTTTTGATTTTATGCCGCAATTCAGACTTTTTGTCAATGGACAGGAAGTGGGAAGAGTCAAGAAAAAATTTACTTTCTTCACTCAAAAGTTTGAGGTAGACTGCAATGCTTGGAAGATAGACGGCAATATCATCGGCTGGAATTATTCTATCGTCGACGCCAACAACGCTTTGGTTGCGTCTATGGAAAGAAAGATGTGGCAAATGAC